>NZ_JBFTHT010000004.1:0-316931 GCF_056394385.1 Arthrobacter sp. 10N44_2 | reverse complement strand
ACCGACATCTCCCCGGTCGGGTTCGCCGCGCAGCTGCACGTGGGCCTGGCGATCCACAACTACGGCATCCAGGAATACATGCAGCACTCGGATGCGACCAACGAGGTCTTCGAACAATCCATGACCTTCGTCGACGGCTACCTCCACCCGGGCGACAAGCCCGGCATCGGCGTGGAATTCAACGAAGAAGCCGCCGCCGCGTTCCCCTACCAGCAGGCCTACCTGCCCTACAACCGCCTCGTCGACGGCACCGTCCATGACTGGTGAGCTGAAGTCCGCCGGTCCCGCCCACATTGTCGTCATGGGCGTGACCAGTTGCGGCAAAAGCACCGTGGGCGCGGCCATCGCCGACCGCCTGGGGGCGGAATTCCTCGACGGCGACTCGCTGCACCCGCAGTCGAACATCGACAAGATGGCCTCGGGTACCCCGCTGGACGACGACGACCGGGCACCCTGGCTGGCCGAGGTCGGCAGGCGCTTCGCGGCGTCGGACTCCGGGCTGGTCATCGCGTGCAGCGCGCTCAAGCGTTCCTACCGCGACATCATCCGCAGCGGGGACTCCTCCGTGGTGTTCGTGCACCTGCACGGCACCCGGGAACTGCTCGGCAGCCGCATGGCAGCGCGTCCGGGCCATTTCATGCCGCTCTCGCTGCTGGATTCGCAGCTCGAAACCCTGGAAGAACTCCAAACCGATGAAGCGAGTGTTGTAGTGGATATCGCCACGCCAGTGAACCAGATCGTTGACGACACTGTTGCGGCCCTTGACGGGCTGCAGGGCGGAGCCACCCGGTTCCTGGTGGACCTGAAGGCCGCGCCGTTCAACCTCGACGATGCCGCGATTGCGTGGGTGGAGTCCACCATCGGCTCCATGTCGGACGAGGAAAAGATCGGGCAGCTGTTCATCAACCACAACAACGACTACTCCCCGGAATACCTCGACGGTGTCCTGGAGCAGTATCACGTGGGCGGCATGCGGTACCGGCCGGGGCCGTCGGCCGAGGTGCAGGAGCACATCCGGTACGCGCAGTCCAAGACACGGGTGCCGCTGCTGATCGCATCGAACCCGGAAATGGGCGGCGCCGGCAGTTGCGACGACGGGACGTTCGTCTCGACCCACCTGCAGGCGGGCTCGCACCCGGACAAGGGCATCGCCCGCCAGATGGGGCGCGTTGCCGGGGTGGAGACCGCCGCGCTGGGCTGCAACTGGGCCTTCGCGCCGATCGTGGACATCCACTACAACTGGCGCAACACCGTCATCTCCACCCGGGCCTTCGGCAACGCCCCGGAAATCGTGGTGGAGCGGGCCAAGGAGTACTTCGACGGCATCAGCGAATCGCCCACCGTGTGCGCCATGAAGCACTTCCCCGGTGACGGCCTGGACGAGCGGGACCAGCACGTGGTCACGTCCTACAACACGTTCGGCTACGAGCAGTGGAACGAGACCTACGGGCACGTATACCGGGAGATGATCGGGCACGGCGTGCAGTCCATCATGGTCGGGCACATCGGCGCACCGGACCTGTCACGGCATTTCCGCCCGGGCCTCGCGGCGGGGGACATCCTGCCCGCGACCCTGGCGCCGGAACTCCTCCAGGACCTGCTGCGCGGCGAGCTCGGCTTCAACGGGCTGATCCTCACCGACGCGTCCCAGATGATCGGCCTCACCCAGGCCATGAAGCGCAGCGAGCTCGTCCCGGCCACCATTGCGGCCGGGTGCGACATGTTCCTGTTCTTCCGGAACCCGGCCGAGGACTTCGGGTACATGCTGGACGGCTACAAGTCCGGGGTCATCACCGAAGCGCGGCTGCATGACGCGCTGCGCCGGATCCTGGCCCTCAAAGCCTCGCTCGGACTGCACAAGGCCGCGCGGGAATCCCTCGTCCCGCCGGCGGAGGCGCTGGCAAAGATCGGCAGCGAAGCGCACCTGGCCATCGCCGCCGAAATTGCGGACAAGACCGTGACCCTGGTGAAGGACACTGCGCAGAACCTGCCCATCACACCGCGGACGCACAAGCGGATCCGGCTGTACGGCATTTCCGGCGGCTCGGACTTCACCATGGCGGATCCCCTGGCCTACCTCGATGTGGTGGCCGCGGAACTGGAGCGGGCCGGTTTTGAGGTGCACCTCTTCAAGACGGCGGCGCAGCGCAAGGCGGCAGGGGAGGAAGGCGTGAACTTCATGTCCGTCATCTCCGAGGAAGCCACCGGCGACTACGCGGACAAATATGACGCCGCGTTCGTGTTTGCCAATGTGAAGGGCTTCGCGCAGGAGGCAGCGATCCGGATCAAGTGGTCCACGCCGATGGCCGCCGAGATCCCCTGGTACACCACCGAGGTCCCCACGGTGTTCGTCTCGCTCAACCAGCCCAACCACCTCATTGACGTGCCGATGGTCAAGACCGCCATCCACGCCCACGCGGGCACGCCGGCAGCCATCCGGGCCGCCATCGAGAAGATCCAGGGCAAGTCGGAGTTCCAGGGCACGTTCAACGAGAACGTCTTCTGCGACTCCTTCGACACCCGGCTCTGAGCCGCGCTGCGTTTTTGACCTGACGCGGCGCAAAATACCCTGCGCTACGAGGATTCCCGTAGCGCAGGGTATTTTGCGCCGCGAAAGCCCGAAACCTGCGCGAAAAACCCCTCCCGCGGCACCCCGCGCAGGCGTAGCGTGGGGCCATGGAGAAGACCGGATGCGCGGTGGTGGGCGGTGGACCTGCGGGGATGATGCTGGGCTTGCTCCTGGCACGGGCCGGGGTGCGGGTGACGGTGTTGGAGAAGCACGCCGATTTTCTGCGCGACTTCCGCGGCGACACGGTGCACCCGTCCACGATCCGGCTCATTGACGAACTCGGACTCGGCCGGGAGTTCCGCCGGCTGCCGCAGAGCCGCCTGAAGAATGTCGTTTTCCCGGTCCCGGGCGGGGCGCCCGTGACCATGGGCGACTTTGACGCCCTGCCGCCGCCGTACAACTACATTGCCATGATGCCGCAATGGGATTTCCTGAGCTTCCTCGCCGCCGCCGCAGCCCAGGAGCCGGGGTTTACGCTGCTCATGAGCCACACCGCCACGGGCGTGGTCCGCAACGGAGGCCGTGTCCGCGGAGTCCGCTTCCGGACCGCCGACGGCACACAGGACGAGCTCCTGGCGGACCTGGTGGTTGCCACGGACGGCCGCCATTCCGCGCTGCGCACCGCGGCCGGGCTGGCGCCAAAGGAGTTCCCGGTACCCTTCGACACGTGGTGGTTCCGGCTGCCCCGCTATCCCTCCGAAACGGGTGAGGTGGCCGGGCTCGTGCCGGCGTTCGGCCCCGGCGAGGCGCTGCTGGCCCTGTTCCGCAACGACTACTACCAAATGGGCTACCTCGCCGCCAAGGGCGCCGACGCCCGGATCCGCGCGGAAGGCGTCGAGGGCTTCCGACGGCGGGTGGCGGCCCTCCGCCCGGATCTTGCGGACCGGGTTGACGCCATCGAATCCCTTGATGACCTCCACTGGCTCGACGTGCGGCTGAACCGGCTGCACTCGTGGCACATCAACGGGCTGCTGTTCATCGGGGACGCCGCGCACGCGATGTCCCCGGCCGGCGGCGTCGGAATCAACCTCGCCATCCAGGACGCCGCCGCCGCCGCCGAGTACCTTGCCCCCGCACTGCTCCGGGGCCGGGTGACCACGGCAGACCTGGAGAAAGTCGAGCGGCGGCGCCGGCTGCCCACCGTCATTGTGCAGAGCGTCCAACGGCTCATGCAGAGGGCAGTCTTCGGCCCGATCCTGACCGGGAAGCGGTCGAAGGCTCCGGCCGCGGCATTGTTCTTTGCACGGCACGTTCCGGTGTTCCGCACCATCATTCCCCGCTTCATCGCCTTTGGCCCGCGCCCCGAGCACGCACCGGCCTTCGCGCGGCGGGCCGAACCCCAGCCGCAGCCCTAGCCGTGCTTTCCCCGCCGGCCGGCGCCCCGTCGATTGCTCCGTAACCGCCCCTTGGAGCCTCCAAAAGGGCGCTTACGGAGCAACCGATGCGGTTAGCCGTGCGCCGTGAGGTAGCCGATCAGGCCCTTGACGGTAGCCACCGCCGAGTAGTCGCGCTCCGGAATGTCCACGCCGGTGGCCGCGTCGATCGTTTCCACGAGCCGCAGGAAATCAAGCGAATCGAGTTCCAAATCCTGGCGCAGCCGGGCGTCCTCGTCGACGTCGTCGAGTTCGACGTCAGGGGCCACCGCGCCGATCGCGGCGTGCACCGCCGCGCGGGCGTCCTGTTCGTTCATGGTTCCTCCGGTTTCCTGGCTTTGGGTGTCACAGGTGCTCCGGTTCCTGCAACAGCTCGTTGATCCGGGCGAGGTAACGGGCGCCGCGCAGGCCGTCGCTGACCCGGTGGTCCGCGGAGAGCGTAGCGATGGCGGCATGCCGGACCCCAAGGAGCCCGTCCTGGGCCCAGGGCTGTTCCATCACCCGGCCGAAGCCCACCATGGCCACCTGGGGCGGATAGATCACGCCGTAGACACTGTCTACGCCGAGGTCTCCGAGGTTGGTCACGGTCAAGGTTGGATCGGCCATTTCGGCGCGCTGGAGACGCCCCGCACGTGCCCGGCTGACAAGATCCCGCAGCTGCTCCATGAGCACGTCCAGGGGCAGGGTGTCGGCGTCGTGGATCGCCGGGGCCACCAGACCGCCTTGGCGCAGGGCCACCGCGACGCCCAGGTGCACTGCCGCACTGGGACGGAAACCGCCGTCAACGTAGAAGCCGTTGACCTCGGGGACGTCCCGTGCCGCCAGAGCCGCGGCTTTTAGCAGGAGCGCCGACGGCACCAGCCGGCCGGCGACGGGCCGGTGCGCATTGACCGACTGCATCCACCCGACGGCGGTGCGCAGATCCAGCGTGGTGCTGAGGTAGTAGTGCGGGATGGTCTGCTTCGAGCGCGTCATCAGGGCGCCGATGGCCCGACGCAGGCTGGCCACGCGCTCGCGGGCTTCCGACGTCGGCCTCCCTCTAGCTGGTGTCTCCGGCGCTTCCAGTACGGCCGCGACGCGTTCCGGAGCTGGGGGTTCCGTCGCGGATGCAACCCGACCGGGCTCCGGGGGACCCGGCGTTGGAACTCTGGCTGCTGCGCGCTGCACGTCGGCCACCGTCACGGCGCCGTCCGGGCCGGTGCCGGTCACGGTGGAAAGCCCGATCCCGAGTTCCGCGGCGAGCCGCCGCGCCCGCGGCGACGAACGCACCCTGCCCGTCCCGCCGGTCCGGGCCGCCACCGCGTGTTCGACGTCGGCGCGGGTGATGGCCCCGTCCTTGCCGGTGCCCTGGATCCTGCCGGTGTCCACGCCCAGCCGGTGCGCCAGGTGCCGCACGGGAGGGGCGATCGGGGGACCCGCCGTCGGCCCGACCGGCTCAGGGGGCCGCGGCGTGAGAGCAGCGGGTTTCGACGGCGCCCCCGCCGGGGGAGCCGCACGAACTGGAGCCCCGACCTCAGCAGGGGTCTGGGTGATCACGGCCAGCGGGGTTCCCACCGGAACGGTTTCGCCGATGCCCACCAGGAGGTCCGCCACGACGCCTTCCTGGAAGGACTCCACGTCCATGACCGTCTTGTCCGTGTCCACGACCGCCACGAGATCGCCGCGGCGCACATAGTCACCGCGCTTGACCAGCCATTCGACGATCTTGCCGTGCTCCATGTCGGCCCCGAGCGAGGGCATCAGGAAGTCACCCACCGGCGCCTACTGTTGCTTTGGCCGCGGCCACGATCCGTTCCGCGGACGGCAGGGCGGCGAGTTCCAGGTGCTTGGCATAAGGGATCGGCACCTCGGCGCTGCAGACCCTGGCCACCGGCGCATCGAGGTCGAAAAACGCCTGCTCGGTGATCCGCGCACTCACCTCGGCCGACAGGCTGCCGCTGCGCCAGCCTTCATCGACCACGACGGCCCGGTGCGTCCTGGTCACGGAGGAGAGGATGGCGGCGTCGTCGAGCGGACGGAGCGTGCGCAGGTCCAGGACCTCGGCGTCGATCCCTTCGGCGGCGAGCTGTTCCGCGGCGTCGAGCACCACGGGCAGGGTCCCGCCGTAGGTGATCAGCGAGATGTCGTTGCCGGGGCGCCGGATGGCGGCCGTGCCGATGTCCACCGGGCCGGCGTCGTCGGCCAGTTCCCCGGGGACGTTGTACAGCGAGCCGTGCTCGAAGATCAGCACGGGGTCCGGGTCCTGCAGCGCCGTCCAGAGCATGCCGCGGGCGTCTTCGAGGGTGGCCGGGGCCAGGATCCGCAGCCCCGGGATGTGCGCGTACCAGCCTTCGAGGCTGTGCGAGTGCTGGGCGCCGAGCTGGCGGCCCGCACCGGTGGTCATGCGGATCACGAGCGGGACGTGGAACTGCCCGCCGGACATGTGCAGCAAGGTGGCGGCATTATTCACGATCTGGTCGAGCGCCAGGAGGCTGAAGTTGACGGTCATGATTTCCACGATCGGGCGCATGCCGCCCAGGGCCGCGCCGATCCCGGCACCGACGAACCCGGATTCCGAGAGCGGGGTGTCACGGATCCGGTCCGGGCCGAACTCCTCCAGCAGGCCCAGGCTGACCGCGAACGAGCCGCCATAGGCGCCCACGTCCTCGCCCATCAGGAATACGCGTTCGTCGCGGATCATGGCGTCGCGGATGCCCGCCCGGAGCGCCTCTCGGTAGCTCGATTTCATGGCGTGCCTGCGGCCTTCCCGGCAGGCTGCCCGGCTGTGCCCGCGCCAGTGGCTGTGCCCGCGCCGTCTTCGGCGCCGCGCTCGCTGTAGACAAAGCGGGTCAGTTCCTCCACCGGTTCCGGGGTTCCGGCCTCGGCGAACTCGACGGCGGCCGCGATCTCCGCCTGCGCGTCCGCCTGCAGCTGCTCCCACTCGGCGGCCGAGAGGTGGCCCGCGGACTCCAGCGCGGTCCGCAGCAGCGTGATCGGGTCCCGTTCCATCCACCGCGCCACCTCCTCCTTCGTCCGGTAGCGTTCGGGATCGAACATCGAGTGGGCCCGGAAACGGTAGGTCCGCAGCTCCAGGAAGTGCGGACCGCCTCCGGAGCGGACGGCATCCACCGCGCGGCGTGCACCCTCCTCGACGGCCAGGACGTCCATGCCGTCCACGGCCCACGCGGGGATCTCGTAGCCGGCAGCCTTGAGGGCGATGTCAGTCTGCGATTCGGAACGGGCCAGGGCGGTACCCATGGCATAGAGGTTGTTCTCGCAGCAGAACAGCACGGGCAGCTGCCACAGGGCCGCCAGATTCAGGCTCTCGTGGAATGCGCCTTCGGCCACCGCGCCTTCGCCGAAGAAGCACACCGTGACATTGGAGCGCCCCGCCATCTTGTCGGCCAGTGCCAGGCCGACGGCGAGAGGTAGGCCCCCGGCGACGATCGCGTTGCCGCCGAAGAAGCGGGTGGGGGCATCGAACAGGTGCATTGACCCGCCCCGGCCACGGCAGCACCCCTCAACGTAGCCGTACATTTCGGCGAGGATCGCCTCGGCCGAGACGCCCCGCAACAGCGCGTGCCCGTGCTCCCGGTACGTCGCGACGACGGCGTCCTCCGGTCCCAATGACGCCAGGACGCCGGCGGCGACAGCCTCCTCGCCAATGTACACGTGCAGGAAGCCGCGGATCTTGGCTGCACTGTACAGCTCGACGCATTTCTCTTCGAGCTGGCGGACGCGCAACATCTGCAGCAGCAGGTGCTGGCCGTGGGCCGCGTCCAAAGGGCCTCCTCGTGGGCTCGCTGTACCGGTCATTTCGGTGCCTGTTCGGTGCTGGCCGGCTCTATGCGGGCCGGGTTTGGCGGGACCGGGGGCGTCTCGATGGTGGAGGTGTCGCCCTCGGGCAGGCCGAGCTCGCGGGCCTTGAGCAGGCGCCGGAGGATCTTCCCGCTGCGGGTCTTGGGCAGTGCGGCGGTGAAGTCAAGCAGCCGCGGCGCAACGGCGGGGCCCAGCCGCTTGCGGGCGAAGCCGATGATGTCCAGGGCCAGCTCCCCGGACGGTTCCCAGCCGGTCCGGAGTTCAACGAAGGCCTTGACCACCTCGCCGGCCACCGGGTCCGGGACCCCGATCACGCCGGCCTCGGCGACGGCCGGGTGCTCCATGAGGGAACTCTCCACCTCGAACGGGCCGATCAGGTGCCCCGACGACTTGATGACGTCGTCGCCCCGGCTCACAAACCAGTAGTAGCCGTCGGCGTCGCGTTTGGCGAGATCCCCGGTCAGGTACCAGCCCCCGGCGAAGCAGCGGCGGTAGCGCTCCTCTTCGTGCAGATAGCCGCGGAACATGGAGGGCCAGCCGGGCCGGAGGGCCAGTTCCCCCATGGAGTCGGGGTCCGTGACCAGCACCGCTTCGCCGTCGCGGATGACGGGCTTGCCGTCCGCATCCCGGGCCACGACGGCGGCCTCGACGCCGGGCAATGGACGGCCCATCGAGCCGGGCCGGATCTCGGTTGCGGCGTAGTTCGAGATCATGATGCCGCCTGTTTCGGTCTGCCACCAGTTGTCGTGCACCGGCTGGCCGAAGGCCTCCTGCCCCCACACCACAACCTCCGGGTTGAGCGGCTCGCCGACGCTGGCGACGAAGCGCAAGGCGGAGAGGTCGTGTCCTGCGGCGCGGTCGGCTCCGGCCTTCATGAGCATGCGCAAGGCCGTCGGGGCTGTGTACCAGACCGTGACTCCTTGCTCGGCGAGGATCCGGTACCACCGGTCGGCGTCCATTTCCTCCTCGTCCACGATGGCCGTCACGCCGTGGCTCAGGGGTGCGATCACGCCGTACGAGGTGCCCGTGACCCAGCCCGGGTCGGCCGTGCACCAGTAGACGTCTCCGGGGTGCAGGTCCAGGGCGAAGGTTCCGGTCGCGTGGTGGGCGGTCACGGCGTCGTGCACGTGTATCGCGCCCTTGGGAGTGCCGGTGGTGCCGGACGTGAAGTGCAGCAGGGCCATGTCCTCCGGCTGGGTGGCCGCGATCTCCCCGTCCGGCGGGGCTTGGCGCATGAGGGCGGCCAGGTCGAGGGTTCCGGGCTCGGGATCGCCGTCGGCGTCGATAAGCAGGACGTGGCGCAACTCCGGGAGCTGCCCGCGCAGCTGGACGATCTTCTTGCGGTACAGCGCCCGCGTGGTGACCAGCGCCCGGCCGGAGCCCAGAGTGAGGCGCTGCCGCACCGGCTCGGGACCGAAAGCGGAGAACAGCGGGCAGAACACGCTCGCGTTCTTGAACGTGCCGAGCACCGCGATGTACAGGGCGGGGCCGCGGCCGGTGAGGGAGAAGACCCGTTCCCCGCGGCCGACGCCAAGGCTGCGCAGGACGCCGGCGAAGCGGCTGGTCTGTTCGGCGAGTTCGGCGTAGCTCAAGGAGTGGGTGCTGCCATCGGCCCGGACGAACCGCAAGGCCTCATGTCCTGCCGTGCTGCCAGCCGCGTGCCGGTCCACTGCCTCGTAGGCGATGTTGAGGCCGCGGCCACCGGGGAGTCCGGATAGGGCTCGCCGGGCCTCATCCCAGGTGAAGGCCGCGCACGCCGCGTCATAATCCACCAGGTTCGGCCGGACCCGGAAACTGCCGATGTCTTTGGTGATCGCAGGCCAGCGGATGGATGGTTCGGTTCCTGCCGTCATGGTTCCATCCGACTCCCGTGTGCCGGTGCCGCCCAGAGCAAAAGGTCCCGGACCGACGTGCAAGACCCCGGCTGGGAATCCGCGGCGGACCAGCCACTAAACTGGGAGCCATGACTGCCACCCGTGACTTCGCAGCCGACGCTGCCGCTGCCCGTGCCCGACTGCTGGAACTGATCAAGGAACTGGCCGTAGTCCGCGGCAAGGTCATCCTCTCCAGCGGCGCCGAGGCCGACTACTACATCGACCTGCGCCGCATCACCCTGCACCACGAGGCGTCCAAACTCGTCGGGCAGGTCATGCTCTCGCTGATGGAGGACGCCGGGATCGATTTCGAGTGCGCCGGGGGACTCACCATGGGGGCGGACCCGGTGGGCACGGCCGTCATGCATGCCGCCGTCGACGCCGGCCGCCCGGTGGACGCGTTCGTCGTCCGCAAGGCGCAGAAGTCCTACGGCATGGGACGCCAGGTGGAAGGCCCCTCGGTCGAGGGCCGCAAGGTCCTGGTCCTGGAGGACACCTCAACAACCGGCGGGTCCGCGCTGACCGCCGTCGAAGGCGTCCGCAAGGCCGGCGGCAACGTGGTGGCCGTCGCCGTGATCGTGGACCGCGACACCGGAGCCAAGGAAAAGATCGAGGCCGAAGCCGGCGTTCCGTACCTCTTCGCCTTCGGCAAGGACGAACTGGGCCTCAACTAGCGTTTCTCCCTCAGCTGACGCGGGTGGACGGTGCCTAGGGGGTGACTTATCATTTCTTAAATACCCCCCGTCCGTACCCGCATCTGGAGAAACGCGACATGCTCCCGCCCCCTGAAGACTTGACCGCTGACTCCGTCAACACTGTCGACCAGATCCAGAACCTGATCCTGGACAGCGCAGACTTCGAAGCGTTCCTGAACGAACTCGCGCGTTTTTCCGCGCACCAGGTGGCCGGCTCCGGCGACGACGCGCTGTGCGGAATCACCCTGCTCCGGGACCGTAAGGCCGCCACGATCGGGTGGAGCAGCGACTCCGCCCGCGAAGTGGACGAGATCCAGTACTCACTGTCCCAGGGCCCCTGCCTGACCGCCGCCAAGGAGGAACGGGAAGTCTACGTCCCGGACCTCTTCGACGAGGACCGCTGGGGCCCTGACTACGCCTCCGCCGTCGCCTCGCACGGCCTGCGCTCGGTGTTGTCGGTGCCTTTCCACCTCCAGGGCGAAGCCCAGGCGGCCCTGAACCTCTACTCCGATGTCCCGCACAAGTTCGACGGCGACGTCGCGGTCCGGGCCCGCGGGTACACCCGTGAAATCTCCCAGGCGCTGCGGCTGGCAGTCCGCTTCTCGCTGCACACGGACAGCGCCACGAACCTGCGCGCCACGCTCGAATCCCGGACCGTGATCGACATGGCCATCGGGATCGTCATGGCCCAGAACCGTTGCGACCAGGAAACCGCGGTCCGGATCCTCACCGATGCCTCCAGCAACGGCAACGTCAAACTCCGCGACATCGCCGCCTCACTGGTGCAATCTGTCGGCGGAACGGCTACCAGGACGCACTACGAAGAGCCGAACCGGCGGCAGGCTGGCTGAACCGGCAGCGGCCTATGACTTGTGTGCGACCACAAGCGCGGATACGCTGAATGAGGTTGAGCCGTCGGCCATAGACATCCTTATTTGGAGTACCTATGGACCAAACACTGCAAGCCCACGTCAAACTCGATGTCGTTTCCGACGTCGTCCGGATTAGTGTCCGGGGGAGCCTCACACAAGCCTCCCGCCTCTCCCTGATGCAAATTATCCAGCGCATCCGCCGCATGGGGATCATCTCGCATATCCGCGTCGACCTCGGCCTGGCCGCATTCGTGGAATCAGCGGCGCTGGCCGGCCTGCGCAACGACCTCAACGCAATCGACGGCGGGGCCTCCGGCTCGGAGGTCGCCGGCATGCCGGCTCCCGGTGGAGTCTCCCTGGAACTGACCGCGCACCGCGACGATTCCGCTGCATTGCCACCTCTGGACATGGCCGGGGAATTTACGGCCTCGATCGATCCCTCAGGCACCCGGAAGCTGAACCGGTTCTCCGACGACGAACTCTTCGCCGCGAGCGACTCTGTGTTCGGCCTTCTCGATGATCCCGCTGACATGGCCCGCTCGGAACTCCTGGCGACCTATGACGAGATCGGCATGGAAATCAGCCGCCGCGAGGTCGGCCGCGAGCCCGAACCCGCGTAACCGGCAACGGCGCTTCAACGGCGTGCCAGCGGCGCCAACCGCGCCAGCGGCCCGCCAACGGCGCTTCCACGCTGAGCTTCGGGACCGCTGTATGGTCCGGTTTCTCATCCCCGCCGAAGCGTGGATACGGTAGAGATGTGCCGGCCGAGATGGATCCGAACCATCCGCGAGGCCCCGGTGCTTCCGAGGCCCGCATGCTCCGCCGCGCCGTCGAGCTTAAACGGGTTTCCCGGCGATCGTTCCTGATCGGCGCAGGGTCCGCGTCGCTGCTGGCGGCGGACATGCTGTTCACTCAGCGCGTGCAGGCCGAGCGGCGTGTCAGCCGGATCCTCGAAGTACCTGATGACGTTGCCGAACGGTATTACCCCCACGCCAGCTGGATCCTGTTCCCCGGCTACAAAACGAGCTGGGAAGAAGCCCTGTGGATCCTGAACGCGCTGCGCGGCTCCCTGAACAAGAGGGGCCAGCTCGCCGCCGTCGGGTATTCCAACGAAGGCCTGGACATCGACGAGGTGGTCATCGCCGTGATCGAGCACGTCCGCGCCCACAATCTCACCACCCTCTACTTCTACGGCCATAGTTTTGGCGGCATGGTGGCAACCCAGGTGGCGGCCCGGCTGCGCGAACTGCACGGCGTCGAAGTGGCGTTCATCCTGCTCGACTCCAGCCCGGCGAGTCGGCACGACGTGCTGGACCAGAGCTGGTTCGAGGGTGTGGTGATGCTCTACGAAAGCGGGTTCCGCTTCCCCACAGTGCTGCGCGGCGGCTATGAGCTCGGCGAGAGGATGCTGCACAAGAATGAACGCAGTTGGGGTCAGGTGGTGGACCAGACACTGGAACAGCTGTCCCCGATCGCGCCGTCCAGCGTGCTGATCCAGTCCGAATCCGCCTATATCTTCCACTTTGAGGCCAGCCGTTTCGTCGGGAAGCTGGGCGAAACGAAGATGGCGTTCATCGGCAACCCCCGGGACAAGACGGTGGATTACGAGACCGCCCGGGACACCTGGTCACTGTCCTTCAAAACCAACATGGTCTCGGATGACCTGCGCACCGACGGGGCGAGGCCGGAGCACGCGAGCCCTGGCTGGAGCCCGTTCATCTACCGGCCCATCATCGAAAAACTCCAGGACGACCTCTTCCCGCTGCCGGGCGGCGGCGGGAAGAAGACCGCGTTCTGAGGTATCGCGTTCTGGGGTGTTGCTCAGATCTGGTTCTTGAGGTCCGCCACGGAATTCAGGATCTGGTTCGGCCGGAACGGATACGCGGCGATATCGTCCCGGTGGGTGATGCCGCTGAGCACCAGCACCGTGTGCAGGCCCGCCTCCATGCCGGCGATGATGTCGGTGTCCATGCGGTCGCCGATCATGGCCGTGGTTTCCGAGTGCGCGTCGATCTGGTTCATCGCCGACCGGAACATCATCGGGTTGGGCTTGCCCACAATGTACGGTTCGCGCCCCGTGGCCTTGGTGATGAGGGCGGCGATGGCCCCGGTGGCAGGCATGGGTCCGTCCTTCGAGGGCCCGGTGGCGTCCGGGTTGGTGGCGATGAAACGCGCGCCGGCGAGGATCAGGCGGATGGCCATGGTGATGGCTTCAAACGAATAGGTGCGGGTCTCGCCGAGCACCACGAAGTCGGGGTTCTGGTCGGTGAGGATGAAGCCGGCCTCGTGGAGCGCCGTCGTGAGTCCTGCTTCGCCGATCGTGTAGGCGCGGTTCCCCGACTCCGAGCCGCGGACCTGGTCCTTGAGGAACTGGGCCGTGGCCAGGGCCGAGGTCCAGATGTTCTCCTCCGGGATTTCCAGCCCGGAAGAGCTCAGCCGGGCCGCGAGGTCCCGGGGCGTGAAGATCGAGTTGTTGGTCAGCACGAGGAACCGCTTGGAGGTGTCCACCCAGCGCTGGATCAGCTCCGCCGCGCCCGGGATGGGCTGGTTCTCGTGGACCAGCACGCCGTCCATGTCCGTGAGCCAGCACTCGATTTCCTGGCCGCTGCGGTACATCGAGGCGTACGAACGGCCCTCGTCTGAATCGGTACCATGCTCTTCGCGCTGATCTGCCATGCTGTCCTCCGCCTAAGTGTGCCGCTTCCTGTCACCCAGTCTAATGTTGAGGCGTGACTGAACCCGAGATCCCCGCCCCGTCCCTCCCCGCCGCAGAGGAAGGGCCGGAACCGAAGGCGGAGGTCGGCGTCGGACCCTGGGAAGGCGAAGTTCCCCAGGGCGGGCACTGGGACCCGGACCTGCTGGCGGACGGCGACCGGCGCAACGTGGTGGACAAATACCGCTACTGGAAGCACGAGGCGATCGTGGCCGACCTGGACTCCAAGCGGCACAACTTCCACATCGCGATCGAGAACTGGCAGCACGACCTCAACATCGGCACCGTGGTCCGGACCGCCAACGCGTTCCTGGCCAAGGAAGTCCACATCATCGGACGACGCCGGTGGAACCGCCGCGGGGCCATGGTCACCGACCGCTACCAGCACGTCCGCCACCACCCCACCGTTGAGGACTTCGTGGCCTGGGCGCAGGGGGAGGGGCTGGCGATCATCGGGATCGACATCTTCCCGGACTCGGTGCCGCTGGAGACCTACGAACTGCCCAAGGACTGCGTCCTGGTCTTTGGCCAGGAAGGCCCGGGCCTGACCCCTGAAGTCCACGAAGCGGCGCTGGACACCCTGTCGATCGAGCAGTTCGGCTCCACCCGTTCCATCAACGCAGCCTCCGCCGCCGCGATCGCGATGCACGCCTGGATCCGCCGCCACGTCTTCGGCCAGCTCCCGGGCTAAAGCCACTCTTAGGCGTCCGTGGCCCGGGGTTCCGTGCCGACAAGCGAGCCGTTGACGTGGATCGCAAACCAGCAGACGCTGTCGGTGCTAGGCGAACGCGCGAGGAGAAGGATGTGGACCGGAACCGAAGACATCACCGTTGCACGTCGGATGAAGCCGTCCCTTTCGGCAGGGGAGCGGAAACCCGGTGAGCGGGTTTGTGGACAGCGTCCTGAATGTAGACCCGCTGCTGGCCCTGATCATCGTGGGCGTGCTGGTCTTCGCCGAGGACGCCCTCTTCGTCGGCTTCGTTGTCCCCGGGGAGACCGCCGCGGTTCTGGGCGGGGTCGTGGCCGGCCGCGGGGTCCTGCCCCTGTGGTCCGTGATGGTCGTGGTCGTGCTGGCCGCGATCATCGGGGACTCGGCCGGATACGAGGTCGGCAAACACCTGGGACCGAGACTTCTGGGTCTGAAAGTCATGAACAGGCGTCTGGCGAGACTTGAAAAGGCCCAGGATTTCCTGCGCCTCCGAGGCGGTTCGGCGGTGTTTCTGGGCCGGTTTGTGGCATTTTTCCGCGCCGTCATGCCCGCACTGGCCGGCAGCTCACGGATGCCCTACCTGAAGTTTCTGGCCTTCAACGCCGCCGGCGGCCTGGTGTGGGGTGCAGGATTTGTCCTGCTCGGTTACCTGGCCGGGAACTCCTACGAAGCGGCAGCCACATCTGCCGGACGCGGCGTCACCGCGGTGGTCGCGGTAGTCGTCGTGGCAGCCGTCATCACGTTGCGGATCCGGAAAGCCCGCGCCACGCGTAAAGCCAGAGCCACGCGTACCGCCAGCGGCCGGCGCAATGCCGGCGGCGGGGCCGGCGCCGGCCAGTCCTCCGGCAGCCCGGAACCATGACCGAAGCGCCCGGCCGCGAGTGTTACAGGGGCCACGTGACCGGAGACACGGCCCCGGCGCAGGAATGGCTAGGATGGTTCCTAGCCGACGAGGTTCCCTCCAGGATCACCAGCCCGTAGACGAAATTCACATTAGGAGTCAGCATGCCCATTGCAACCCCAGAGATCTACTCCGAGATGATCGACCGCGCCAAGACGGGCGGCTTCGCCTTCCCGGCAGTCAACGTCACGTCCTCCCAGACCCTGAACGCCGCCCTGCGCGGCTTCGCCGAGGCCGAGTCCGACGGCATCGTCCAGGTCTCCACCGGCGGCGCAGCTTACTGGTCCGGCGCCGCCACTAAGGACATGGTTGCCGGCTCCCTCGGCTTTGCCGCGTTCGCCCGCGAAGTCGCGAAGAACTACGGCGTGAACATCGCCCTGCACACGGACCACTGCCCCAAGGACAAGCTGGACGGCTTTGTGCTCCCGCTGCTCGCCGCCTCCGAGGCCGAGGTCAAGGCAGGCCGCAACCCCCTCTTCAACTCGCACATGTGGGACGGCTCCGCCGAGACCCTGCAGGAAAACCTGCGGATCGCCCGTGAACTGCTCGAGCGCACCGCCGCCGCCAAGATGATCCTCGAGGTCGAGATCGGCACCGTGGGCGGCGAGGAAGACGGCGTCGAGAACGCCATCAACGACAAGCTCTACACCACGGTCGAGGACGCCCTGGCCACCATCGACGCGCTCGGTTCCGGCGAAAACGGCCGCTACATCACGGCGCTGACCTTCGGCAACGTGCACGGCGTCTACAAGCCGGGCGGCGTCAAGCTCCGCCCCGAGATCCTCAAGGACATCCAGGAGCAGGTCGGCGCCAAGATCGGCAAGGCCAACCCGTTCGACCTCGTGTTCCACGGCGGCTCCGGCTCCTCGGACAAGGAAATCGCGGACGCCGTCTCCTACGGCGTCATCAAGATGAACATCGACACCGACACCCAGTACGCCTACACCCGCCCCGTGGTGGACCACATGTTCCGCAACTACGACGGCGTGCTGAAGGTCGACGGCGAGGTCGGCAACAAGAAGCTCTACGATCCCCGCGTCTGGGGCGCTTCGGCGGAGGCCGGCCTGGCCGCCCGCGTGGTCGAGGCCGCCCAGCAGCTGGGCTCCACCGGCAAGACCTTCTAGCCATGTCCGACGAGTTCCGGAAAAACCTGATGGGTCCCGAGCCCACGCTCCTGCCTGCCGAGAGCGAGATCTACCAGCATCTCGCGCTCGGCCAGGAAGCCGTGGACCTCGTGGCGAAGCACCCCACCTCCTCGCTCCTGTGGGCCATCCTCGCCGAGGAGGCCTGGAACGAGGGCCGCACCATCGATTCCTACGCGTACTCGCGGGTCGGCTACCACCGCGGCCTGGATTCGCTGCGCCGCAACGGTTGGCGCGGCGTCGGGCCGATCCCGTGGGAGCACGAACCCAACCGCGGCTTCCTGCGCTCCCTCTACTCGCTTGGCCGTGCGTCCGCGGCGATCGGCGAGCCCGAGGAGCCGGAGCGGATCGAAAAGTTCCTGAAGGATTCCGATCCCGGCGCGAAGGCGGCCATCGAAGCCGAGGGCTGAGGCGCCGCCAAACGACGCAACGCGGGGTCACTTACGGTCCATCCCACCACGGTGGATGGGCCGTAAGTGACCCCGCGTTGCGGTTTAAGCGACGGATTAACGCGTTAACGTGCGACGGCGGGCTCCCGCCTTGAGGTGGGAGCCCGCCGTCGTTTGTGCGTGCGTGGGTCAGCTGGCCTTGGCCAGGCCCGTGCGGGCCATGGCGTCCGCGTAGGCGGTGTGCATCTCCGCCAGGTACTCTTCCTGCCGGGCCGGGGTGCCGGCGAACGCCCGGCCGCTGAGCGAGCGGACCTTGTAGGTCTTCAGGCCGCGGCGCCAGATCATGGGCACTTCGGTCTTGAGCAGCAGGTTGGCCAGGCGGTTGGCCTCGGTGCCGTGGGCGACGATCACGGAGGCGCGGGGAACGAGGGCCAGGAACTTCAGCAGCGGCTTCAGGCCCGCGGAAATCTGGTCCGGCGTGAACTTGCCGTTCGGCTCGCCGGGGACGTGCCACGGGTGGACGTTCCAGGGCATGACGAACTCGGGGCGCAGGCCGAGTTTCCACTGGATGCCCAGCATGCGGGTGGCGGCCTCGTCGTCGCCGGCGGTGATGAAGCCTGACGCGTCAGCGGTGCCGATGTTGGAGTACAGGCTGATGATCCGGCACTCGTCGACGTCGTGCATGGGGTCCACGTAGGGGACAGCGGTGCCAGCTTTGGTTGCCTGGAGGACGTCAAGGAGCTCGTTGACGGGGGCGACGTTAGGTTCGTACCGGCGGCTCAGAAGCTCTTCGCGGAAATTTTCGGTGGCCAGGGCTGTCATATGTTGCTGGGTCTCCTGCGGGATTGGCAAAGCTGCCACACCGGATGCAGGCACGCCGAATACGGGCATGCGGAGCAATGGTGTGGTTTGAAAATGTGGTGTGGACCGATTCCTGGTCGATCCTTATCAGTCTATCAAGCCCCGCGAAATGCGGCGCCGGGCTGGACCCCGCCGGCCAGGTGCTGCTACCAGAGCCGCTGGGTGGCGCGGCGTGCGCCTTCGCCGAGGGCCTCCAGCTTGGCGTAGGCGATTTGGGGATGCACCCTGCCGCCCAGCCCGCAATCGGTGGACGCAATCACGTTTTCACGTCCCACGAGCTCGGCGAAGCGCACGATCCGGTCGGCCACGAGATCCGGATGCTCCACGACGTTGGTGGCGTGTGAGACGACGCCGGGGATGATGACCTTCCCCTCGGGAAGCTTCGCATCCTCCCAGACGCGCCATTCGTGCTCGTGCCGGACGTTGGCCGCCTCGAAGGAGTAGCCGCCGGCATTGACCTGCAGGACTGAGTCGACGATGTCCGCGAACGGGATGTCCGTGGTGTGCGGGCCGTGCCAGGAACCCCAGCAGACATGCAGCCGGATCTGCTCCTGGGGAAGACCGCGCAGCGCCCAGTTCGTTGCTTCGACCCGGAGTTGGATGAACTTCAGGTAGTCCGCCAGGCTCGGCTCGGGGTTGATCTGGTCCCAGCTCTCGGCCAGGGAGGGGTCGTCGAGCTGGACTGTCAGGCCGGCGTCGATGATGGCCTTGTATTCCTCGCGCATCGCGTCGGCGCAGGCGTAGAGGAGTTCCTCGTCGCTGCCGTAGTAATCGTTGGCCACCCGGGCGCACGAACCGGGCGAGAGGGAGGCGATGAACCCCTCGGCGAGCCCGGCCGCGGCCAGTCCGGTCTTGAGGTTGGCAACGTCCGAGGCCACGAGCTCCTGGCCCGTGTACGTCAGTGGCCCGGCGACCTTGGGCTGCGTGACGGCCTTGCGGTGGGCCAGGATCCCGGAGGAGGGGTCGTTGTAGGCGTCATCGAACTTCTGCCGGTCCCGGCGGTCCGGGAAGGAGGTCAGGACGATGTGGCCGGGCGAGGAGCGGTGCACCGTGGCGTCGGCCCAGCGGTCCACGTCGGTCGGTTCCAGGCCGCCGAGCCGTGAGAAGGAGTAATTCCACCAGGCGCCGTAGTCCACGGAGCTGGACATCGTATGCCCGTACTCGCCGTCATTGGGTATGTCGATGCCCAGCTCCTTCTGGCGCTGGACGACGTCCACTACCGAGGTTTCGAGCAGGTCCAGGAATTCGGGCGTGATGCCGTCGGTTTCCTTGGCCTCGTTTGCGGCGATCAGCTCCGGCGTGCGGGGCAATGAGCCGGCATGGGTCACACGGATGTGGTCAGTGGTCCGGGGCATGGCGCGGTTTCCTTTCGGCCGCTCGGGATTCTCACTCCCACTCAATTCCACCTCGCGCCGTCCCGCAAGTGGTGCCCGCTATGTGTCGGGCCTGAGCTGGTGGATGATGCAGCTACGACGAACGCCAGGAAAAAGAACGGCTCGTCCGCCGCGGCGGACGCGTGGCCCTCCTCGCGGAAGCCGCCCTGGCGTTCACCACCTAGGCGGCGCGTCCAAGCAAGGACCCAAAGCGATGCCGGGCACCGATTTCGGCTAAACTTGGGTGGTAAGAGCCCCGGAACTCTGGCGTTGGATACGAACACAGCGATAGATTCGGGGCATTCTCATGAACGGCGCTGAACTGCGGTGACCGCCTGGTCACTAAACGCAGTTCGGCCCGAACGAATGGGGGAGGATCCCATGCCAGCAATCGTGATCGTCGGAGCCCAATGGGGCGACGAAGGCAAAGGTAAGGCCACTGACCTGCTTGGCGGCCGCGTCGACTATGTCGTCAAGCCCAACGGCGGCAACAACGCCGGGCACACCGTCGTCGTAGGCGGTGAGAAGTATGAGCTCAAGCTCCTTCCGGCCGGCATCCTGAGCCCGAACGCGATTCCGATCATCGGCAACGGCTGCGTGGTGAACCTGGAAGCCCTGTTCCAGGAGATCGACGGACTGGAGGCCCGCGGCGCGGACACCTCCAAGCTGCGCGTCTCCGCCAACGCGCACCTCGTGGCGCCCTACCACCAGGTCCTGGACAAGGTCACCGAGCGGTTCCTCGGCAGCCGCGCCATCGGCACCACCGGCCGCGGGATCGGCCCGGCCTACATGGACAAGGTGGCCCGCCTCGGCATCCGCGTCCAGGACGTCTTTGACGCCTCGATCCTGCGCCAGAAGGTAGAGGGTTCGCTGCGCCAGAAGAACGAGCTCCTGGTCAAGGTCTACAACCGCCGGGACATCGAGGTGGACGAGATCGTGGAGTACTTCCTGTCCTTCGCCGAGCGCCTCCGCCCGCTGGTCATCGACAGCACCTACGTCCTGAACACCGCCCTGGACGAGGGCAAGGTGGTCCTCATGGAGGGCGGCCAGGCCACCTTCCTGGACGTTGACCACGGCACCTACCCCTTCGTGACGTCCTCGAACCCGACCGCGGGCGGCGCCTCCGTGGGCTCCGGCATCGGCCCCACCCGGATCTCGCGTTCCATCGGCATCATCAAGGCCTACACCACCCGCGTGGGCGCAGGGCCGTTCCCGACGGAACTGTTCGATGAGATGGGCATGTACCTGCAGAAGACCGGCGGCGAGTTCGGCGTCAACACCGGCCGTCCCCGCCGCTGCGGCTGGTACGACGCCGTGCTGGCACGCCACGCCTCCCGGGTCAACGGCTTCACGGACTACTTCGTCACGAAGCTGGACGTGCTGACGGGCATCGAACAGATCCCGGTCTGCGTGGCCTACGACGTCGATGGTGTGCGGCACGACGAAATGCCCATGACCCAGACCGAGTTCCACCACGCCAAGCCGATCTTCGAATACTTCGAAGGCTGGACCGAGGACATCACCGGCGCCCGTACCCTGGAGGACCTGCCGGAGAACGCCCGGAACTACGTCCTGGCCCTGGAAAAGCTCTCCGGCACGCGGTTCTCCGCGATCGGCGTCGGCCCGGACCGCGACCAGACGATCGTGGTCAACGACCTCATCAACGACTGACACTGGCCGGCACCGACTGACGTGTCACCAACCGGCGTACGACGGCGGCGGGTCGCCCTTGCAGGGGCGGCCCGCCGCCGTCGCGGTTAAGGCCGCAGCCGTCGCAGTTAAGGCAGCAGTCACGCCTGGCCCAGGCGGGACCACAACGGTCCTAGGCGGGGTCTTCCGCGGACGTGAACCGCAGCGAGAGCCAGTTCTCCCGGCACGCCCTGGCGGCCGCCTCGGCGTCGCCAAGGCGGGCGAGCCGGATGATTTCAGCGTGCTGAGCCACCGATTCCCGGGCGGCAAAGGAGCCGAAACGCATCCGCTCCACCCGGCGCAGGACGGGAGTGGTTTGTTCCAGGAGTTCCCGGAGCACCGGGTTGCCGCTGACCGTGACAAAGACGGCGTGGAAATCGTCATCGGCCCGCAGTGCCGACTCGACCTCCGCCGCCTGCAGGGCCTGTTCGAAGCGCGCGTTGGCCCCGGCCATGGCGGCGAGGTGCTCCTCCGCCAGGAGCGGGACCGCCAGGCGTGCGGCCAGCTCGTGCAGTCCCGCCACCACCTGCTGCGTGCTGAGGGTCGACGCCGGGTCGCAGGGGGCCACGATGGTCGCCTTGCCCGGCAGCGCAACCACCAGGCCGGCGCGTTCCAGCCGCAGCAGCGCCTCGCGGATGGGTGTCCGGCTCACGCCGAGCCACGCTTCCAGTTCGGCGTCCTTCAGCCGTTCGCCGGGCTCGAAGGTGCCGTCGACGATCGCGTTACGGATCGATTCAAAGACGTTGTCCCGCAGCAGCGGCCGCTTGTGGACTCCGGCGAGCGAGGGTACGGGCATGCAACATATCGTATATCCCTCTTGCCCTTCCGGAGCCCGTATCCGACAATGCAATATATTGCATATTTGCTGTGACCGTTTCCCACCGCGAGCGAAGGACCGACGATGGCCATCACCGATTTCGAACGCTACCCCCTGACGTTTGGCCCGAGCCCCATCCATCCGCTGCCGCGGCTCAGCGCACACCTGGGCGGGGCGCAGATCTGGGCGAAACGCGAGGACGTCAACAGCGGCCTCGCGTTTGGCGGCAACAAGACGCGCAAGCTGGAGTACTTCGTCCCGGAGGCCTTGGCCCAGGGTGCGGACACCCTCGTCTCGATTGGCGGCTACCAGTCCAACCACACCCGCCAGGTCGCGGCGGTGGCCGCGAAACTCGGCCTCAAAGCACGCCTGGTCCAGGAAAACTGGGTCGACTGGCCCGATCCGTTGTCCGACCGGGTAGGCAACATCCTGCTCTCGCGGATCATGGGCGCCGACGTGCGGCTGGACAGTGCGGGCTTCGACATCGGCATCCGCAGCAGCTGGGAAACCGCCATCGAAGAGGTCAAGGCCGCCGGCGGCAAGCCCTACGCGATCCCGGCCGGCGGGTCAGACCACAGGCTGGGCGGTCTGGGCTTCGCCAACTGGGCCTACGAGGTGGAAGAGCAGGAGCGCGAGCTCGGCATCTTTTTCGACACGATTGTCGTCTGCACCGTCACGGGCTCCACCCACGCCGGGATGATCGCGGGTTTTGCCGGCCAGGACAAACCGCGCCGCGTGATCGGCATCGACGCGTCGGCAACCCTGGCGAAGACCCGTGACCAGGTGGAACGCATCGCCCGGAACACCGCCGAGCTGATCGGCCTGGGCAGGGAACTCCGGGACGAGGAAATCAACGTCATGGAGGGCTGGGCCGGGGACCTCTATGGGATTCCCGTCGATTCCACCCTGGAAGCCATCCGCCTGGGCGCCTCGCTCGAGGCCATGATCACCGACCCCGTCTACGAGGGCAAGTCCCTGGCCGGGCTGATCGACCTTGTGAAAAGCCGGGAAATTCCGGCCGGCAGCAATGTCCTCTACGCCCACCTGGGTGGCCAGGTCGCCCTGAATGCCTACAGCGGGCTCTTCCGGTCCTGACGCGGCGTCGTCGTTAAGCTCCTGCGGCGACGGGTTCCCTGGCGGGGGCCCACCGTCGTCGTCGTTAAGCCCCTGCAGCGCCGGCTCAAAAAAGAAATCAAGAAATTTCCGATTGGTGCGTAACCTTTCGGGCCCGCCCAGCGATTACTCCTTTGTAAGCGCCGCCGGAGTCTTGGACCCCCCACCAGACCCCGGCTGGCCTTCCACCGTAAGTGCCGGCCGGCGCCTGCCCCCATGGGCGCCGGCCAGCCTTTTCTGGCGAGAGTGGGCTGTCAACTGCCCCCATGAGGCCTCAGCCCGCCTTCAAACCAAAAAAACAAAGGATGTACGTCTGTAATGAAGAGTGTTAGCAAGACCACCAAGATCGCTGTCGGCGCCGCCATTCTGGCAGTCGGAGGTTTCTCCGGCATCGGACTGGCCAATGCCGCTCAGATGTCCGGCACCGAGCAGGCTGAAGTGAGCCACGCTACGCCCGCCACGCCGGCTGTCCCGGCCACGCCTACGCTCCCGGCAAAGCCGGCCGTCCCCGCAGTTCCGGCCGCGCCGTCGACTGACGGCAAGGCCAAGGGCGACGCCGAAGCCGACGTGGACGGCACCGAGGGTGCCGTCGACGGCTCCGCCGACGCAAAGGACGGAGCCACCGTCAAGGGCGACGCCAGCGTCAAGGGTGCTGCCGGCGAGGCACGCGCCAACGCCAACATCCACGCCGCAGTTCCGGCCACCCCGGCGACACCGGCCGTCCCCGGTGCCAAGGGCGTTCCGGCAACCCCCGCTATTCCGGCAACCCCGGCTGTTCCGGCCCAGCCGTCGGTCGAGCTGCCCCAGCACGACAAGTAAATTCCGGCTGTTTAGCCTGGACCCGGCACGGGTCTGAAAGCAAGGAGGGAGCCCTCACTTTGGAGGGCTCCGGGGTGCGGCCGCTAGACTTGCGGGGGCCGCACCCCAGCAGTAACGGAAGGACAGCCTCTTGGCACAGCAGCTAAGCGATGACGAATTGTCAGCCGCCTTAGCTGGTGACCCTTCAGGTTTCAGCGCGGTGTACACGGTTATTTCCCCGGCCGTGCTGGGCTACTTCCGGGCCCGGGGCGTGGACGACGCCGAGGCCCTGACCCAGGATGTGTTCGTGGACGTCCTGCCAAAGCTGGCCGGCGTCAGCGGCGGTCACGCAGGTCTGAGGACCTTCATTTTCTCCGTCGCCCACGCGCGGCTGGTCGACTACAGGCGGCGGGCAGAACGCACTCCGCATTTGGCCGAATACGATCCCCTGAACGACGCCCGGTACTCGGCATCCGCCGAGGACGAAGCGCTCGGATCCCTGGGCGGTATCTCGGACACCCTCGCGAGGCTCAATGAGGAGCAGCGCGAAGTTCTGGTCCTGCGGATCGTCGCGGACCTTTCCATCGAACAGGTGGCCGGCATCATGGACAAGACGCCGGGTGCCATCAAGCAGCTTCAGCGCCGCGGGCTCAGTGCCCTGCGCGAACTCGTAACCGAAAAGGACCACGCAGCATCATGACCGGCACCCGCGACCCCCAGCAGGATGGCAGCATCCAGGCGATGCTGGGCGACTCCGGCCTCGAATCCGCGGCCGAGCTTCGGAGCGCGCTGGAACAGCTCCGCGCCGTGGTCCCGGATGCCGCTCCCGCGCCCCGCGCCGACCTCGCGGCCCTGCTCGCGGCCGGAACAGCCGGAGCAACCGGTCTTGCCTCCGCCCCTGACACAGCCACGACGACGGCTCTGCCCACCGTCGCGTCCGCGAAGAATGATGCCGATGAATCGCTGCCGGCCGGGGTCACCAGCCTGGCCGAGCGCCGCGGCCGGAAGCGCCGGCTGGCAATCGTCGGTGGCGCCGTCGTGGGTGCCATGACCCTTGGTGCCGGCGCCGTGGCGGCATCCAGCGAGGACTTCCGGCACAGCGTCAGCCGCACCGTCGGGGTCATCTTCCAGACTCCGGGCCACGGCGGCACACCGGCCCCCGAGCATGGCCAGCCCTCGCCGTCCACCATCCCCGCCCTTCCCGCGCCTGTCGCCACGCCGGGTCACGGCACGCCCGGCACGCCCGGTGCTGACCCGTCCGGAGCATCGACGCCCAGTTCCAGCGCCCCGGGCGCCCCGGCGGCCGGACACGCGCCCCCCGCCACGCCGCCCGCCGTCGGCCGCGACGGCATCCTGCCGACCCCCGGGCAGCGGCCCGGGGCGCCGGGGCTGCCCGGATCACCCGACCTTCCGGGCGGCGGCGGAAACGCAGGCAAGGATCTGCCGCGCGTTCCGGGCCACATCACGCCAACCCTGCCGGGCGTCGTTCCGACCAAGGCGCCCGGCCAGCCATAAGCGCCCTTAAAGCCCTTTGTTAACCCGGTTGCGCTATCACTTAGGGCGTAGGGCGGTTCTGAGCGCTCAGAACGACCCAAAGTGATAGCGCAACGGGGTGGCAGGTGGATTGGTTGGCGGCGGCTCGAGTTGGGCTGTGGCTGCTGTTTAGGCCAGGACCTGCCGCTTCGAAGAGATGACGCCGGTGTCGAATCCGGTCAGGTGCAGGCCGCCGTGGAACCGGGCATGCTCAATCTTCACGCAGCGGTCCATCACGACGTCGAGTCCGGCGGCCTCGGCCTCCTTGGCAACGTCCTCGTGCCAGGAGCCCAGTTGCAGCCAGAGGGTCTTGGCGCCGGCGGCAATGGCCTCGTCCAGGATACCGGGCAAGTCGCCGTGCTTGCGGAACACGTCCACAATGTCCGGGCTTTCCGGCAGGTCCGCGAGCGACGGATACGTCGGCTGACCCAGGATTTCCTTCACCACCGGGTTCACGAAATAGACCTTGTACCGGGTGGAGGACTGCAGATAGGTGGCCACGAAATAGCTCGCGCGCGAGGGCTTGTCCGATGCGCCCACAATCGCGATCGACTTCGCCTGCCGCAGCAGGTTCAGGCGCTCCGGCGCCGAAGGGCCGGTCCAGGTCCGTTCTTCAACACTCATCAGTTCGCTCCGATCGTGCAGGCTTCAGCCTCTGCGGATGCATCCGGGGCTGCTGCTTCCGAGGCGGCGTCCAGCGCCTGGTCCAGGTCCCAGAGGATGTCATCGATGTCCTCGAGGCCCACGGAGATGCGGACCAGGTCCTCGGGGACACCTGCCGACTCGAGCTGTTCGGGGCTCAGTTGCTGGTGGGTGGTGGACCCGGGGTGGATGACCAGGGTCCGGGAGTCGCCCACATTGGCCAGGTGTGAGGCCAGCTGCAGGGACTCGATGAACTTCTGCCCCGCGGCCCGGCCGCCCTTGACGCCGAAGGAGAACACCGAGCCCGGACCCAGCGGCAGGTACTTCTGCGCCCGCTCGAAGTGCGGGTGCGAGGGCAGGCCGGAGAAGTTCACGTAGGCCACGCGCTCGTCCGCTTCCAGCCATTCGGCCACGGCCTGGGCGTTCTTCAGATGCTCGTCGAGGCGCTGGGGGAGCGTCTCCACGCCCTGCAGCAGCTGGAACGCCGACTGCGGGGACAGCGCGGGTCCGATGTCGCGCAGCTGTTCGCAGCGCAGCTTGGTGAGGAACCCGTACTCGCCGAAGTTCCCCCACCAGGAGACGTTGCCGTAGGAGGCCACGGGCTCGGTCATGGTCGGGAAGTTGCCGTTGCCCCAGTCGAAGCGGCCGCTTTCGACGATCACGCCGCCGAGGGTGGTGCCGTGGCCGCCGAGGAATTTGGTGGCGGAGTGGATCACGATGTCCGCCCCGTGCTCGATCGGCCGCACGAGGTAGGGCGTGCTCAGGGTGGCGTCGACGACGAGCGGGACGCCGGCGTCGTGCGCCACCTTGGCGAGGGCCGCAAGGTCCTGGACCTCCGAGGACGGGTTGGCCACCACCTCCACGAAGATCGCCTTCGTGTTTTCCCGGACTGCGGCGGCGTAGTCCGCCGGGTCGGTGCCGGCGACGAATGTGGTGTCCACGCCGAAGCGGCGCAGCGTGACGTCCAGCTGGGTCACCGTGCCGCCGTAGAGCTGGGAGGCGGCCACGATGTGGTCCCCGGCCTGGGTCAGCGCGGCAAAGGTGATGAACTCCGCCGCCATGCCCGACGACGTCGCCACGGCGCCGATTCCGCCCTCCAGGGAGGCGATGCGCTCCTCGAACGCGGCCACGGTGGGGTTGCCGATCCGGGAATAGATGTTGCCGTATTTCTGCAGCGCGAAGAGGTTCGCGGCGTCCTGGGTGTCCTTGAACACGAAGGAGGTGGTCTGGTAGATCGGCACGGCGCGGGCGCCGTGCTCGGCGTCGGGGGTGCCGCCGGCGTGCAGCGCGCGGGTGCGGAATCCGAACTTGCGGTCAGCCATTACGCGTTCACCAGCTTGCTGGTAGTGCCGGCGTTTGCCGCCGGGGTCCGGGACAGGTCCAGTTCGGTGCCGTTCTTGCGGGCGAGGTCGGCCTCGAGTTCGCGGACGATCGGCAGGATGTCCTGGCCGAACGCGGCGACTTCCTCCTGGAAGTGGAGGTAGCCGGTCAGGAACAGGTTCACGCCGATCTTCTTGTACTCCACGATCCGCTCGGCGATCTGTTCCGGGGTGCCGATCAGCTGGGTCTTGAAGCCGTCGTTGTACTGGACCAGGTCCTCGAAGCTCGAGTCGGCCCACATGCCCTTGCCGTCCTTGGTGGCCGCCCCGGCTTCCTGGACGGCGGCGCGGAACCCCTCGACGGCGGGCTTGTGCGCCTTCTCGACGATCTCGCGGAGCGTGTCGCGGGCTTCCTTCTCGGAATCCCGGGCGATCACGAAGCCGTTGAGGCCAAACTTGGGAGAGGGGAGCGCACCTTCCGTGCCGCGACCGGCGGCACCTGACGCCGCCACGACGCCGGCGATGTTCTCCTTGAACCCGTCGAGGTCCTTGCCGTTGGAGAAGTACCAGTCAGCCACCCGGCCGGCGGTGGCCTGCGCGGCCGTGGAGTTGCCGCCGAAGAAGATCTCCGGGTGCGCCCGGCCCGGCACGTCCACCGGTGCCGGGTTCAGGGTGAAGTCGGTGATGTTGTAGTACTTGCCGGACTGGCTGTAGTCCTGCTCGGTCCAGAGCCCGCGGAGGACCTTGATGAATTCCTCGGTGCGGACGTAGCGCTCGTCGTGTTCGAGCCATTCGAGGCCGAAGTTGGTGAATTCGTCCTTGAGCCAGCCGGAGACGATGTTCACGGCGGCGCGGCCGTTGGAGATGTGGTCCGCGGTGATGATGTACTTCGCCAGCACGCCGGGGTGCCACATGCCCGGATGGACGGCGGAGATCACCTTGAGGCGCTCGGTGGCGGCCAGCAGCGCCAGGCTGAACGAGGTGGCCTCGTGCTGCTTGTCCGCACCGTAGGAGGCGGCGTACCGGGTCTGGGTCAGGGCGTATTCGAAGCCGGAGTTCTCCGCGATCCTGGCCAGCTTCTTGTTGTATTCGAAGTCCCAGCCGGTGCGCTGTTCGATGGTGGACACCACCAGGCCGCCGGAGACGTTGGGGACCCAGTAGGCGAACTTGAGCGGTTCGGAAAGACGGGCGACGTTGCTGATCTCAGTCATGGGTGTTCCTTTACTTCCGGGTGGGGCTTGCTGCTGCCAGGAATTCCGCGGCGCGGTCGCGCAGCACATCCTGGATGCCCGCGATGGATGGTTCGTTCTGCAGCGAGGTGGTGTCGCCGAGCGTTGTGCCTTCGAACAGCTGGGTCAGCAGCCGGCGCATGATCTTGCCGCTGCGGGTTTTCGGCACGTCGGGAACGACGACGACGTCCCGCGGCTTGGCGATCGGGCCGATCTGCTTCGCGACGTGCGCCTTCAGCACACCCTGGATGTCGGGGGCGGCCGCCGAATCCTTCAGCACCACGAACGCGACGATCGCGTGGCCGGTCTTTGCGTCCGCGACCGGGCAGACGCCGGCCTCCACCACGTCCGGGTGGGCGACGAGCGCCGATTCGACCTCGATGGTGGAGAGCAGGTGTCCGGAGACGTTGAGGGTGTCGTCCACCCGCCCGAGGATCCAGATGTCGCCGTCGTCGTCATACTTGGCGCCGTCACCGGCGAGGAACCAGCCCTGCTCGGCGTATTGGCGCCAGTACGAATCGAAGTAGCGGCGCGGGTTGCCCCAGACCGTCCGGGCGATCGCCGGGCCGGGGGAGTCCACCACGATGAAACCCTGGACGCCGGGCGGCACCGTGTTGCCGGCGTCGTCCACGATGCGCGTGCTGACGCCGGGCAGCGGGCGGGCCGCGCAGCCGGGCTTGAACGCGGCGTCCGTCGGTGCCGGGGAGAGGATGGTGGCGCCGGTTTCGGACTGCCACCACGTGTCCACCACGGGGGCGGTGCCGGCGCCGATGTTGGTCCGGAACCAGCGCCAGGCCTCGGGGTTGATGGCCTCGCCTACCGTGCCGAGAAGACGGATAGAGGAGAGGTCGTACGTGTCCGGGACGCCGTCCGGGAACCAGCCCATGAGGGAGCGGACCAGGGTGGGCGCGGTGTAATACTGCGTGACCGCGTAGCGTTCGATGATCTCAAAGTGCCGGCCCGGGTGCGGGGTGTTGGGCGTGCCCTCGAAGATGACCTGCGTGGCGCCGTTGGAGAGCGGGCCGTAGAGCTCATAGGTGTGCGCGGTGACCCAGGCGAGGTCGGCCGTGCACCAGTGCACGTCCTCCTCCCGCAGCCCGGGGTCGGGGTTGCTGAACAGGTGCTCGAAGCTCCATGACGCCTGTGTGAGGTAGCCGCCGGAGGTGTGGACCAGGCCCTTGGGCTTGCCGGTGGTGCCGGAGGTGTACATGATGAACAGCGGCGTCTCGGCGTCGAACGCCTCGGCTTCGTGAGTCTCGGAGGCGGTGCCGACGGCGTCGTGCCACCACACATCGCGGCCGGCGGTCATCGGAACGGTGTCCAGTTCGTCCGCGGGAGTGGTCCGGTTGACCACCAGGACGTGTTCGATGGCGTTGTCGCCGGAGACGGCGGCGTCCGCGTTGTCCTTGACCGGCACGGCGGTGCCGCGGCGGAACTGGCCGTCGGTGGTGACCAGGAGCTTGGCGCCGGTGTCCTCCACCCGGAACTTCAGGGCCTCGGCGGAGAATCCGCCGAAGACCAGGGAATGGATGGCACCGATCCGGGCCACTGCGAGGGTGATGATCACGGTTTCGGGGATGACGGGGAGGTAGATGACCACCCGGTCGCCCTTGGTGATACCGAGATCCAGGAGGGCATTGGCGGCTTTGGAGACCTCGCGCTGGAGTCCGGCGTAGGTGACGGCACGGCGGTCGCCGGGCTCGCCCTCAAAGTGCAGGGCCACCTTGTCTCCGCGCCCCGCCGCTACGTGGCGGTCGACGCAGTTGTAGGCGACATTGAGCCTGCCCCCTTCGAACCAGGTGATCTGAGGTCCGGTGCCGGCCTCGACGTCGGCCGGGATCCGGCGGTGCGCGGTGTGCCAGGGCTTGGTTTGCTCCGTCGCGCCGCCGGGCAGGTCCGCCCAGTCGAGGCGGAGAGCCTGGGTTTCCCAGAACGCAACCGTCTCTGCCTGGACAGTTCCCGCGGTCGCGGCGCCGCCGTGCCGGGGAAGGTGGTTTCCGAAGGTGGTGCTGCGGTGACGCGCCGGCCCATCGGCGGGGACGCCGTGCACTGCGCCGTCCGTGGACTCGTTCAGGGACCATCCCGAAGAGCCGCGAGAGGAGCCGGGCGCGTCACGCAGCCCTGCTTCGTTCGCCGTCGCGTCCGAAGTGGTTTGTGGGAATGCCTCGGACGCAGTCCGGGCAAAGGTGGGCAGGGCGGAAGAATTCTCAGGGGTCATTGCTGCACTCCATCGGTCCTGGCAGTAGCACCCTTGGTTGCTCCGGCTCCCTCGAATTTCACCGAAGGAGGGCGGAGCGGTTGCGTGGGAATGGTCGTCTCACGTCACCGAGGGGTTGCTGCGGCGTCATCGATCCAGGTCTCTCGGCCGCTCGGGATGGTCACTACCTACTAGAACTTCAGATGCACGATTCCGCAAAATCGGCGTCCGGGAGCGCCGTAATATTCGTTCACCCGGCGTGGGTCCTGCCCAAATCATTCATTTATTCGACAATTGCCCGGAAAGGTCGCAGGAGTAAGGTTGATGCATGGCCCATGTTAACGATCCGGCAGTCATTGACCGCCTCATGCGAACCAAAGGCACGTGGGCGGTGGTCGGCCTCACCACCAACGAATGGCGCTCGGCGTATGAGGTCTCCCTCTATGTCCGGGACCGGATGGGCATGACCATCATTCCGGTCAACCTTCCGGGCGACGATGTCCACGGCGAGAAGGGGTACCGTTCCCTGTCTGACATCCCGGCGGAGAAGCACCCGATCGACGTCGTGGACTGCTTCGTCAACTCCCACAGGGTGGGCGCAGTCATAGACGAGGCCATCGCAGTAGGCGCCAAGGCCGTCTGGCTGCAGCTGGGCGTCTTCGACGACGCCGCGACGGACCGGGCCAAGGCCGCCGGGCTGGACGTCGTCGTGAACGCGTGCCCCGCCCGCGAAGGCTGGCGCGTGGGCATCTAACGGCCCGGGAATGACGATCAACAGATCGGGAAGAGTCGGTTACAAAATGTGACCGGCTTTTTCTGTATCCGGCCTCCTGCCGTGTGAGATGGACTCGTAACCATCCCGAGCGGCTGAGAGATCTGGCTCCGTGACGCCGCAGCAACCCCCTCCTTTGAGGACGGTGCTACCGCCAGGACCGATGGAGAACCACTGTGTTCTGAGGCTCCCCGGCTTCGCTCAGCGCTGCCCGGAAGCCAGGACCCAGGGCTTTCCTCGGGCGAGCCCGGAGGAAATCATGAACACGCAGACAGCGGCAGCGCCGCGGCCCCGAGCAGGTGGGGGCCTGTGATCGAGATCCAGAACGTCAGCACGTCATTCGCTTCGGCCGCGGGACCTTTCACGGCCGTCGATGACGTCAGCCTGCACATCAGGCGGGGCACCATCCAGGGCATCATCGGGTTCTCCGGCGCCGGCAAATCCACGCTGCTGCGCAACATCAACCTCCTCGAGCGCCCGACGTCGGGCCGCGTCCTGGTGGACGGCGTGGACCTGGTGACCCTGTCCGACGCCGAGCTCCGGACCAAGCGGCATGACATCGGCATGATTTTCCAGCACTTCAATCTCCTCAACAACCTCACGGCCCAGGAAAATGTGGAGCTGTCCCTGAAGTTCGCCGGCGTCGGGAAGGCGGAACGCCGGCGGCGGGCCGCCGAAACCCTGGAAATCGTGGACCTCGCCGACAAAGCGGGAACGTATCCGGCCAAACTCTCCGGGGGCCAGAAACAGCGGGTGGCGATCGCCCGCGCCCTCGCCACCGGGCCCAAAGTGCTGCTCTGCGACGAGCCGACGTCGGCCGTGGATCCCCGGACGACGTCATCGGTCCTGCAATACCTGGCCGACGTCAACGCCGAATTCGGCATCACAATCGTGGTGGTCACCCACGAGATGAATGTCATCAAGGCCATCGCGGACAGCGTCGCGGTCATGGAAGAAGGCCGGGTGGTGGAGCAGTTCGACCTCGCCGAACTCCAGCGCCCCGGTTTCCACCCGGCGACGTCGATCGGCCGCTACCTGGTCTCCGATGAGATCCAGCTGGACCGCTCCGGGAGGGGCACCCACACCACAGCCGCGTCGGAGGGCCTGATCAATGTTTGACCGCATCCTGGAAGTCCTGCCCGAAATCGGCGTCGCCATGGGACAGACCCTCACCATGCTGCTGGTGGCCATCCCGCTGGCGGTGCTGCTCGGGACACCGCTGGGTGTCCAGCTCTACACCATCGGTCCCAACGGGCTCAAGCACAGGCCAAAGCTGCACCGGGTCCTGGACGGGCTGGTCAACCTGCTCCGCTCGTTCCCGTTCCTGATCCTGCTGATCGCGATCATTCCCGTGACCAGGTTCATTGTCGGCACGACCATCGGCACGGCCGCCGTCATTGTCCCGCTGACCCTCAACGCCATTCCGTATTTCGCCCGCTTCGTGGAACAGAACCTGAGCCAGCTCGGCGGCGGAGTGGTCGAAGCGGCACGGTCCATGGGCGCCAGCCGGTCCCAGATCGTCCGGGACGTCCTGATTGTGGAGGCGAAGCCCGGACTCGTCAGCTCCATCACCATCATGACCGTCAGCTTCATCTCCTACTCGGCGATGGCCGGACTGGTGGGCGGCGGCGGAATCGGCGACTTCGCCATCCGGTACGGCTATTACCGCTACGAAACGCCGCTCATGATCACCGCCATTGTCCTGATGATCCTGCTGGTCACCATCGTTCAGCTGGGCGGATCCTATGTTGCCCGGCGCCTGGACAAGCGCCTCTGAGCGCCGGCAGCACCCTCGTCCCACCTCCCACAGCGGAAAGCACCCCATGACTTCAACGCCCAGTACCCGTTTCGACGGACCCCGCCCGCGCCTGCTGATCAGCGCCTTCGTGATGAACACGTCCAGCCACATCATGGGCGGCCAGTGGCGGCGCCCGGAAGCCCAGCAGCACCGGTTCAACGAACTCCAGCTCTGGATCGACCTGGCCCGCCAGCTCGAAGGCGCCAAGTTTGACGCGATCTTCTTCGCCGACGTCGTCGGTCTCTACGGCGACTACGACGGCGGGTGGGCATCGCTGCTGAAAAAGGGCCTGCAGGTGCCGTCCAACGACCCCCTCATCCTGCTGTCCGCGCTCGCCACGGGAACGCGGGAGATCGGGCTGGCCGCGACGTCGTCGGTGATTCAAAGCCATCCGTTCCAGTTCGCCCGGCAAATGTCCACGCTGGACCACATCAGCGGCGGCCGCGTGGCCTGGAACATCGTCACCAGCGTGCTGGAAAACGCGCACCGGAACTTCAACGCCACCGAGCTGACCAAGCATGACGAACGCTACGACTGGGCGGACGAATACGTCGAGGCCGCCTACAAATTGTGGGAAGGATCCTGGGAAGACGACGCGCTGCTCCGGGACAAGGCGACCGGGGTCCACGCGGACCCGGAGAAAGTCAGCAAGATCTACCACCGCGGGCCCCGGTACTCGATCGACGGACCCCACCTCGCGGCCCCTTCGCCGCAACGCACCCCGGTGCTTTTCCAGGCCGGGAGCTCCGGCCGCGGCCAGCAGTTCTGCGCCGCCAACGCCGAGGCCACCTTCACCCTCGCGCCGAGCACCGAGGTGGCCGCGAAGTACACCGCGGCCGTCCGGGAACAGGCCGTTGCCGCCGGCCGCCATCCGGATGACGTGAAGTTCCTCCAGGGCATGCACTTCGTGGTGGGCGGCACCGAAGCCGAGGCGAACCGCAAAGCCGACGAGCTCGAGGACAGCCTGGACATTGAGGCCCTGCTGGCCCACGTGGGCGGCGGGTTCGGCGTCGACCTCGGCGGCCTGCCGCTGGACACCCCGCTCGGGGACCTTGAAACGGAAGGCAGCCAGGGACATCTCACGGCTATCCGCGCCTCCGTCCGCGGCGGCAACCCCACCCTCCGCGACATTGCGCTCTACCGCAGCCGGGCCAACCGGGTGGTGGGAACGCCGGACCAGATTGCCGACCGTCTCGAGCAGTGGCAGGACGCCGGAATCGACGGCATCAACATCATCAACCAGACCATCCCCGGCTCCTACACCGACTTCATCGACGGTGTGCTGCCGGAACTGCGCAGCCGCGGCCTCGCCCAGACCGGCTACGCGCCGGGAACCCTGCGCGAGAAGCTCTTCGGCGCCGGGCCGCGGCTCAACGGACGCCATCCCGCGGCGGCCTTCCGGGGAGCCTTCACCGATTTCTCCGCGGCGGCCGAAAACCAGCCCGCCAGCGTTACCGCCCAGTCATAGCCCAGCGCGAACCACCACAAAGGACCAAGACCATGCAGCGTAGAAATTTCCTCAAATATGCCCTCGCCGGCGCCGGTGCTGTCTCCGCCGCGGCACTGACCGGCTGCGGCCTCACCAACCCCGGCGGTGCCGGCGCCAGCGGCGGCAAGACGATCAAGATTATCGTCACCGAGTCCGCCCCGTACCAGGAACCGACCAAGCTGGCCCAGAAGCTGCTCGCGGCCCAGGGCTGGACCCTGGAGCCCACGTACGTCACGGACATCATCCAGCCCAACCTGGCCGTGGCCAACGGCGAATTCGACGCCAACTTCTTCCAGCACAACGCCTACCTGAAGCAGTTCAACGAGGACAAGGGCCTGGAGAACGTGGGACTGTTCTACGTCTACAGCGCCCCGGGCGGCATCTGGTCTGACAAGTACAAGTCCCTGAACGAGCTCCCGGACGGCGCCAAGATCGGCATTCCCGTGGACCCGGCGAACAACGGCCGTGCCCTGTTCATGCTGCGCGACGCCGGCCTGCTGGAGCTGTCTGACGCCACCGTGATCCACACCTCGCAAAAGAACATCACGGCCAACCCGAAGAAGCTGCAGTTCGTGGAAGTGGACCAGCAGTCCCTCGCCAAGACCCTTCCCGATGTCGACGCCGGCTTCCTGGTCGCCCGGATGGCCGCGGATGCCGGGCACAGCAAGGACGACGCGCTGGCCTTCGAAACGGATGCGGACCAGGTCCCGTTCCGGATCGTGGTTGCCGGGCGGAAGGATTTTGCCGGGTCGGAGAAGGCCGCGGCCCTCAAGGCCGCCTTCCAGTCCCCGGAGGTCAAGGCCTGGTTTGCCAGCTACCAGAAGGGCATCCTGCCCACCCCCTGGGACCAGGACCCCGCCGCCGACGCCGCCAAGCTCTAGCCCGGCCACCAGCAACCAAGGGAACGCATGTCCTACGCACCAGAGACCACAGCCCCCGCAGCACATTCAGCACCATCAGCGCCGTCGGCCGAAGCCGCCTACGAGAGGCTGCCGTCGGCCGAAGCCGCCTACGAGAGGCTGGCGCAGCGTTTCCGGCCCGTGTTTGCCCGGATCGCGGAGGGCGCGCTGGCCCGCGAGCAGGACAGGGTCCTGCCCTTCGAACAGGTCCGCTGGCTGAACGAGGAAGGCTTCGGCCGGCTGCGGGTGCCCACGGAACACGGGGGCGACGGCATCGGCTTTGAGCCCTTCTTCCGGCTGCTCATCGAACTCGCCGAGGCGGATTCCTCCGTGGCCCACCTCTACCGCTCGCACTTCGCGTTCGTGGAAACCGTCGGTCTGGAATCCGCGGACTTCCGGAACCGCTGGTACCCGAAAGTGGTGGCCGGCGAGATCTTTGGAAACGCCGCCACGGAGAAATCCGGCAATGTCCTCGGCACCACCGGAACCAAGCTGACCCGCCACGGCGGGGACTGGCTCTTGAACGGCAGGAAGTACTACACCACCGGCACCATCTTCGCCGAGTGGATTGCCGTCATGGCCAGCACCGCGGGCGTGGAGGGCCGGCAGTACGCCGTGGTCAGCACCACCCAGCCCGGAGTGGAAATCCTCGACGACTGGGACGGGTTCGGCCAGCAGCTGACCGGCACCGGCACCACGATTTTCCGTGACGCCGTGGTGCCGGACACCAACATCATCCGGCGCTCGGAATCCACCACGCACGAGCCGGCCTTCTTCCAGCTGGTCCTGCTCGCCGTCCTGGCGGGCATCGGCCGGGCGGCGCTGGCCGACGCGAGGGCGCTGGTCCGCGACCGCAAGCGCACCTTCAACACCGGCTCCGGCGAACTGTTCCGCCACGACCCGCTGATCCTGCAGCTCATCGGCCAGCTCTCGGCCAAGGTCTTCGCGGCGGAATCCGTGGTGCTGGCCGCCGCCCGGGAGCTCGACGCCGGCGCGGACCAGAACCTGGATCTCACCCCGGAACAACGCTACGTCCGCGGCGAGATCGCGGTGGAAAAGGCGCAGCTTCTGGTGCCCGAACTCGTCCAGTCCGCGGCCCAGCAGCTCTTCGACGTCACCGGGGCGTCCGCCACGTCGAAGTCGAAATCGCTGGACCGGCACTGGCGCAACGCCAGGACCGTTTCCACCCACAACCCCGCCGTGTTCAAGGCCCGCACCGTGGGCGACTACGAAGTCAACGGCACCACTCCCGAAGGGCTGCACAGCATCGGCGACGCCCGCACCGCCGCGCAGGCAGGGTGAGGCGGGCCGCAGCCGGATAGCCCGCGCAGCCGGGCAGGCCGCAGCCGGATAGGCTCGTGCCATGGACGTTGCCACCCTCCGCGAGATCTGCCTGAGCTTCCCCGGTGCGTTTGAGGACTTTCCCTTCGGCCCGGAGACATCGGTTTTCAAGGTGCGGGCGGGGATCGCCGGCGGCACGAGGCAGGACGCCAAGATGTTCGCGGCGTCGGCCATGGACCCGGCCGACTGGTCCGTGAGCCTCAAATGCGAGCCGGCCCTGGCCGAACAACTGCGGGCCATCCACCCGGAAATCACCGGCGCCTGGCATATGAACAAGACGCACTGGAACGGGGTCCGGCTGGACGGATCGTTGCCGGACGGCATGATCCGGGACATGGTGGAGGATTCCTATGACCTGGTGGTCGCCTCGTTCAGCCGGAAGCAGCGGGAACAGCTGGGCTGGGCGGAACTGGCCAGGGGCGAAGACACATGAGCGGTGATCCCGGTGCCGGCGCGCGGGACGGGCTGAACTATCCGGGCATTGGCTCCACTGAGCACGGCCAGGCGCCGAAGGGCTTTCCCTGCCTGGTGTCCCGGGCATACCTCGGCGACGGCCCGGCACTGTACCGGAGGGTGGCGCAGGGGATTCTGACCTGGCAGCTGCAGAGACGCTCCGGGCTGCGCGTCCGCACCGACTCCGACGCCGTCGTGCCCGGCGCGCGCGTGGTGAGCGGATTCGGCGTCGGACCCTTCCGGATCAACGCGCCCTGCGAGGTGGTGTGGGTGCGCCGGCCGGTGCCCGGCGACGGGCCGCAACGAGCCGGGTTCGGGTACGGCACACTGCCCGGTCATCCCGTGCGGGGCGAGGAGGCCTTCGAAGTGGAGATCGACGCCGCCGGCCGGGTGTTCCTGAAAATCACGGCCTTCAGCCGGCCGTCCAACTGGTTCTTCGCGGCCGGCCGCGCCCTCACGGGACGGGCACAAAGGCATGTCACTTCCCGCTACATTGGGAGTGCACACGAACTGGCCGCAGGTGAAAGCTGATCAGGAGCAGATGGATGCTGGAACAGAAAACCCTTGACCAATTGTGGAACTTCGACGACCCCGCCGGGTCCGAAGCCCGGTTCCGGGCGGCGGCCGCAGATGAACGCTACGACGCCGACGAACGCGCCGAACTCACCACCCAGCTGGGCCGGGCCATCGGGCTGCAGGGCCGCTACGAGGAAGCCGACGCCCTGCTGGATGCGGTCGATGCCGACGAGCCCACAGTCGCGGTGCGGGTGCTGCTGGAACGCGGCCGGGTGCTCAATTCCAGCGGCCACCCCGAGATGGCCGTGCCGCTGTTTGAACAGGCGGCCGAACTGGCTGACTACCTGGTCGAGGAATTCCTGGCCGTGGACGCGCTGCACATGCTCGCCATTGCCGACTCCGCCCACGCCGAGACCTGGACCCGGAGCGCCCTGGAGTACGCGTCCACGGTTCACGATGAGCGGACCAAACGGTGGGTGGTTTCGCTGCACAACAACCTCGGCTGGACGCTGCATGACGCCGGCCGGTGCACCGAGGCCATGGTGGAGTTCCAGCTCGCCGAACAGTGGGCCGACCGGATCGGCACCCCGCGGCAGCAGGAACTGGCCCGCGAGGCCATCAAGGCCTGTTGACCCGCCAACTGGCCATGTGACCCGGCATCGTCATGCTGGAAGAATGGAACCTCCGGAAAACCAATGAAAGGCTTTAGCCCATGATCTTCATCGTCGTCAAATTCAAGGTCAAGCCGGACTGGTCGGAGCGCTGGCTGGGACTCGTGAACGATTTCACCCAGGCCACCCGCCAGGAGCCCGGCAACCTGTGGTTCGACTGGTCCCGCAGTGTGGAGGACCCCAATGAATTCGTCCTGGTTGAGGCCTTCAAGGATGACGCCGCCGGGGCCCACGTGAACAGCGCCCACTTCAAGCAGGCTATGGCGGACATGCCTCAGGCGCTGGCCGAGACGCCCCGGATCATCAGCCGGCAGCTCGACGGCGACGGCTGGGACCGGATGGGCGAGCTCACCATCTAACCGGCAACGGATACGCTTATGGCATGTGGATCGGCTGGATTGAATTCGACATCCTTCTGGGCGACGTTCACAGCCTGAAGGAGAAACGTTCCATGGTGCGTCCGCTGCTTGCGGAGCTGAAGCGCCGCTTTGATGTCTCCGTGGCCGAGGTCGGGGACCACGAACAGTACCGGCGCACGCAGTTGGGCGCCGGCCTGGTGGCAGCAGACCGGGCACACGTCGTGGAGGTGCTGACCGCCGTCGAACGCTTCGTGGCGGCCCGGCCCGAACTCGAACTCCTCAGCGCACGGCAACGGGAGCTCCGCAGCGACGATTAAACATCGCGGGGTCACTTAGCGCCCATCCCGAGGGGATTTATGGGCGGTAAGTGACCCCGCGTTGCTTTGAGCGGTGGGGCTTAGCCGAAGTACTTCGGCAGGGTCGCCTCGTGGGCTTCGCGGAGCGCGTCGAGGCTCATGGTCTCGACACCGTTGATCTCCAGCGTGCCGCCCTCGGCGTCCACCACACCGATCCGGACGTGCGCGAAGCCGCGGGCGGTGCACATGTCCGTGAAGCGGATTTCCTCCGAGCGGGGCACAGCGACGACGGCGCGGCCCTGGGTTTCGGAGAACAGCGCCGTGAACAGGTCCACGCCGTCGCGGTCCAGGACGTCCTGCAGGGCGATCCGGGCGCCCACGCCGTAACGCAGGGACGACTCCACGAGGGCCGCGGCGAGGCCGCCTTCGGAGAGGTCGTGGGCGGAATCCACCATGCCGTCGCGGGAGGCGTTGATCAGAATCTGGCCCAGTTCGCGCTCGGCGTCGAGGTCAACTTTCGGCGGCAGGCCGCCCAGGTGTCCGCGCATGTTCGACCATTCCGAACCGTCCAGCTCTGCCGCCGTCGTGCCGAGGAGGTAGATGGCCTGGCCGTCTTCCTTCCAGCCCGACGGCGTGCGGCGGGCGACGTCGTCGAACTTGCCCAGCACTGCCACCACGGGGGAGGGGTGGATGGGGGTGGTCCCGGTCTGGTTGTACAGCGAGACGTTGCCGCCGGTGACCGGGATGCCGAGGACCATGCAGGCGTCGGACAGGCCGCGGATGGCTTCGGCGAGCTGCCACATGACGTCGGGGTCCTCGGGGGAGCCGAAGTTCAGGCAGTCGCTGACGGCCATCGGCACGGCACCTGAGGTGGCGACGTTGCGGTAGGCCTCGGCCAGGGCCAGCTGAGCGCCGTGGTACGGGTCCAGGTAGGTGTAGCGGCCGTTGGCGTCGGTGGCCAGGGCCACGCCGAGGCCGGTTTCCTCGTCCACCCGGACCACGCCGGCGTCGTCCGGGAACGCCATGGCGGTGTTGCCGCCGACGTAGCGGTCGTACTGCTTGGTGATCCAGGACTTGTCGCACATGTTCGGGGAGGCGACAAGCTCGGTGATGGCGGCGGCCAGGTCCGCGGGGGCGGAGGGGCGGCCGGCGTCCTGGACGGACCCGGTGAAGGAGTCGGCCTGGACGGCGTCCTGCCATTCGGGGCGGGCATAGGGTCGGTCGTAGACCGGGCCGTCGTGGGCCACGGTGCGCGGGTCGACGTCGACAATGACCTCGCCTTCCCACGTGATGATGAGGCGGCCGGTGTCGGTCACCTCGCCCAGCCAGGAGTACTCCACCGCCCACTTGTCCATGACCGCTTCAAACGCGGCGATGTTCTCGGGGGTGACCACGGCCATCATGCGTTCCTGCGACTCGGACATCAGGATTTCGCCCGGGGTCAGGGTGGGGTCGCGGAGCAGCACGGAGGTCAGCTCGACTTCCATGCCGCCGTCGCCGTTGGAGGCGAGCTCGGAGGTGGCGCAGGAAATGCCGGCGGCGCCGAGGTCCTGGATGCCTTCCACCAGGGATCCCTTGAACAGCTCCAGGCAGCACTCGATCAGGACCTTCTCGGCGAACGGGTCGCCCACCTGGACCGCGGGGCGCTTGGACGGCTTGGTGTCATCGAAGGACTCCGAGGCCAGCACGGAGGCGCCGCCGATGCCGTCGCCGCCGGTGCGGGCACCGAACAGCACCACCTTGTTGCCCTTGCCGGAGGCGTTCGCGAGGCGGATGTCCTCGTGGCGCATCACGCCGACGGCCAGCGCGTTCACCAGCGGGTTGCCCTGGTACACGGAGTCGAAGACCATTTCGCCGCCGATGTTGGGCAGGCCCAGCGAGTTGCCGTAGCCGCCGATCCCTGCCACGGCGCCGTGCATGACGCGGGCGGTGTCCGGGTGGTCAATGGCGCCGAAGCGCAGCGGATCCATCACCGCTACCGGGCGGGCGCCCATGGAGATGATGTCGCGGACAATGCCGCCGATGCCGGTTGCGGCGCCCTGGTAGGGCTCCACGAACGACGGCGAGTTGTGGGACTCAATCTTGAACGTCACGGCCCAGCCGTCGCCCAGGTTGGTGACACCGGCGTTTTCGCCGATTCCCACGAGCATGTCCTTCTTCATTTCCTCGGTCACCTTGTCGCCGAACTGGCGCAGGTGGTTCTTCGAGGACTTGTAGGAGCAGTGTTCGCTCCACATCACCGAGTACATGGCCAGTTCCGCGCCGGTGGGGCGGCGGCCCAGGACCTTGACCACCTCGTCGAACTCGTTCTGCTTCAGGCCCAGTTCGGCCCAGGGGAGTTCGGTGTCCGGGGTCTTGGCCGCGTTCTCGACGGTGTCGATGTTGAACTTCCGGCCGGTCTCCGCGGGTGCCGCCACTGCGGGTGTCTCCGTCATTTGTTGTCTCCCACGATCTTGTTCAGGACAGAGGTGAAGAACCCGAGGCCCTCGGTGCCGGAGCCGAGCTCGGGACCGAAGCCGGCCTCCACAGCGTGCTCGGGGTGCGGCATGAGGCCCACCACGTTGCCCGCGGCGTTGGAAATGCCGGCGATGTCGCGCCGGGAGCCGTTCGGGTTGAAGCCGACGTAGCGGAACACAACGCGGCCTTCGGCCTCGAGCGCGTCCAGGGTCTTCTCGTCGGCGATGTACTGGCCGTCCTGGTTCTTCAGCGGCACGGTGATTTCCTGGCCGGCGGCGTAGTCCCCGGTCCAGGCGGTGGTGTTGTTTTCCACGCGCAGGACCTGGTCGCGGCACATGAACTTCAGGTGGTCGTTCTTGATCATGGAACCGGGCAGCAGGTGCGACTCGGTCAGGATCTGGAAGCCGTTGCAGATGCCCAGCACGGGCAGCTTGGCCTCGGAATTGGCGGCGTCGATGATCCTGGACATCAGCGGCGCGAAGCGGGCGATCGCGCCGGCGCGGAGGTAATCGCCGTACGAGAACCCGCCGGGAATCACGACGGCGTCAACGTCACCCAGGGTGGTGCCGGCGTGCCAGAGCTCCACCGGGGTGGCGCCGGCCAGACGGACCGCACGGGCGGCGTCGCGGTCGTCCAGGGTGCCGGGGAAGGTGACGACGCCGATCTTCGCACCCGCGAGCCTGCGAGCACCAGGAGCGTTGGCGGCGACGGCGACGGCCTCGCCGATCAGGGGGAGTTCAGTCATTTCAGGCCTCAACGACCTCGACGTTGACGACGTCCTCGATGACCGGGTTGGACAGCAGGGTCTCCGCGGCGTCGCGGGCCTGGGCCAGGATCTCCTCGGTCACCTCGCCGTCGACCGTGAGTTCAAAGCGCTTGCCCTGGCGGACAGAGCTGAAAGCGGTGAAGCCCAGCCGGGGCAGAGCACCGACGATGGCCTTCCCCTGCGGGTCCAGAATCTCGGGCTTGGGCATGACGTCGACAACGATCCGGGGCATCCGGTAACTCCTGTGCGTGAGCGTTGGGTAAGGGCGCAGCGGAGTGGTGCCGTCTCACGCCGATCCGCTGCGTGTTGGACTGGTGAATACAGCGTGAAAGGGCGCTCCGCGAGCTTGCATGCCCATTCTACCGGCCACCGTGCGTCCGGCCGTATTCGGGCGGGGAGTGTGAACGCGGCCTCCCCGGCAGGTCCTTGAGCTGGGGAGATGGCGTCGCGGGGGCGGCTGCGCCCTATGGTCGGGGCTGCCGCGGGTCAGTAGGATGTGCGCATGGCTGAGAAACCGAAATCCGTGGTGTTGTCTGTTGTGGCCGTCGCAGTGTTCGCCGGGCTGGGCCGGATGGTTCTGCAGAAGATCAAGGCTGACCGTGCGGCGAAGGCGACCAAGGTGGCCGGCCCCCTGGATGAGAAGACCCGCGCATGGATCAGCGACGTGGTCCGGACTCCCCGAAAATAGGCCGGCGGATCACGAGCGGGCCGGCGGCGGGCCCGAAGATCGTAAGTCGTCGCGGCCTCCGGCGCTGAGCCGGCGCATGCTGGCGTAGGCACTGTGCCCGCCGGAGTCCAATTGACGCAGTTCAGCATCCTCGCCATCGCATCGTGTCGTATTGCGTGACAAATTTTAAATACCTCCTTGTGGTCTATGTCATATCTCGCTCTCGGTCTGTACTGTATGAATCGGCTGGTATCCGTGGGGGCGGGCCGGGCGACCGCCCGGTGAGTTCCCGCCAGTCCGTTGGGCCCGGCGTTGGAGTCGGGCCGTTCCTTTACGAAAGGTTCAAACACTCGTGACATCACCAGGAAAGAGCTTCCTTCGAAGCGGGGGACTCCGGAGGGCCGCGGCACTGACCCTGGGCTTGCCGGTTCTTCTGTCCAGCATCGCGATCGCCCCCGCCAATGCGGCCCCGGCGCAAGGCCCGGGCGTAGCCGGCGTCGCACAGAAGAATATTGATCCGAACAACTACAAGGACGGCCGCTACATAGTGGTCATGGCGGAGAAGCCTTCCGCGACTTACGACGGCGGGACGGCCGGCCTGCCGGCCACCAAGCCTGCCTCCGGCAAGAAACTGGATGCCACCAAGGCCGAAGTCAAGCAGTACAAGGCCCACCTGGAACAGAAGCAGGCCCAGGTGGCCGGCCAGCAGGGCGTCAAGATGCAGCGCCAGTTCACCGCAGCCCTCAACGGCTTCAGCGCCAAGCTGACCGCGGACCAGGCCGTGAAACTGGCCCGGGACCCGTCGGTCCTCGTCGTCGCGCCGGACACGGAGAACGCACCCGATTACTCCACCGCCGACTTCCTGAAGCTCAGCGGGCCCAACGGCACGTGGAACACCAAGTTCGGCGGCCAGGACGCGGCCGGCAAGGGCGTCGTGGTCGGCGTCATTGACACCGGCTACACCCCCTCCAGCGCCTACTTTGCCGGCCAGGAGGTCAAGCCCCTCACCGGAAATCCCGTCGTCGGCGTGCCGTACCGCACCCCGGACGGCAAGATCGCGATGCTCAAAGCCGACGGCGAAACCTTCAAGGGCGAATGCCAGGTCGGCACCGACTTCGACGGCACCGCCTGCAACTCCAAGGTCCTGAGCGCCCGCTACTTTGGCGAAGACTTCGCGGCCACTGTCCCGCCGGAAGACTGGGCTCCGGGCGAACGGCTGTCCCCGGTCGACGCCGCCAGCCACGGAACCCACACCGCCAGCACGGCTGCCGGCAACGCCAATGTCGAGGCCATGGTTGACGGCCGGAGCTTCGGGCTGACCAGCGGCATCGCGCCGGCCGCCAAGCTCTCCGTTTACAAGGTCTGCTGGGAAGACAACGATCCCAACTCCGGTGGGTGCTACTCGTCCGCGTCCGTCGAGGCCATCAACAAGGCCATCGAGGACGGCGTGGACGTCCTGAACTACTCCATCTCAGGCGCCACGGATACCACCACCGATCCGGTCTCCCTGGCATTCCTGTCCGCCGCCTCGGCCGGGATCTTCGTCGCGGTCTCCGCCGGCAACTCCGGCCCGACCGCCAGCACCGTCAACCACGGCGCGCCCTGGCTGACCACGGTCGCGGCCACCAGCTTCTCGCAGGAACTGCAGGGCACGGTCGAGTTCTCCGACGGCAGCAAATACCGCGGCGCCAGCATCATGAACGGTCAGGTTTCCAATGCCGGCGTCGTGCTGGCAGCTAACGCAGGAGCCGCAGGGAAAGCCAGCCCGAATCTGTGCGGCCCCGATTCGCTTGACCCGGCCAAAATCGCCGGCAAGGTTGTGGTCTGTGACCGCGGCGTCGTGGACCGCGTCGCAAAGAGCGCCGAAGTCAAGCGCGGAGGCGGCGTCGGCATGATCCTCGTCAACCTGTCCGTCTCCTCACTGGACACGGACAAGCACTCGGTCCCCACCGTCCACGTGAACCCGCCCGCCACCGAGGCCATCAAGGCCAAGGTCACGGCCAATCCGGCCATCACGGTTTCCCTGGTCAACAAGGACACCACCGGGCTGCCCCTCGAGGCGCAGCCGCAGATCGCCGGGTTCTCTTCCCGTGGCCCGCTGCTCGCTGAAGGCTCAGACCTCCTCAAGCCCGACGTCGCGGCGCCCGGCGTGGCCGTGCTGGCCGGCGTTTCGCCGATCGGCACCGGAGGCGACAACTTCGGTTTCCTTTCCGGCACGTCAATGGCCTCCCCGCACGTAGCCGGCTTCGGCGCGCTGATCCTGGCCATGAAGCCCACGTGGTCCCCGGCGGCGGTCAAATCCGCGATGATGACCACCACGAGCGACGTCAAGAACGCCGACGGATCCAAGAACACCGATGTCTTTGCCACCGGTGCAGGCCAGGTGGACCCGGCCCGCGTGCTGGATCCGGGCCTCGTCTACGACGCCAGCGAGGCCGACTACCTGGAGTTCATCCACGGAACCACCAAGGCGCGGGACATGAACCTGCCCTCCTTCGCCCTCGGCAACCTGGCCGGGAAGATCGAGGTCACCCGCACGCTGACCGCCCTGACCCCGGGGGTCTACAAGGCCCAGTTCAACGTTCCCGGCATCAAGGTCAGCGTGACCCCGGCTGTTCTGAACTTCCGCGCCGCCGGCGAGAAGCGCACGTTCAAGGTCTCCTTTGAGAACCAGGGCGCGCCCCTGGGCAAGTTCGCGACCGGTTCGCTGACCTGGCAGGGCGCCAATAAGAATGTGGCGTCGCCGATCGCGGTCCGTCCGCAGTCGGTCGTGGCCTTGTCCGACGTCGCCTTCACCTCCGAGGGTGGCAGCGGTTCCGGTGCCATCAAGGTGGTCTCGGGCACGAACGCGCCGACCAACATGACCCTCGACGGTCTTTCGAAGGCCGACTCCACGGCCGTCGAGCTCGTCCCGGGTCCGTTCACCGGCGGCCCGGATGCCTCCAACGTAGTCAAGGACGTCACAGTCGTGGCCGGCTCCCCGCTGGCCAAGTTCTCGGTCATTTCCGCGGATCCGAAGGCTGACTTCGACATGTACGTCATGACCCCGAACGGTCCGCTGACGGTCGCGACGTCGTCGGCCAGCGAATCGGTGTCCATCCCCAACCCGACCCCGGGTAAGTACACGATCTACGCCAACCTGTACGCCAGCCCGAACAACCAGGCCACCAAGGCCTCGGTCGACGCCGCCGTGCTCGGCAAGGTCGAGGGCAAGGCCTCGCTGAGCCCGAACCCGCTCCGGCTCGCCAACGGCAAGGCCGGCAAGGTCACGCTGAGCTGGGATGGGCTTCAGGTCGGTTCGTACATCGGCCGGGTCACCTTCGCCGGTGCCAGCGATCCCACGTTCGTCTCAGTCCTGGTGACCCCGGCCGGGACCGTCGTGGTCCCGCCGACCTCCGAGGACCAGGATTCCAATGACGGTCCGGGTGACGACGCCGATGGCGACAACTCCCACAAGGACAAGAAGGACAAGGGCAAGAAGGTGAAGGAGGAGCAGGGCAAGATGCAGAACAGCGATCAGTCCTTCGCCCCGAACTACGCCATCTAGGCGACGCCATTTAGGCAGAAGCAGCACCAAAATACGGCATCGGCCGGCGGCTCACACCGCCGGCCGTTGCCGTTTAATCCGCCGGGGGCGGAGCCGGGAGAGCCGAGCGCGCGGGAAAGGTCGGGGCGGACCCGGTCCCGGGCCGGCCGGCGGAGCCGGGAGAGCCCAGGGGCCGCGGGCGTCCGTGCCGTGAAGGCTCAGATTGCCCCGGTGGATCCCGCAACCCCGCCCAGCAGCGGCGCCATCGCCCGCCAGCGGGCGATCTCGCAGCCATCGGTGCGGCTGAACGTGCTGTGGACTTCCCGGCCCAGGAACCAGCCGGTCACCACGGCGACCTGCGGACCCCCGTACTGCTGCGTGCACATCTTCGGCGGCCCCGGCTTTGGAAAGAAGATCGCCTCGCCGTGCTGCGTGACCGCCGCGAGGGCGGCCGCCGAATCCGGCAGCGTGGACGCCGGGGCGACGCTGCCGCCGTCGACCGCCAGTCGGAAGGTGTACTCCGGCGCTTCCGGGGCCTCCGTCAGCCGGACGGTGAGATCGATCTCGTGGTGGCTGTGACGCTCGTGGGTGGCGGTCATTGCTGTCCTTCCGTGTGTTCGGGGGCAGGGCCGGAACCCATCGACTGGAGCAGGGGAGCGAGCTCCTGCAACAGCCGCTGCCGCAGTACTTGTGATTCGGCTGAAAAAGCCCGCTGGTGCTCAACGTACGCAGCTTTGCCCTCGGGTGTCTCGATCCGGATCGCCGGATACCCCCAGTCGGCGAGGTCGTACGGCGACGCCCGCATGTCCATGGCCCGGATCCGCCACGAGAGTTCGAAACAGTCCATGACGAGCTCGCTGGGCAGCAACGGGGACAGCTTGTAGGCCCACTTGTATAGGTCCATGTTGGCGTGCAGGCAGCCCGGCTGCTCCATGGTGCGCTGGTTCTCCCGGCTGGGAACCATGCTGTTCAGCGGAACGGCGTCCGGGGTGTAGAAGCGGAAGGCGTCGAAGTGCGAGCACCGGATCCGGTTCTCCTCCACCACCTCGTCGGTGCGCCCGGACCCCAGCCGCAGCTGCAGGTACTCGTGCCGGAGATCGAACTTGTCCTGCCGGTAGACCATGGCCCACTCGTGCAGCCCGAAGCAGCCGAACTGGGCCGGCCGCGCGGCAGTCCCGGCCAGGATGATCCCTGCGAACTGCAGTGCCTCCCGGCGCTCCCTCAGGAAGGCGTCGACGTCGACCGTCACCGCCGGCGACTCCGCCGGCAGCCCGGCGGCCGCGAGTTCTGCGGCGTCGGCCGCGCGGTAATACTTCCACCCGGTCCGCGCCTCAGCCTCGGGGCCGGAGAGCACGACGCCGGCGCCCGGGTGCCAGCGCAGCAGCTGTCCGGGCTTCTGGGTGTAGTAGGTGAAGAGGAAGTCCTCCACCGGGTGCTTCCGGCCGGCGGAGCGCCGCTCGAGGTAGGGGTCCGCGTAGCGGCGGACATGTTGGACGTGGGCGGTCTGGCGCGGCAGCCATTCTTCCTGCTGGAGGTGCAAGGGCTTAGCTCGCCCCGCCGGATGAGCCCAGAACATCTTTGGCGGCGTTCCAGGCGGCGATTTCACAGCCGTTTGTCAGGCTGAAGCTCGCCTGAACCGCCCTGCCATCCACGACGCCGGTGACTGTGGCCACCTGCGGGCCGCCGTACTGCTGGGTGCAGGTCTGGTTCTTGGCGGGCGGGGCGGGGCTGAGGATGGCCGGGTTGTTCTTGATGGCGATGCACGCGGCGGCGGCGTTGGGGTGCTGGCTTTCGGCCGCCGGAACCCCGTTTTGGCACACCAGCGTGAAGTTGGCCGCGGTGCCGGTTTCGTTCGGCTTGACCATGATGGCGAGTTCGGCGTTGCCCTTGCCCGGTCCGGACGGCAGCGGGACGGCGGAGGGGGACGGTGCCGGCGAGGTCGTCTCCGTCTCCGGCGACGGCGAGCCCGACGGCGCTGTGGGTGACGGGCTGGAGGGGGTGCCCGACGTCGTGCTGGGGGAGGGAGAAGGTGTGGGCCCGCCGTTCGGCGTGCAGGCGGCCAGTCCGGCCACGGCCACCAGGACGGCCGCCAGGACAAGTGCCGGGCGGCCCGATTGCGTGCGCATCAGCAGTCCTCCTCTGTTTTGCCCAGTCTACCGCCGGGGCGCGTCCTCCGGGCCGGGCCGTGTGGCGGCGATCAGGTCCATCATGGTGGCGTGCAGCTGGCCGACCTGTTCACGGGTCAGGCCCAGCCGGGCCATCATGATGCCCGGGACTTCGGTGGCCTGCTCCCGAAGGGCGGCGCCGCGCGGCGTCAGCCGGACATCCAGGGTGCGCTCGTTGCCTTCCATCCGCTGGCGGGTGATGAAGCCGGCCGTCTCGAGCCGGCGCAGCAGCGGCGAGATGGTTGCCGGCTCCTGGGCCAGGGCGTCGCTGATGTCGCGGACCGACCGCGGGCTCGCTTCCCACAGGCACAACATCACGAGGTACTGCGGGTGGGTCAGGCCGAGCCTGTCCAGGACGGGCTTGTAAGCGCCCACGACGCTGCGGGAGGCCACCGTCAGGGCGAAGCAGAGCTGCTGTTCCAGCAGGAGGTCGTCCTGCGCTGCCTGGGCGTCCGGCAGGCCGTTCGTGGCGTGGCCGCCCTGAATTGCTGGGGTTCCTTGGGTCACACCGACTCCTTCGAATGATTAGTGCACTAATGATTAGCGTACACTGGGAGCATTGTCTTGCTCCCAGGAAAGGATAGCCATGGCCAAGGAAAACGCCGTCGAGAGGTTCATGCGGGCCACCGGGAAGTTCCGGGCGGTGTTCGGGCCGGCCAACCGCAGTTCACTCGGCCACGAGATGACCGACCAGAACAGGCGGCTGCTGGCGGCGCGGCAGGCTGAAACTGAACAGTGGGAGACCTTGCACCGGCCCGACGGCAGCACTTATGTGGTGCCCCGAAACCCTGACGACAAATCCCTGCGCTAGGTCCCTTTTAGCGCCACCCCACCCGGGCCATTTCCCGCTGCCGGGCGTAAAATGAGGGCACTGACACACCGCTGTGCAGCATCCTGAACCATCCGGGACGAGGAAAGGGGGTGGGACTAGTGACACGTGCTGTCAGAGCTTTCATGGAAAAGACCGACAAGCTGAGGCTGCTGTTCGGGCCCGCAAATCGAGGCGACACCGCGGCGCCTGTAGTTCACAAGCACGACGACTTCGAGCACGCCTCGGAAGACGACCTGGCAGGTTTCGAAGTCGAGACGGACGACCACGGACACCACTACGCTGTCCGGAAAACGGATCTCGGGAAAGAAGAGGTCTGACGAGGCCCGCTTCGCCGGTTCCGGGTACCGGGGGCGTCCTGGGCGGCCGCGTGGTACGCGGCCGGAAATGTGGGAATTCGGCCGGAAACGTGGGAATTCGGCCGGAGTTGTGGGGAAGCGGCCGACGACGGGCGGAGACGGGGAAGGGAGCGGCAGGTGCCGCTCCCTTCCCCGTCTTTATGCGGTCCGGGGTCCGCCCGGATGCGCAGGTGCGGCTAGCGGCCGGTGCCGCCGTAGACCGTGGCCTCGTCCTCGCTGTCGAGGTCAAAGGCCCTGTGGATGGCGCGGACGGCGTCGTCGAGCAGATCCGCGTGGGTGACCACGGAGATCCGGATCTCCGAGGTGGAGATCATGTTGATGTTGATGCCGGCCTCGGAGAGGGCCGCGAAGAAGCGGGCGGACACACCCGGGTGCGAGCGCATGCCGGCGCCGATCAGCGAAAGCTTGCCGATCTTCTCGTTATATTCGATGCTCTCAAAGCCGATCCGGTCCTGCGCGGCGTGCAGGGCGGCCAGGGCCTCGGCGCCTTCGACGATCGGGAGGGTGAAGGAGATATCGGTCCGGCCCGTGCCGTGGGTGGACACGTTCTGGACGATCATGTCGATGTTCGAGTGGGCGTCCGCGATGACCTGGAAGATCGCCGCTGCCTTGCCGGGGATGTCAGGTACGCCGACAACCGTGACCTTGGCTTCGGACCGATCGTGTGCCACACCGGAGATGATTGGCTGCTCCAAGGCAACTCCCTCTTGAGTCGTGATCTTGTCGTCGGCGCCGGGCAGAACCCAGGTGCCTTCGTTCTGGCTGAATGAGGAACGGACGTGCAGTGGCACCCCAAAGCGGCGGGCGTATTCAACACAGCGCAGGTGCAGAATCTTAGCGCCGGACGCGGCCAGTTCCAGCATTTCCTCGCTGGAGATGCGGTCGATCTTCCGGGCGGACGCGACCACGCGCGGATCGGCCGTGTACACGCCGTCGACGTCGGTGAAGATCTCGCAGACATCGGCGTCGAGCGCCGCGGCGAGGGCCACCGCCGTCGTGTCCGACCCGCCGCGCCCGAGCGTCGTGATCTCGTTCGTCGTGTGGCTCATGCCCTGGAACCCGGCCACGATCGCGATGTGCCCCTTGTCCAGGGCGGTGCGGATGCGGTGCGGGTCGACGTCGATGATCCGGGCCTTGCCGTGGATGCCGTCGGTGATCATGCCGGCCTGGGACCCGGTGAAAGACTGGGCCGAGGCGCCGAACTTGTTGATGGCCATGGCCAGCAGCGCCATGGAGATTCGTTCGCCGGCGGAGAGGAGCATGTCCATTTCGCGGGCGGGCGCGGAATCGGTGACCTGGCCGGCGAGGTCAAGGAGCTCATCGGTGGTGTCGCCCATGGCGGAAACCACCACGACGACCTCGTCGCCGGCGTTTTGGGCATCCACGACCCGCCGGGCGACGCGCTTGATGCCTTCTGCGTCAGCCACCGAGGAACCGCCAAATTTCTTCACGACAAGGTGCTTGGTGGCGGCGGCCGAGACGGGCAACGTCTGCGATCCGGGCTGGACTTCGGTAGTGGGCAAACTCATTCGCGCACCCTCACTGGATCATCGGGGTTCTGGGCCAGGCAACCAAACGGCGCGACGGCGTAACTTCTCACCCCAGTTTATCGCCGTGCCGCCCGCGCCGTTGAATTGTGACCGAATGGCAGACACGGCGGGTTTTGTCTCCACCGGACATGCCCAGTGCTGCGGGCAAGGAGTGGACATGCTCACTGCTGCCGCGGGACATGCTCATTCTTGGCGGGCTGGAGTGGGCATGAGGGCATTGTGTCCATTCCCGGGCAGGGGCGCTGGACATGTCCGCCGGGGCAGGGTGGGGGAGCTCCGGCCAGGAGTGGACATGCTCAGTGCTGCCGCGGGACATGCTCATTCTTGGCGGCTTGGAGCGGGCATGAGGGCATTGTGTCCATTCCCGGGCAGGGGCGCTGGACATGTCCGCCGGGCAAGGTGGGGGAGCTCGGGCCAGGAGCGGGCATGCTCTCCCGTTCCGTGGGACATGCTCATTCTTGGCGGGCAGGAGTGGGCGTGAGGGCATTGTGTCCATTGTTGGGTGCGGGCGCGGGGCATGTCCGCTGGGCGTGGGCGTGGGCGTGGGCGCGGGGCATGTCCGCTAGCCGCGGTCCAGCCGGTAGCGCCAGGACGGGAGCTGTTTTCCCGCTGTGTCCTCGGCGACGGGGAAGAAGCGGTCCTTCCGGAAGCCCAGGCCCTCGAGCAGCCTTCGGGACGGGAGATTGGGCTCGTAGACTCCCGCGAAAATGGTCTCGCTGCCGCGGGCGCCGAAAAGCCAGTCGACCAGGGCGCCGGCGGCCTCCCGGCCGAGACCGAGCCCGTGGTGCTCCGGGTGAAGAACGTAGCCCAGGCTGGCTGAGTCTGCGGGAATCCGGCCGGGCGCCGGGGGTTCCTGCGTGTTCCAGGTCCGGGCGTCGCCAACGACTTCACCGGTGGCCCGGAGCTCGATCGCCCAGCCGAAGTGAAACCACTCGGCCGTGGAGGATGCCGCCGCGGACAGTGTCTGCTCAAGCCGGGCGCTGTTCTGCGCGGGGGTGAGCGGACCATGGGACAGGTACCGCGTGGCCGCCGGATGGGCCCGGAACCGGAGCAGGGCGCCGGCGTCGTCCGCTGTCAACGGACGCAACAGCAAGCGCCCGGTGAGGAGCGGCGCCGGGGTGCCGCTGCCGGTGGTTGCCACGAATCCGTCAGCTCAGCTCAGGGCGTTGCGGCGGCCCTCGAAGGCCCTGCCGAGCGTGACTTCGTCGGCGTATTCCAGGTCCCCGCCCACGGGCAGGCCGGACGCCAGCCGGGTGACGGCGATGCCAATCGACTTGAGCATCCGGGCCAGATACGTTGCCGTGGCCTCGCCCTCGAGGTTGGGGTCGGTGGCGATGATGATTTCCTGAATGGCGCCGTCGTTGAGCCGGGTCAGCAGCTCACGGATCCGGAGCTGTTCCGGACCGATCCCGGCGATCGGATTAATCGCGCCGCCCAGGACGTGGTACCTGCCGCGGAAGGACCGCGTGCGCTCCACCGCCAGGACGTCCTTGGATTCTTCGACGACGCAGATCACCGTGGGGTCCCGGCGCGGGTCGCGGCAGATGTTGCACAGTTCCTGCTCGGTCACGTTCCCGCAAACCGTGCAGAACTTGACCCGTTCCTTCACTGTGGTGATGGCATCGACAAGCCGCTTCATGTCCTGGGGATCGGCCTCGAGGATGTGGAAGGCCAGCCGCTGGGCGGACTTAGGCCCCACTCCGGGAAGGCGTCCGAGCTCGTCGATCAGCTCTTGAACTGCGCCTTCGTACACAATGTCCTCGTTCGTTTGGAGTGGGGCCGGGGCCAGCCGGCAGGGGTCTGCTAGAAGCGGGGCGGCAGGGGGCTTCCATCCAGGGAGCGCTCCTCCACCAGTTTCCCGCCCAGAATACGCTCGACGGCGGCCCGGCCGAAGACGCCCGATTCCTCGATCGTTTCGTCGTCGGCGCTGGGGATGTCCTGTACGTAGACGGTGGTCGCGGCGGCAGCTCGGGTGGGGGCCTTCGCCCGCCCGGCCTCGGCCTCGGGACTGTTCGACAGCCGCTGGTACAGGCTTTGCCGGCCTGCCGGGGCGGCGGCCTCGGGAACGGCAGTGACCGCAACAGCCTCCGCGACGGCAGCTACGGCAGCGGCGGCCACACGCGGCGCAACAGACTCCGCGACCGCCGGCGCCGGAGCCACTTCGGCCCGGGCCGGGTGGTCCGAGGTCAGTCCGGACGGCGCGGACACGACACCCGCGTACTCCGGGATCTGTGCCGCCGCCGGCTCGTAGTGCACAGGCTTCGGCTCGGGCTCGGGCGCAGCGGGCTCGACATCCGGGCTCGTGTACCGGCCGAGGTTCGAATCTGTGCCGACCGTCCAGACGCCGGGTGACTGCTCGACGGCGCGGGCCCACGCGTCATCCGACGCGTCCGGGTCTGCGCCCGGTGTCCGGGCCGGGGAGCCGGCAGTTTTGGATGCCGGCGCGGCAGGGGACTTGCGGGCCGGAGCGGTAGCGGCAGCCGCGGGCTCGGGGCGGCGCGGCGTGGCTACGGGCGAGGGGTCCCAATCCATTGGTGGTTCCTCGTCCAGCGGAGGGGCGTCCTCGTCCCGGGGCGGTCCCCAGTCGTCATCGGCGTCGGCGTAGGACCCGGAAGGCTCCGAAGGGCCGTCCGATTCGGCTGCTGGCTCGGCTGCGCGGACCTGAGTTTGGATCGCGGGGGCAGGCGCCTGCGGTTCCGCTGCCGGCGCGGCGGCACGGACCTGAGCCGGGGCCGCGGGGGCCGGAGTGGGTTGTGTCGAAGGCATTGAGGCGGCGGGAACGTGCGCCTGGGCCACCCGCGAGGGGACGGCTTCAGCGGCATCGTTGGCCGGAGATGGGGCCTGCTGGGGAGCCGGGCTCAGGCCCCAGGCGACGTCGGCCGACGTCGCCTGGCTTGCGGACGATGCCGGGGTCTCCGGGCTAGCCGGCGGCGCTTTTGGGTTTGGCTCAGAGCTCGCTGGGCTGTTGCTGCTGCCGGCCACGGCCCGGATCTGGCAATCGATGCCGATGGTCTTGTGGATCGCCTGCCGGAGGTTCTCGGCGTGGTCGGCCCGGCCGAAGGCGCCCGCCAGCCCGGCGGTGGTGAACGCGAGGGTCAGGACGTGGTCTTCGAAGTGGCCGACCTGGGCGTTGGGTTCCACCAGCGCCCAAGTGCTGCGTTTGATCTTGGTGAGCGTTTGCAGGATCTCGGGCCAGGCGCGGCGCAAAACCTCCACGTCGGCTCCGGGTCCGGCGGCGGAGCCGGGAGCGGGGCTGGGAACAGCGGCAGGCGCCCGGCCGGGCTCGGCCGGCTCGGGACGCGCGGGGACGGAGGATGCTGGGGTAGATGCCGCCGGGGCAGACGGTGCAGGGGCGGAGGGTGCGGGGGCGGATGGGGCAACCGTTGGGGCATTCGCCGACGCGGGCAGGGACGGAGGCGCGGCGGCGGGACCTGCGGCAGGGGCGGGCCGGCTGGCCGCCGCGGGTTCGTCCACAGGCCAGTCGCTGGTGCTGACCCGTGGTGCCGTCAGCGGTTCTCGGGCGGGTTCGTCCTGCCGGGCGGGCGCGGAGACTGTGGCCGGCGGCTGCTCGCCCTGACGCGGGCCGGAGGGGGTGGTGGTCGTGGCAGCCGGCGCGGCGTGCGAAGGTGCGGCGGGCACGTGCGCTGCCGGCAACTGTGGCGCGGCTGCCTGCTCCGTGCGTGCAGGGGGAACGGTGGCAGGTGCGGGGGCGCTGGCGAGGGGAGCCCCGACGTCGTTCCCGGCGTAGTTCAACCGCCGCTCGACGCGGTCGATCCGGGCCGCAATGCCGCGCTCGGTCTGCTCGGAGCTGGGCAGCAGGATGCGGGCGCACAGCAGTTCCAGGTGCAGGCGCGGAGAGGTGGCCCCGGTCATGTCCGTGAGCGCGGTATTGGTCACGTCAGCGGCGCGGGAGAGCTCGGCCGCCCCGAGGTTGTGCGCCTGGTTCTGTAGCCGGGCGATCTGGTCCGCCGGCATGCCGCGGAGGATGGACTGGGCGCTTTCGGGCATGGTCTGGACGATGATGAGGTCGCGGAAGCGTTCCAGCAGGTCCTCGACGAAGCGCCGGGGATCGTGCCCGGTCTGGATGACGCGGTCCACAGCGCGGAACACCGTGGCGGCATCCGACGCCGCGACGGCTTCGACGACGTCATCGAGCAGGGAGGCGTGCGTGTAGCCCAGGAGGGCGACCGCGAGTTCGTAGTCCAGTCCGTTTGGTCCGGCGCCGGCCATGAGCTGGTCGAGCACGGAGAGGGAGTCGCGGACCGAACCGCCGCCCGCGCGGATGACGAGCGAGAGCACCCCGGGTGCCACGGGGACGTTCTCCTGGGTGCAGAGCAGCTCCAGATACGCCATGAGAGGCTCCGGCGGCACCAAGCGGAAAGGGTAGTGGTGCGTGCGGGAACGGATGGTGCCGATGACCTTGTCCGGCTCCGTGGTGGCGAAGATGAACTTGATGTGTTCCGGCGGTTCTTCGACGATCTTGAGCAGGGCGTTGAACCCGGCCGACGTGACCATGTGGGCTTCGTCGATGATGAAGATCTTGTAGCGGTCCCGGACGGGGGCGTAGGTGGCCCGTTCCCGGAGGTCGCGGGCGTCGTCCACACCGCCGTGGCTGGCGGCGTCGATCTCGATGACGTCCAGGGAGCCGGAGCCGCCGCGGGCGAGTTCCACGCAGCTGGGGCACTTGCCGCAGGGAGTGTCCGTGGGGCCCTCGGCGCAGTTCAGGCAGCGGGCCAGGATGCGGGCGGAGGTGGTTTTGCCACAGCCGCGGGGGCCCGAAAAGAGATAGGCGTGGTTGACGCGGTTCTTGCGCAGGGCCGTCATGAGAGGCTCGGTGACGTGCTCCTGCCCGATAACGTCCGCGAACGAATCGGGGCGGTATCGACGGTAGAGGGCGGTAGTAACAGTCACAGATAAACCCTACCAATCGGCACAGACATAAAAGACCCCTCATGCACCCGCCAGAGCCCGTTTACCCTTGCTACCTTCCGGTCCTGGGGGAGTTCAACAGGATGACGCCACATGAGGGGCCGTCAGCAAGTTTACCTGACGATTGGGTGTGCCCCGAATTGGCCCGGTTTGGCCCTTAATCCTCGGCGGGACATGCCCATTTTTCGCGGCAGGGGCGGGCTGCAGGAGCGGGGGCGGTGGGACTGTGTCCAGCGGTCGGGCGGGCGCAGTGGGCATGTCCAAGTGGCGGGAGTGGGCAGCGTGGGGCATGCCCATTCTTGGCGGGAAGGAGGGAGCTATTTGGGGCTATGTCCAGCCCTCGGGCGGGCTGTGGGGCATGTCCAGTCGCGGGAGTGGGCAGTGTGGGGCATGCCCATTCTTGGCGGGAAGGAGTGGGCTATTTGGGGCTATGTCCAGCCCTCGGGCGGGCCGCGGGGCATGTCCCGCGGAGGAGCCGCAGGCCGGGGCGGGGAGGCTCAATTGGGCGAAGCCGGAAAGTTCAGGTATTCTAGTATCTGCTTTTGATTCAGAAGCAACTGGAGAATTCGCCTAGCGGCCTATGGCGCACGCCTGGAACGCGTGTTGGGTTAACGCCCTCGGGGGTTCAAATCCCCCATTCTCCGCGGTTGGCCCCGGTCCTCGGACCGGGGCCTTTTTGCGTCTACGGGCCTTTCGCGTCTCGGGCATTTCTATCCTCGTGAGCTTCTCGTGAGCTTCTCGTGAGGTTCTGGCCAAGACTGCGTCCTCCGGCAGTACCGGTACCGTTTTATCCGCCAAGTCGGCTCGGAGGCCCAGCCGCCTGTGCCCCAGCCCCCTGTGCCCCAGCCGCCCGTGCCCCAGCCGCCCCGTGCCCCCCAAGCCCGCCACGAACCAGCAAGCCGCCGCCGGCCCAGACTCAGGCCCGGTATCCCAGCCGGCGCAGCCGGGCCCGGGCAGCTTGCTCGCTCGGGCCCATCCGGCCGAGAGCCACATGCACCACGCCGAGCGTGACCCGGGTGGCCAGGGTTACCGGCAGCGGTATCGGGCCCAGCCGCGCGGTCCGCAGGCCCAGGAGCTCGCGGTACTTAGGTTCAAGACTGACGACTGCGGCCGCGAACAGCACCCGGTAGCCAGGCCTGAGCGCGGGGTGCAGGGGCGGGTCGCGAATGAACGCCACCGTTTCGGTGACCCGTTCGTCACAGCGGAGCTCGCCGGCGTCGTACCAGCGGTCCAGCTGCTGCCGCATTTCCGCTTCGCTCAGCGGCGGTGCCTCGACGCCCATCAGCCGGCCGGCCTGGGCCCACTCACGGACGTAGGCATCAGGTCCGCCAGGAATTGGCCGCCCCCACAGCTTGTGGGCAGAGAGGAAAGCGTCTGTAAAGGCAATGTGAACCCACCGGAGCAGCTCGGGATCGTTGGCCGCGTAACTGCGCCTGATGCCGTGGCCATCCACAAATTCTCCCCGCACCGTCCGGTGCAGCCGAAGAACCCAGTCCGACGCCGCCTTCGCCGTATCCGTGGAGCCATACGTCACGGTGAAGATCCAGCGGATCGTGCCAGCCAGCCGGCCCAGCGGGTCTTCGCGGAAACGGGAGTGATCGTGGACTCCGGCCAACGCGCCGGGATGGAGCGCCTGCATCAGCAGTGCCCGGATTCCCGCCACGATGGTTGGCATGTCCCCGTGCACAGCCCAGACGGCCGAGCCGGGCAAGTGGTAACCGGCGTCGTCCCCCTCGGCCAGGCCCGGCACCCACTCGGGCACCGAATCGCGCGTCCCCGTGAACGTCTGTTTGAGTTCCGCCTGCCATTCCCTGAGGACATTTCGCATCCTTCATTCTTACCCGTCCCGGCGGCGTGCGGCACCTGCAATTGTGCGGAGAACTACTGGGGCGCCGCTGGCAAGCTACTGGGGACATCCGCGGATCTCCGATTGGTCCCGCAAAAGGAACACGCTGACGGTTCACAGACCCGGCCGTCTGTGGTCACATAGGGAGGTAAGTCCGTGAAGATTGGGGTCTGGCGGACATATTGCGGGAGTCATTTCGTGGGAAAACACTGGGGAAACTCATCGAGTGAGCAGTCAGCGAGGGCACGGACCATTGCCGTGCGCTGCGTGTCCGGAGGCCTGTGCCTGTCTCTGGCCGTGCTGGCATTCGGCGGCTTTCAGGGACTGAGCGCCTTTGCGACCTACGGCGCGCCCACCGCCGTCCCGACGGCCGCCATGCCTGCCTCCGGCGACGTGGGACCGGAGGCCCTGGACCCGCTGGCCCACTCCGCCGCGACCGCGCCAGCGGGGACTCCCGGCGCCGGCGCTGTCACCGCCGATGCCCAGGCGCTCGTGGCCTTTAGCCGGAGCACGGTGGACACGGCCACCCGGGCAGGGGTGCGGGGCGAGCTCAATGTGGCCTCGGCGTCGCTGCACCGGCCCGCGGTGGGTTTCCTCATGGCCCCCCTTGAATCACTGGTGCCTTCGTCCCCGTTCGGGCTGCGCACCAGCCCCCTGACGGGATTCGCGGGCGAATTCCACTGGGGCCAGGACTTCGCGGCCCCCTGCGGCACCCGGGTCTACTCCGCCGACGCCGGTGTGGTGCGGGCCGTCGGGTGGCACCCGTGGGGCGGCGGAAACCGGGTGGAAATCGACCACGGCAACGGTCTCATCACCACGTACAACCATCTGGAGGCGATCGCGGTCAAGAAGGGCGACTCCGTGCGGGTGGGGGAAATTATTGCCCGGGTCGGTACCACCGGATCCTCTACCGGCTGCCATCTTCACTTCGAAACCATCCTCAATGGCTCCCACACTGATCCGCGCGATTGGACATTTCTTCCCATCAAGCAGGTGGATCAACTCGGCCCGATCGACATGACCAGTTACGCACCCGACGCCGGTAAGGCAACCAACGCGGGGATTGGCTGGGCGATTCCTGTCCGGGAGGACCTGACCCATGTGGTGGGCGACGGCGTTCAGGAGCAGCCTGCCGCGGTGGCCGCCAAGCCGTCGGGGAGTGCCTCGCCTGCGGCTACTGAAGCCGCCGCCGACAAACCGTCCCCAACGCCTTCTGCCACCTCTAAGCCGACACCCACCGGCACTGCTTCCGCGACCCCGACGCCCACCGGCACTGCCACCTCTAAGCCGACACCCACCGGCACTGCTTCCGCGACCCCGTCGCCGACCGGCACTGCCACGACGACCGCGCCTGCCGCGCCCACCCCGACCCCGTCGGCGACCGCGACCCCGACGCCGTCGGCGACCGCGACCCCGACCCCGTCGGCAACGGCCACCCCGACGCCGTCGGCGACCGCCACCCCGACGCCGGCGCCAACCCAGACGGGAACAGCCTCAGCCAAGCCATCAGCACCGTTATCGGTTCCGCCGCCGGTGGCACCGCCGTCCTCCGCGCCTGCGTCAGTCTCCGCAACGGCGACGGAGGCTGCCGCCAAGACGGCCACCCCGGTGCCGGCCCCGCTCACTGTGGAGCCGGACCCGGTCACCGCGCCGGCCGATACGCCGAAGCCACGGGCGGTCACGCAGTCGGCCACCACGGCAGTGCGAACAGAACCCTCCGCGACGCCCTCAGCGACGCCCAGCGGCTAGCCCCCGCCGCGCCGCGGGGCATTGTTACGGCGTCATGTCCGGGAGGCACACCCATACCCGCAGGCCCCGGTGCCGAATAATGGAGTGACCAGTTCAGATTCCCTGCTCCGGACCATCGACATCGCAAGGACGCGCCCCATGACAGCTCTGCACTCCATTCCCCTGACCCTCATCGACGGGACCGAGACCGATTTTGGCCGATTCAAGGGCGAGGTGGTTCTGGTGGTCAACGTGGCGTCCCAGTGCGGTTTCACGCCCCAGTACGCTGGACTCGAGGCGCTGCACAACAAGTTCCGAGGCCAGGGCTTCCAGATCCTCGGCGTCCCCTGCAACCAGTTCGCCGGGCAGGAGCCCGGCGGCGAGGCCGAGATCGCCGAGTTCTGCGAGCGCAATTTCGGGGTGACCTTCCCGCTGACGGTCAAGGCCAACGTCCGGGGAAAGAACCAGCACCCGCTCTACGCCGAGCTCACCAAATTCAAGACGGGAATCCTGCCCGGCCTGGTGAAGTGGAACTTCGAGAAGTTCCTCGTGAACCGCGACGGCGAGGTCATCGCCCGCTTTGCGCCCACCGTTGAGCCTGACGCGCCGGAGATCATCGAGGCTGTTCAGTCCGCCCTCGACTGACCCGACCGGCCCGGGGTCCAGAGGAACTCAGCCCTATCCCTAAGCATGCTTAGCGCCTAGACTGGCCGGACCCTCCAACATTCCGGGCTTCCCCGCGGCGCAAGCAACTCTGGCAGCCGTCGGCAGTATGGCCGGGTGTTCCTGTGGAGGGCGCATCAAAGAACTTCGTGAATCACACCAGGGCGCCCACCACGGGGCCCGTGAAAGCAGGAGGAAATAGATGACAGGGAACAAAGCCGTTGCCTACAAGGGGCCTGGCAAGGTCGAACTGATCGACATTGACTACCCCACCTTCGAACTCAAGGACGGCCCGGGGGTCAACCCCGCCAACGTGGGCCGGCAGGTGCGCCACGGCGTAATCCTCAAAACCGTGGCCACGAATATTTGCGGTTCGGACCAGCACATGGTCCGGGGGCGCACCACGGCTCCCGCCGACCTGGTGCTCGGGCACGAGATCACCGGAGAAGTGGTGGAAGTGGGTCCGGATGTTGAATTCATCAAAGTGGGGGACATCTGTTCCGTCCCGTTCAATATCGCCTGCGGGCGCTGCCGGAACTGCAAGGAACGCAAGACGGGCATCTGCCTGAACGTCAACCCCGACCGCCCGGGCAGCGCCTATGGCTATGTGGACATGGGCGGCTGGGTAGGCGGCCAGGCCAACTACGTCCTGGTGCCGTATGCCGATTGGAACCTGTTGAAGTTCCCGGACAAAGACCAGGCCCTCGAAAAGATGATGGACCTGACGATGCTCTCGGACATCTTCCCGACCGGATTCCATGGTGCGGTCACCGCAGGCGTCGGCGTGGGGTCCACCGTCTACGTGGCAGGCGCAGGGCCCGTGGGCCTGGCCGCGGCGACCAGTGCCCAGCTCCTGGGTGCCGCCGTCGTGATTGTGGGTGACATGAACGCGGACCGCCTGGCGCAGGCGCGCAGCTTCGGCTGCGAGACCATCGACCTGAGTAAGGGCGGCCCGGCCGAGCAGATCGAGCAACTCCTGGGCGTCCCGGAAGTCGATTGCGGCGTGGATGCCGTGGGATTTGAGGCCAAGGGGCACGGGGCCGGAGCCCACGAGGCCCCCGCCACCGTCCTGAACTCGCTGATGGAGGTAACGGCCGCCGGCGGTGCCCTGGGCATCCCCGGGCTCTACGTCACCGGGGACCCGGGCGGCGTGGACGAGGCCGCGAAGAAGGGTTCGCTCTCGCTCAGCCTCGGAACGGGCTGGGCAAAGTCACTCAGCTTCACCACGGGACAGTGTCCGGTCATGAAGTACAACCGGCAGCTGATGATGGCCATCCTGCATGACAGGGTGCATATCGCCAAGAACGTCAACGCGAAGGCGATTACCCTGGAGGACGCGCCGAAGGGCTACGCGGAATTCGACGCCGGCGCGGCGACGAAGTTCGTGCTTAACCCGAACGGCTACCTGAGCTAGCGGAAACCGTGAACCCGGCGGCACTGTCCGTCCCGCCCCGAAGCCCCGGGGTTTCGGGAGTGCCGCCGGGCGTCCCCGCCCCCGTATATGCCGGAAAGGGCATGTGAGGGCACGCCACCTGTTAACGCTTATTTTTCCAATATGCCTGTCCCAGTTTTTACATTGTTTGCCCAATGTCTGGTTGGATAGTTCTTACTGAGAGGGACCCTGGAAGCACCGCTTCCACCCAACCAAGAAGGCAGCAATGGAGCGCATCGAGGCCGAACACCCCCGGCCACGTCATTTCCTACTTCACCTGAGCGACCCCCACCTGCTGGGGGGTCCGCAACCCTTGCACGGCGTCGTGGACAGCGAAGCCCTGCTCAGGCAACTCTTCGAGGAGGTCCACGCCTCCGGGGCCCGCCCCGAAGCCGTAATCTTCACGGGCGACCTGGCTGACCTGGGCGAACCCGAGGCGTATGCCAAGCTCCGCGCCATCGTGGATCCGGCGTGCGAGGCCCTGGGGGCCAAGGTCATCTGGGCGATGGGCAACCACGACGACCGGGCGAATTTCCGGGCCGGGCTCCTGGACCAGGCCGACAATGACGCGCCGGTGGACCACAGCTACTTCGTCAACGGGCTGCGCATCATCACCCTGGACACCTCCGTGCCCGGCTTCCACCATGGTGAATTGAGCCACGACCAGCTGGACTGGCTCGCTGCTGAACTGGCCACCCCGGCCCCGGACGGGACCATCCTTGCCCTGCACCACCCGCCGGTACCGTCCGTGCTGGACCTTGCCGTGCTCGTGGAGCTCCGGGGCCAGCCGGCGCTCGCCGGCGTCCTGCGCAACTCCGATGTCCGCGCCATCCTGGGCGGCCACCTGCACTACTCGACCACCGCAACGTTCGCGGGCATCCCTGTGTCCGTGGCTTCAGCCACCTGCTACACGCAGGATCTGAACGTCCCGGTCGGCGGCACCCGAGGCCGCGACGGCGGGCAGGCGTTCAACCTGGTCCACGTCTACGAACACACGATCGTGCACTCCGTGGTGCTGCTCGGCGACACCCCGGCGGTGGGGGAGCTGGTCTCGCCGGAGGAAGTCCAGCGCCGGCTCGCGGCCGCAGGGATCCATATCCCTGGGAAGGCCAAGCTCGAGGCCCCGTCCCGGACGCCGGCGCACCGCAGGTACACCACCCTGAACTGATTCACTCCCCGGCCGACGCGGCGCCCGTTTTGGTCACGATCCGTTACTTCTCCCAGGGCGCCTTGATGGGGTAGTACTTCTCCAGGAAGTCCGTGACCAGTTCGGCCCGCTCTTCCGCCGGGACCTCGGGGAAGCTGCCGTCGTTGAGGCAGAAGAAGTCCATGTTCCGCTTGGCCAGGAGCTTGGGCAGGTAGTTCAGGCCGGCCCGCGCCGTGGTGTCCACATACCTCACCTTGGCAGCTGTCTGGGTCACGGCCCGGCCCGTGAGCAGCGCGTAGTAGTGGTAGAACGAGTTGGTCACGGAGATGTTGTCCGCTGCCCGGAAGGTACTCGCGGCGGTCTTGGCAAACTCGGCCGGGAACTCCTGCTCCATCTGCTCGACCACGCTGCGCCGCAACGGGGCCGCCGTGTGCTCCAGGTGCCGGGTGGTGATGCGGCCGAAGCGGTTCCAGAGCAGCTTGCGGTTCACGCGGGCGGCGTTCTCAAAGCCGCTGCGTTCGGCGTCGTTGTCGCCCAGGCCGATCCGGGTCTCGGCCTCGATGAACTTCGTGATGCCGCCCGGGGTGAAGAACATGTCCGGGCCCACGGCGCGGCCGAAGAACATGTCGTCGTTCGAATACAGGAAGTGCTCGGAGAGCCCCTCGATGTGGTGCAGCTGACACTCCACGGCCTGCGAATTGTGCGTGGGCAGAACCGACGTGTCGGCGAAAAACTCTTCGCTCCGGACGATCGTCACACTCGGGTGGTCGGCCAGCCATGACGGCGCGGGGGAGTCCGTGGCGATGAAGATCCGGCGGATCCACGGCGCAAACATGTACACCGAGCGCAGGGCGTACTTGAGCTCATCGATCTGGCGGAAGCGGGCCTCGTGGTCATCGCCCTCGCCCACCACCACGCCGGCCATGCGGGCGCGGCGGGCCGCGATGTACTCGGGGGAGCTGCCGTCAACCCATGAGAAGACCAGGTCGACGTCGAAGCTGATGTCGCTGGCGTGGTCCGCGAACATGTTCTCGATGGTGGGCCACGTGTGGCCGTAGCGTTCCACCGTGCCGCGCACGGCATCCTGGGCCAGCATGGTGCGGCGCGTCAGGGAGTTCTCGATCGGCAGGATCAGCTGATCGCCTTCGAAGCTCCACAGCTCCAGCTGGACGCCGGCGGAAGCCCCGAATTCAAAACCGCCTTCGGGCTCGACCCTGGGCCGGTAAAGCCGGAAGATCCGGGCCTGGCGGTTCGGCGACAGCTCGCCGTCGGCCACCAGCACGGACGACTTCTTCTTTGCATCCACGCTCATGGAATACATCGGCTCGTCGCGGCACGCCTCCACGAGGGCGTCGCGGAGTTCCTTGCGGTCTTTCCAGTCGACGGCGACCACAGGGCGGTGGTTGTTGCCGCGGACCAGCAGGTAGCCGATACCGGCGCCGGCCAGGACCGAACGCAGGAACATCAGGTCCTCGACCATGGCCTGGTACGGCGTGCGGTTTTCGTTGATCAGCGCATAGCGGCCGCGGTGGCGGACAACATCGGAGCGGGTCCGGAATCTGGCGACTGCGGCCGCCGACGTGACCTCGGCGTGGGCGTCCACAGATGCCTGGCTGCCATAGTAAATCTCGTCTTGGATCGCTGCTTCGGTAATGTCTGAGCTCCCGCTTCTTTGAGTGCGTTGGTGTCTACTTGCATGATAACGCGGGCCTCAAAATTGCCGCGGAAAACCGGCCGCCGCGCGGCGTGCGTGACGACGAAATGTGACGGACCGTAAACGGTGAAGAGTAACGGCGGAGCGGGGCCTCAGCCGGTGACGACGGCCAGCCAATGGTGCAGGAAGGCGGCACCGGCGTCGTCGTGGATCACGTCTTCGCCGAGCCCCAGATCGGCGGCGGTGAGGACATCGTAGGGTTTGACCGGGATTCCGTCCGCGGGCCGGACGTCGACGTGCTTCACGGCGTGGTCGTTGTGGTGCAGCCAGTCGGCCATGGCGTAGTCCGTGCGGGAATCGCCCACCGTGCGCCAAGCCTGCGGCGTGATCCCCTGCGCGGCCAGGAACTCCACGGCCCGGCTCGCGCCCAGGTCCTTGCCCAGCCGGACCGATTCGATATCGGTGGAGATGATGGTCGGATCGACGCGGAAGTCGACCTGGTCATCCGAATCGGGGACGTGGTGGTCCAGCCGCACCACGCCGAGCCCGTGCCGGGCCATGAGGCCCATGGCGTCGGCGTCGAAGAGTTCCTGCTCGGCCCGGTAGTCGGGGTTGGGGACGGCAATGTGCTGCTCCACGGAGACCATGGCCCGCTTGGTTTCGTCGTAGAACATGTGGGCGGAGTAGTCCTCGGCCACCAGGCGGCGCACGTCATCGCCGAAGGCCTGCGGAATGGCGAGCTCGTGGTCCACGTGGACCGGGCCGGGGCCTTCCGCGGTGTAGCTGAACCAGACGGCGCCCTTCTCGCAAATGGCGTGGATGAGGGTGCCGGCGGGCATCCCGGCGGCGATCATCGGTTCCATGACCTGCTCGCGGATGAACGCGTCCGACCGGCCGGTGTTGAAGATGACCGGCACGCCGGCGGCGGCCAGGGCCACCAGGTCGGCGATGATGCCGGGCTGCACCTCGCGGGTGACCGGGCTCGCGACCGGACCGTCGACGTCGAGCAGCAGCGCCAGCACGGGAGCCGACGGCGACGGAACAGGGACAGTCTCGGGTGAAGTCATACGGCCATTCTGTCAGCCGCACGGGGCGTTTGGGTGAACCGCGCAGCAGATCGACGGCCCGGCGCTGGATGTGACAGGCGGCAGGCGCTGGTCGTGTCAATGCGTCGTGTGACAAATGGTTACCGTTTGGCCACAACCTCACGCCGCCGGGGGACATTCGTTCCTTCGGGCGTCCAAGTTCCCTAGGCTGGCATGGTGATATTCAAAGCTGTGGGCGAGGGACGCCCGTACCCCGACCATGGTTACACCACGCCCAAGGACTGGGCGGCCCTGCCCCCGCGTCCTGTCCGGCTTGATGAGCTGGTGACCACGAAGCGCACACTGGACCTTGAAGCCCTGCTGGCCGAGGACTCCACGTTTTTCGGCGACCTCTTTCCGCACGTCGTGGAATACCGCGGCGTCCTCTACCTTGAAGACGGCCTGCACCGGGCAGTCCGCACCGCGCTGCACCAGCGCACCGCAATCCACGCGCGGGTCCTCGTGATAAATGGCTAGGAAGCCGCCAGACGTCAGAGTCCTGCACGGGCACCGCGTCATCAGTGGCTCCGAGCTGAGGGCCACGTTCGTGGGGCAGGACGATACGGCAGAGAACCCCCACCGGCTGCGGCGCAGGATCCTGCACGGCGTTGTGCTGGTGATGCTTGTCGGCCTGATCGTGGCCGCGATCGTGGTGGCCCTCGCCATCATGAACGGCCAGATCAAGATCCCCGGGGCGGAGCGGAGCAAGGCGGCAGTGTCGGTGTGCCCGGCGGCCACCTACGACTACGCGCCGCCGGAGAAGGTCCACGTCAATATCTACAACTCCACGAGCCGGCCGGGCCTGGCCCGGAGCGTGGCCGACCAGCTTGCCGCCCGGAAGTTCCTGGTGGGTGCCGTGGGGAACACGACGTCGAGCTACCGCGGCGTGGCGCTGGTGGTCTCCGGTGCCGCCGGCCAGTCGGCCGCCTTCAGCGTCCAGCGCCACGTGCCCGGCTCGGACTATGTCCAGGACGGCCGCGCTGACCCGAGCGTGGACGTGATCATTACCGGCGACTTCAAGGAACTGGCCAAGCCGGAACTCGTGGACCAGACGCCGGGCCAGCTCAGCTGCCCCCGCGAGAACCGGCGCATCGTGGATGAGGCCACGCTGCCCGCCGTACCCACGGCGACGCCCGGCACGGGCTAAGGCACGGCCTGCCAGCCTTCCAGCCTTCCCGGCGCCGCGGCCTAGCGGATGGTGCGGACCGGCCGGCCGGCGTCGTCAAACCTCGCCCCGGCCCCCAGCTGGACAAACCGCACCGTCCGGGCGAGCCGTGCCTCGGCCCCGGCGTCCTGGCCCGCCCCGTCGCCCCGCGCAGCGCTTGAGGAGAGCGTGCCGTGGATGAGCTGGGCCAGCTGGGCAATGTCCGACTCGGGCAGGTACCCCTGGGCCATGCCGTCGCGCAGGATGCCCCGCAGGAGCACGCTGAGCTCACCCACGTGGTCGGCAAGTTTGGCAAACGACGACGGCGAGAGCACCGCCGCCATGGCCGGGCCCGGCGGCAGGTGGCGCCGGCTCAGGTCCTCCACCTGGGCGCGGACGTAGACGGCCAGGCGCTCCACCGGGTTCTCCAGCGCATCGAGGGATTCGCGCAGATCGAGCAGGAACCGCTCGGTTTCATCCAGGGCGTAGGCGATGAGGAGCTCTTCGATATCCGCGTAGTAGTTGTAGACGGCGGTCCGGCCGATCTGGGCATGGCGCGCGACGTCCGTCATGGTCAGGCCGGGGAGCCCGTGGGTGAAGAGGAGTTCCCCGAATGCGGTCAGGATGCGACGCTGGGTCTCGGCACGTTGGGCGGCGTTGCTCGCGGCCGAAATCCTAGGCATACGCACACTTTAGCGCGATCTGTCACCAAAGCAGCCGGGCGGCGGACTGTGACACGGCCGGGCTACGAACATCGACCGGTTCTGAGGGGCCACACCTGTATCCACCGCCTCAACTGGGGGTGTCTGATAGACACTGCCACCGCCCGTCCGGGCTGCGTAGCGTGGTGGATGTGGACAGAAAAGACGAAATCCGAGACTTCCTGATCTCGCGCCGGGCGAAGATCACCCCGGATCAGGCCGGGCTCCCCAACTATGGCGAACTGCGCCGCGTTCCGGGGCTGCGTCGGGAGGAAGTGGCACAGCTGGCCGGGGTAAGCACGGACTATTACACGCGGCTGGAACGCGGCAGCATCCGCGGCGTCTCGGACTCGGTCCTCGACGCTGTGGCCTCCGCCCTTCAGCTGGATGAGGCAGAGCGAACACATCTGATGGACTTGGCCAGGACGGCCAACACGCCGTCCTCCCGGAGGCCGGCGCGCCGGCCACCGCAGCAGAGGGTCCGTCCCGGAGTATTGCGTTTGCTGGACGGGATGACCGGTGCGGTCGCCCTGGTGCAGAACGGACGCTCGGACGTGCTGGCCGCCAACTCCTTGGGGCGCGCGCTGTACGGGCCGGTGTTCGAGTCCACAGCAGCCGCTGGTCCGGAGGCTCCGGGCCAGCTGCCGAACCAGGCCCGGTACCTCTTCCTCGATCCGGGGGCAGGGGACTTCTACCCCGATTGGTCCGCAATCGCTGCCACCACGGTGGCGATGCTCCGATCGGAAGCGGGACGGAATCCCCATGACCGCGCATTGAACGAACTGGTCGGCGAGCTGACCACACGCAGCGGGCACTTCGCCGCCTTGTGGGCCGGCCATGACGTAAGGATCCACACCACGGGAACCAAGCGCTTCCACCATCCGGTCGCCGGCGACGTGTCGCTGCAGTTCGAGACGCTCGACCTTCCCGGCGATGAGGGACAAACCCTGTACACCTTCACTGCAGAGCCGGGGTCCGCATCCGAAAACGCGCTGGCGTTCCTTGCCAGCTGGGCGGCATCGCCCCCGGCGAAAACCGCAACCAGCGACCCTTCCATCCCGGATCTGCGCTCCCACGCGCGGCCCGGAACACCCAACCCAGGAAAGACAGAACATGACTGAGCACAACGACGCCAAGACCGGACAGAAAGTCTGGTTCATCACCGGGGCAGGCCGCGGTATGGGCATTGACATCGCCAAGGCCGCCCTGGCCGCCGGCCACGCAGTCGTCGCCACCGGCCGAAACCCCGACAAGGTCGCCCAGGCCGTCGGCGAGAACGAGAACCTGCTGGCCGTAAAACTCGACGTCACCAACCCCGCCGACGCCACCGCCGCCATCGCCGCCGCCGTGGACCGGTTCGGCCGGATCGACGTGCTCGTAAACAATGCCGGCAACTTCTACGCCGGGTTCTTCGAGGAAATCACCCCGGAGGACTTCCGGGCCCAAATCGAAACCACCATGTTCGGACCCATAAACGTCACCCGCGCGGCCCTGCCCGTCCTGCGGGCCCAGCGCTCGGGCCTGCTGGTCACGATCTCCTCCACCGCCGGCATCGCCGGCGGGGAGTTCCTTTCTGCTTACGCCGCCTCGAAGTTCGGTGTGGAGGGCTGGGCCGAATCCCTGGCCCCCGAAGTCGCGCCGTTCGGAATCCGCACCATGATCGTTGAGCCGGGATTCTTCCGCACCGAGCTCCTCACCCCGGAATCCACCAGCTACGCGGCATCCACTATCGGGGACTATTCCGAGCGGACCGAGCAGACAGTCACCGCGTGGAAAGGCATGAACGGCCTTCAGGGCGGGGACCCGGCCAAGCTCGCCGTCGCCCTCATCCAACTGGCGGAGCTGGATGAACCGCCGCTGCGCTTCGCCGCCGGAGCGGACGCCGTTGGAGTCTTTGAGGCCCGGGCCAAGGAACTCCAGGCCCAGGCCGACGCCCACCGCGAGCTCTCCAGCAACCTGGCCCACGACGACGCCTGACACCGACGCCTGACACCGACGCCTGACACCCAGGCAAACGGATGACGTCGGGAGCCTCCCGCCGTCGTCCACCCAGTCTCGACATACCCGCCGGACGCCAATGGCTACCGGCCGCCCAAAAACCCTCGCCACGCTGTGGGCCATGCCCACATTCCAGGCCGGGGAACCACACCCAAAGGAAATACACCATGAAGAACGCACGCCTCGGAAGCCTGGAAGTCTCCCGCATCGGACTCGGCGCCATGACCATGGCCGGCACCTACACCAGCGAGGGCGCCCTGGATAACGCGGAGTCGATCCGGACGATCCACCGCGCCCTTGACCTCGGGGTCACCCACATCGACACCGCGGAGATCTACGGGCCGTTCCTGAGCGAGGAGATCGTCGGCCAAGCCGTCAAGGGACGCCGCGATCAGGTCAGGATTGCAACGAAGTTCGGCCTGGTCTCCCATTCCGGCGGCGGCCCCGGCGTGGTCGACAGCAGCGCGGCGAACGTGAGGGCCGCCGTCGAGGGCTCCCTCAAGCGCCTCGGCACCGACCACATCGACCTGTACTACCAGCACCGGATCGACCGGAACACCCCGATCGAGGAGACGGCCGGCGCGGTTGCGGACCTGATCACCGAGGGCAAGGTGCTGCACTTCGGGCTGTCCGAGGCCTCCCCGGAGACCATCCGCCGGGCACACGCCGTGCAGCCGGTCTCGGCCCTGCAGACGGAGTACTCGCTGTGGACCCGGGACGTGGAGGCGGAGATCCTGCCGCTGCTGCGCGACCTCGGAATTGGGTTCGTTCCGTATTCGCCGCTCGGACACGGGCTGCTGACCGGCCAGATCCGCTCCGTCGAGGACTTCGCCGAGGACGACTGGCGCAAGACCAACCCCCGGTTCACGGGTGAGAACTTCCGCCGCAACCTCGCGATCGTCGACGAGGTGAAGGCCATCGGCGCCGAGATCGGCGCGACCCCCGCGCAGACCGCCCTCGCGTGGCTGCTGACCCGCGGGATCGACATCGCCCCGATCCCCGGCACCCGCAGGGTCTCCCGGGTCGAGGAAAACACCGCGGCCGACGGCATCGAACTCACCCGTGACCAGCTGGATCGGCTGAACTCGCTCCGGCCCGCCGCGGGGGAACGCCACGACGAGGCCAACATGGCCTCGATCGACAGCTGACAGGAACCCGGCACCAAACAAGGGGCGCGGATGCCCGATCCGCGCCCCTGGCAGCAACTTAGGATTCGACGTCGGCCGCGGCCATTGCCTTGTTCGTGAGGACGGGCATCATCCCCAGCAGCGCGAGCGTCAGCACTCCCATGATGCCGAACATGACCTGCAGGCCCAGCCATTGGGCCAGCAGACCGCCGGCTGCTGCACCAAGCGGCATGGTGCCCCACGCCAGCAGGCGGTAGGCGCTGTTGACTCTGCCCAGCAAGCGGTTGGGAGTAATGCGCTGGCGCAGGGATACGGTGATGACGTTCCAAAGCACGATCAGCATGCCGCCCACAAAGAAGATTGGGCCAAGAACATAGGGGTTGTCGGTCAGGGCGGGCGCACCTACGAACAGCGCGGCCCCGAAGATCGTCAGCATCAGGGACGTCGACCGGCCGAGCCTGGCCTCCACCCGCTCGGACATGAACGAGCCAACGAAGGCGCCGAGAGCGGAGGTGGTCAAGAGCAGGCCGAACCCCACTTCGGACAGCCCCATCTGTGAAGCCGGGCCCACGGCAAACAGCACGAAGACCGCGAAGGCCGCGCTGGATGCGAAGTTGAACACCCCGGTCATCACCGCGAGTGTGCGCAGGATCTTCTGGTTCCAGAGGAACCGCAGCCCCTCAGCAATGTCGAATCGCAGTGTCGTCTTCTGCTCACGTTCTGTGCGAAATGCCCCCGGGACCAGGAGCAGGCCGCCGACGGCCGCAAGCCACAGGGCCGCCGGCACGGCAACGCCCGCAACCAGGCCCATGGCCACCAGCAGCCCGCCCAGCGGGGGACCAATGAACTGGTTGGTGGTGAGCTCGACGGCGTAGAGCCGGCCGTTGGCGCGCGAGAGCTGATCCCTGTGCACCAGCTGGGGCATGATCGACTGCGCGGAGGTGTCGTAGAGCGTCTCAGCCACACCCACCATCAATGCGACAACGTACAGAGCCCAAACGGAGCCCACATCCAGCAACACGACGGCGGCCAGCAGGGCCGGCAGCACCGCCCGGCTGAGGTTGGCCCACAACATGAGCTTGCGCCGGTCCAGCCGGTCGGCCAGCGCGCCGGCAGTGAGGGCGAAGAGGAGCCAGGGGAGCGTCGCTGCGACGCTCAGTCCGGCAACCAGGGTGGGTGACTGGGTGAACTGAATTGCCAGCAGCGGCAGCGCGATCTTGAAGACGCCGTCCGCGAGGTTCGAGAGTCCGGACGAGGTCCACAGCTTCCAGTAGGACGCACCCAGCGGCGCACGATGCCGTTCCTTCACCTGCGCGGCGTGACTAGTCATAGGTGGACCATTCCACAGTGATTGAGAAAATTCAAGGTGATTGAATCCAGTACATCGGATTGTAGGATTGGGACATGACGGACGCAGAGCAGCCGAGCGCGGACCAAAAAAGACCCGTCGCGAGCGCCCGGGAAATTAAGGCGTTGGCCCATCCGCTGCGCCTGAGGATCCTGCGCCTGTGCGGGCTCCACGAACTGACCAACAAACAACTCGCCGACCGGCTGGGCCAGGATCCGGGAACGGTGCTTTATCACGTGCGGCAGTTGCTCTCAACGGGGTTCCTTGAACCCGCCGGGGTCCGCACGGGCGAGAGTGGCGCGCTGGAGAAGCCGTATCGTTCCACGGGGCGGTCCTGGAAGCTGGACACCGCACTGAGTGAAGCCGGTCCCGCCGGTCCGCTGGCCCCGCTCGAGGCATTCCGGGAAGAGCTGACGGAAGCAGGACCGGCCGCGCTCGCCAGCCTCTCACGCTTCGTTCTGCACCTCTCCGAGGAAGATGCTGAGGACCTCACCACGCGCATCCACGCTGTGCTGAGCGAATACACCGACAGCGACCGGCAGCGCTTGGACCAGCCCGCCTACGGCGGCATCTTTGTCCTGCACCGGACAACAGACTAAGTCGCGGTCCTCCCGGAACGGGATTTGCGTCTTGCGCCGCCTTGGCGGGCTTTATTCGTAGATCGTGGGGATGGCCGGCTCGCCGGGCTGCAGCCTGTCCACCACCCGGGGCAGCTCCGCCATGGAGGCCGTGTGCCGGTCCCGCGCCCGCCCCACCGCGTCCGGGCCGGTCCAGCCGGGCACGATTTCGCCGTCTTTCATGAACTGCTGCAGGAGGGGGCGTCCGTTTCTTCCGGCGGCCGGCGGGTGGTCCACGCCGAGGACCTCGTGGGTGGCGGTGCCGCGGTCGTCGAGGCGGCGCACGGCGAACTTGCGCCCGCCCATGTTGATCTTGTCCTTCGAGGTCTTCGCCACGGCAGCCAGCTCACCGGAGTCACCGGCCCGGCTCACCAGCTTGTAGACCATCCCGGCCGTTGGCGCCCCGGATCCGGTCACCAGGGACGTGCCGATGCCATAGGAATCGGCCGGGGCGGAGCGGAGCGCGGCGACGGCGAATTCGTCCAGGTCCGAGGTCACCACGATCCTGGTGTGCACGTTGCCGAGGCTGTCCAGGAGTTCGCGGACCCACCGTGCCTGGGCCACGAGGTCTCCGGAGTCCAGCCGGATGGCCCCAAGTTTGTCTCCGGCGAGGTCGACGGCGGTACGGACGGCCGCTTCGACGTCGTACGTGTCCACGAGCAGCGTGGTGCCGGACCCGAGCGAGGCAAGCTGCGCCGCGAAGGCGTCGCGCTCGGAGTCGTGGAGCAGGGTGAAGGAGTGGGCCGCGGTGCCGATGGTCCGCAGGCCGTAACGCCGCCCGGCGGCCAGGTTGGACGTGCCGGAAAAGCCCGCGATGACAGCCGCGCGGGCCGCCGCGGCGGCCGCTTCCTCGTGGGTGCGGCGGGAGCCCATCTCAATGCAGGGCCTGCCGCCGGCGGCGCTGGTCATCCGGGATGCGGCCGAGGCGATGGCGCTGTCATGGTTCAGCACTGACAGGACGTAGGTCTCCAGGACGCAGGCCTCGGCGAACGTCGATTCGACGATCAGGACGGGGGAATGCGGGAAGTAGGCTTCACCTTCCGGATAGCCCCAGATGTCGCCGGAGAACCGGAAGGCGGCCAGGTGCTCCAGGGTGTCCTCATGGACCACGCCGGTGTCGGCCAGGAAGGCGACGTCGTCCTCGTTGAAGCGGAAGTTCGCGATTCCCTCGAGGAGCCGGCCGGTGCCGGCCACGATCCCATACCGGCGCCCGGCCGGCAGTCCCCGGGCGAAGGCCTGGAAGATGGACCGGCGGTGCGCGGCCCCGGAGTGGAGGGCCGCCTGGAACATGGTCAGCTCATAGTGGTCGGTAAACAGGGAGGTCCGGGGTCCGTCCGGTCCGGCCGAAGTGTCCATGATCCACTCTAGGCCGGGCCGCCCGAAGCCGCAGGACGCCGCCCGTGCCGGGAGTTCGCCGGAAACGCCCCGAGGCGCCGGAAACTTCGGGCGAGTCCGGGAGTTTCCGGCGACTTCGACGATGCCGGGCTCAGACGGGGCAGCCGTCCGGGCCGCAGGCGCCGGATTCCGCGGGGGAATCGGTGGTGGCGTCCGCAGCCTCCGCGCCGGCGCCCACCATGACCAGCGGGTGGCTGTCCTGCCACGCCTGCTCGAGGGCGGCGGTGAAGGTTTCGGCGGGTTGGGCACCGGAGAGTCCGAACTTCCGGTCGATCACGAAGAACGGGACGCCGCTGATGCCCAGGGCGCGGGCCTCGGCGATGTCGTTGCGGACGGCGTCGGCGTAGGCCTCGGTGCTGAACAGTTCCGCCAGTTCGCCCGCGTCGAGTCCGAGGTCCAGGCCCAGGGCGGTCAGGTAGTCCTGGCTGCCGATGTCCTTGCCATGCTCGAAGTGGTCGCTGAGCAGGCGTTCCTTCGCGGCGTCCTGCTGGCCGTGGGCGGCGGCGAGGTGGATCAGCCGGTGGGCCGTGAAGCTGTTGGCGACCACGACGGCGTCGAACCGGTAGTTCAGCCCCTCGCCCTTGGCCTGGGCCGCGACGTGCTCGAACATCTGCGATACCTGCGCCGGCGCCATGCCCTTGCGCGTGCTCAGGTAGTCCAGTTCGGTGCCGTCGTAGTGCTCCGGGAGCGTGGGATCCAGCTGGTAGCTGCGCCACTTCACCTCCACGGAATCGCGGTGCGGGAAGGCCGCGAGGGCGGTTTCGAAACGGCGTTTGCCGATGTAGCACCAGGGGCAGGCGACGTCGGACCAGATCTCAATCTTCATGCCCGCAACAACCGCGCCGCCGCCGGGTCCATTCCCCGGCGGCCTGTCGGCTTCGTCACGGCCCCACGGCTAAGCGTCCTCCCGGCTGAGGGCCGGCCGGCGCCCGCGGCCTCACGGCGCGACTGGGCGCTCCATCACGAAGTCGTGCTCCACGGTGGTGCCGAGCTGGAAGGACTTGGTGCCGACCTTGCGGAAGCCGGACTTTTCGTAGAACCGGATGGCCCGGGCGTTCTGGCTGTTCACGCCGAGCCAGAGCCCGCGGGCGCCGGCTTCCGCAGCCGCGCCGATGCTGGCGTGCATCAGTTCGGCCGAGGCGCCGAGCCCGTGGTGGTCCGGGTGGACGTAGCATTTGCTCAGTTCGGTGCACGGCAGCTCGCCCAGGATGGCGGCTACGTCCGGGTCCCGGGCGGGGCGGGCCACCAGCAGGCTGTAACCGCGGAGGTCGCCGTCGGCGTCGATCACCAGCACCGTGACCTCCGGATCTGCCAGATAGGCCCGGAAATTGGCCTCGCTCAGGGTATTGGCGAGGTGGGCCGCGATGTCCTCCGGCCGGGACTCCGGCGGGCACGCGAGCGGGAAGGTGACGGCCGCGAGTGCGGCCAGCTTCCCGGCGTCGTCCGCGGTTGCTGTCCGGATCCGGTGCGTCATGGCTAAACCCTAGCCCGCGGCGGGGCCCGGGCATCAATAAGAACTGGTGTTGTTGGGGGCTACATATCAGATGGCGTAGCGGAGGATTCCGACGGCCTCCACATTTTCCGGCATGTCGGATCGGCGCACGGCGAAGACCCGGGCGCCCGAGCCGAGGGCCCGACGGGCGATTTCCTCGACCACGTCCTGTCCGGTGTCGCCGTCCAGGGTGAGTGCGCCGTCGTCTCCGACAGCACCTTTGACACTGGCATCCATGTCCACGGCGAGCGTCGCAATGGCGCCGAAGGCGGCGGCCCGCGCCAAGTCGCTGAGGTCGGCGGTGCCGCGGCCGCTGGGGCGACGCTCTTCAAACGTCGTTTGCAGGGCAACAAGATCGGCCGCATAGATCCGGTCAAGTACGCCACGCGCCGCTTCCGCCAATTGGGCCGGGGTCAGTTCATCGGGGTTCCCCTCGATGCCCTCGGACGCGAGGTGGGCGTATCCTGCGAGGTTGCGGTAGATGCTCGCGAGCGGCTCCGTCGCAGCGATCACCAGCGGCAGGGACTGACCGTTCAACAATGGACGAAGCACGTGGTCGACGGAACGGGCGTACTGGGCTAGCCGTACCTTTCGTCCCTCGTCGCCATGCAGCCGCCCGAAGTGGGAGCGGCCGCCGATCGATTCGAGCCCGACGGCACTGGCTGCACCCTGTGGCATGCCCGGTACCGTGACCTCTTCGGCCGGTCGGTCCGCCGTGACCTCGATGAGCCGTGCCCCGTTCTGGGAGATGGCGAGCACGAGCGCCGCGTTGGGGAAGGTGAGGGCACGGAGGAGCGGTGTGATGGCGAAACGATCGGCCACGCTTACGTGGTCTTCGAGATCGTTGGGCAAACGGAACTCGAGAATCGAAGTCGGCGTCACGAAGATGGCCAGGCTCCGCCCCATCTCAAACCAGAATTCCGGGGATCCCAGCAGCTCGTCGAGAAACGTTTCTATCGCGACGACCGCGTCGTTGCTTCCCGCTTCGCGGAGCTGTGCGACGGCGGAACTGAACAAGGACCGGGCTCTGGACTGATTGTCCTCCGAATGGGCAGGGACGCTGCTCGTCGAAAGATACACGGTGACGCTGTGTGGATCGCGCGCTGCGGCCAGCCGTTCCACGTCGTCCCGGGTCGGCATGTCGATGTGCATGGGGGTGCTCCTTTTTGCTATCTCTCGGCTGGGTCGCACGAGGAGGGGGAATGTTCCTGCACCTGCTCGATGCGCAAAGCCGCACCGAGGGGGAAGCAATACCGGATCAGCTCAGCATCGGACCGCTCGGAGTCCCATGTCAACAGTCGGCGGAACTTGCACTCGGGAGGTGTTCGGCGCCTCAAGGAGCACGTCCACGTTGGGGAACGCCAGCTCGCGCTCACCTGTGACGGGCGCGATCCAGACCTCGCAGCGCTGGCCGGGCTGAAGTTCCCGCGGTGCGATGGTGTTTTCCGGGATTTCCGGCACTCGAGGCTCCCGACGATGACAGCTGTGGACTGATAAGTTCCGCTACGGAATCGGACCAGGGCCACGGAATCGGTCCGGCGCAGCGCGGATCCGCGGTGCGCCGGACCGGTTTCGCCGCGTCTGTCCGGAAACGTAGCGGATCCGGACCCTGCGGCGCCCCGCTACTGCTTGAAGGCGGCGTCGAAGGAGGTGTTCGAGGCCGGAAAGTCGAACTTCTTCAGCGCGGCGAGGGCCTCCGGGGCGCCGTGGAGCCGGTCCATGCCCGCGTCTTCCCATTCGATCGAGATGGGGCCGTCGTAGCCGATCGCGGCCAGGGCGCGGAAGGACGATTCCCAGGGCACGTCGCCGCGGCCGGCGGAGACGAAGTCCCAGCCACGGCGCGGGTCGCCCCAGGGCAGGTGCGAGCCCAGCACGGTGTTGCGGCCGGTGGGGCGCAGCTTCGTGTCCTTGCAGTCCACGTGGTAGATCCGGTCCTTGAAGTCCCAGATGAAGGAGACGGGGTCGATGCCCTGCCACATGAAGTGGGAGGGGTCCCAGTTCAGGCCGAAGGCCTCGCGGTGCCCGATCGCCTCGAGGGTCCGGACGGTGGTCCAGTAGTCGTAGGCGATCTCGGAGGGGTGGACCTCGTGCGCGAAGCGGACACCGTTTTCGTCGAAGACGTCCAGGATGGGGTTCCAGCGGTCGGCGAAGTCCTGGTAGCCGGCCTCGATGACCTTCTCCGGCACGGGCGGGAACATCGCGACGTACTGCCAGATGGAGGATCCGGTGAACCCGACCACGGTGTCGACGCCGAGGGCCTTGGCGAGCCGGGCGGTGTGTTTCATTTCCTCGGCAGCGCGTTGGCGGACGCCTTCTGGCTCGCCGTCGCCCCAGACCCTGGCCCCGACGATCGCCTCGTGCCGGAAGTCGATCGGGTCATCGCACACCGCCTGGCCCTTGAGGTGGTTGGAGATAGCCCAGACCTTGAGGTTGTACTTCTCCAGCACGGCCAGCTTGGACTCGACGTAGCCGGGTTCGTCCCAGCGCCAGGCGTCCAGGTGGTCGCCGGAGACGGCGATTTCCAGGCCGTCGTAGCCCCAGCCGGAGGCCAGGCGGGCGACTTCCTCGAAGGGCAGGTCGGCCCACTGGCCGGTGAACAGGGTGTACGGGCGGGGCATGTCAGGTTCCTTCGGTAATCGTTTGGGTGGTCCGTGCGGACGGGGTGAGCTGGATGAGTGAACTTTTGGCCGCGGCGCTTTCCTCCACGGCGGCGAGGATCCGCTGGACGCTCAGGCCGTCCTCGAACGACGGCGACGGCTGGGTTCCGTTGCCCACCGCGGTGAGGAAGTCGCGGATCTCGTGCGTGAACGTGTGTTCCCAGCCGATCACGTGGCCCTGCGGCCACCATGCTTCAAGGTACGGGTGCTCGGGTTCGTTGACGAGGATCCGGCGGAAGCCCTGTTCGCGGACCGGCAGTGTGGCGTCCAGGAAGCAGAGCTCGTTCAGGTCCTCCAGATCGAAGAGCAGGGCTCCCTTGTCGCCATAGACCTCCAGCGTGAGCGAGTTCTTCCGCCCGGCGGCCACCCGGGAGACCTCCACCGAGGCGATGGCCCCGGAGGCGAGGGTCAGCGTGGCCCAGGCGGCGTCGTCGACCGTCACCTCCTCCAGCCCGGCAGCGCCCGGGCGTCGCGGCGTGAAAGTGTGCAGCCGGCCGGAGACCTCGGTGACCGGCTCGCCCAGGAGGAACAGCACCTGGTCGATCGCGTGGCTGGCAATATCGCCCAGCGCCCCGGACCCGGCGGTGTCCTTGTTCAGCCGCCACGTCATGGGCGCATCCGGGTCCACGAGCCAGTCCTGCAGGTAGGCGGCGCGGACATGCCGGACGGCGCCGAGCCGGCCCTCCGCGATCAGCTCCCGGGCCAGCGCCAGGGCCGGGACCCGGCGGTAGTTGAAGCCGATCATGGACTGCACCCCTCGCTCCCGGGCTGCCTGCGCTGCCGCGGTCATGGCCTCGGCCTCGGCGAGGGTGTTGGCCAGTGGTTTTCGACCAGGACGCGCTTGCCGGCGGCCAGCGCGGCGATGGCGATTTCCGCGTGCATGAACCCCGGCGCGCAGATATCGACGATGTGGATGTCATCCCGGGCGATCACTGCGCGCCAGTCCGTGGCGGACTCGGCCCAGCCGTACTTAGCGGCCGCCTCGGCGACGCCGTCCCGGTCGCGGCCGACCAGGACGCGCCGTTCGAACGCCGGGACGTCGAAGTAGCTGGCAACATTCCGCCAGGCGTTCGAGTGGGCCTTGCCCATGAACGCGTACCCGATCATGGCCACACCCAAACGTGAACCGGCGGCGGGGCCGGGGGTGGTTTCGTGGGAATTCATTGCTGGTCCCTAGAGTGTGGAAGCGGTGGGGTCCCAGTCCTCGGGGAGGGCTGCGGAGGTGGGCGCGGAGCTTTCCACATCGATGAACGTGCCCGAATCGACCGACTCGGAGATCGAGACCATGGTGTCCAGGACGTGGTAGGCGAGGTTGCCGGTGGCGCGGTGCGGAACGCCGGCGCGGATGGAGCGTGCCATGTCCAGCACGCCCATGCCGCGGCCCTGGCTGGGGCCGGTGGCCGGAATAGCGGTCCATTCCTCGTCGCCGGCGCGCCAGAGCCTGATGTCGCCGTCGAAGTAGTTTGGATCGGGCAGCGAGATGGTGGCCTCGGTCCCGGTGATCTCCACGAAGCCCATCCGCAGCCGCGGGGACTCGAAGCTGAACACGCTGTGGGAGGACGCGCCGGACTCGAACTGGGCCATGGCGGAGACGTGGGTGGGGACCTCGACCGTGAATTCCTCGCCGGCCTTGGGCCCGGAACCGATGACCCGGACCTCCTTTGCCTTGGAACCGGTCGCGGCCACACGGCGCACGGAGCCGAACGTCTGCACCAGGGCCGTGAGGTAGTACGGGCCCATGTCGAACAGCGGCCCGGCGCCGTGCTGGAAGAGGAACGCGGGGTTGGGGTGCCACGATTCCGGCCCGGGCGTCTGGAATGTGGTCATGGCCGTCAGTGGGGTGCCGATGTCGCCACGTTCGATCAGCCGCCGGGCAGTCTGCAGGCCGGCGCCCAGGAACGTATCCGGGGCGCAGCCCAGCCGCAGCCCCGCGGCGTCGGCCGTTTTCAGCAGGCCCAGGCCGGAATCGCGGTCCAGCGAGAACGGCTTTTCCGTCCAGACGTGTTTGCCGGCATCGACGGCGGCCGTGGCCACTTCCACGTGCGCGGCCGGGATGGTCAGGTTGACGATGATTTCGACGTCGGGGTGGTTCAGGGCGGCGTCCACCCCGCCCCACTCCGGGATGCCGTATTCCTTGGCCCGCGCCCCGGCCGCCTCCTCGAAGAGGTCGGCGATCACGTGGACCTTAAGGTCGGGGAAGACGGTCAGGTTGTCCAGGTACTGCTTGCTGATGTTGCCGGCGCCGATGACGGCGACGCCCACCGGGCCGCGGCCGGCGGCACGGTTCGCCGATACACGGTTCGGTGCGGCGCTCATGCGTTCACGCCCTGCGCGCCGGCGGAACCGCTTTGCAGGTAGCCCAGGCTCTGGGCGATGCCGTCGAAGATGTCGCCGGAGTAGTCGTCGAATTCCACGACCCCGACTTCGAGGGACTGCGCCGCGGCGATGACGTCCCGCACGGCGATCTTGCCCTGCCCGGCCGGCTGCTGCGCCTTGGTGTCCGTGGAGACGGGGCCGTCCTTGATGTGGATGAACCTGACCCTGTCGCCGAGGCGCTGCAGAAGCGCCACGGGGTCCTGGCCGCCGACGGCGGCCCAGTAGGTGTCCACTTCCAGGACGAGCTCCGGGTCCAGGAGTCCCTCGAAGTACTCCAGGGCGGTCTGGCCGTCGATGCTGGACTCCAGCTCCCAGGCGTGGTTGTGGTAGCCGACGCGGATGCCGTACCCGGCGCCCTTCTTGGCGGCGGCGTTGAGCTTCGCTGCGGTGGCCTTGATGTCCTCGGCGGACTGCCAGTGCTCGGCCGGGAGGTAGGGGTCGATCACCGTGGTGATGCCCAACTCCTTGGCCGCGGCGAAGATTTCGTCCCGGTCCTGGCTCAGCAGCGGGGCGTGGCCGGACGGGGCGGTCAGGCCGTTCTCCTTCAGGGCAGCGCCGAGCTCAGCGGCCGTGGCGACGAAGTTGTAGGGCTCAACCTGGGTGAAACCGAGTTCGGCGACCTTTTTGATGGTGCCGGGCAAGTCTTCCTGGAGGGCGTTGCGGAGGGTGTACAGCTGGATTGAATAAGACACGGGATTCCTTTGCACGAGTTCGGCTTCGAAGGTGTGAGGGTCAGCCCTGACGGCGGGAAGGGGCGTCCATTCCGTTTGATTCTGCGCGAAGTAGGACTGCACGCCCATGGGCAGCGAGATGGTTTGTCTGGAGCGGAGGAACACGATGGCTCTAAACTAGGGAGACTTATGCCGTGCGTCAAGCAAAAGTTGGAAACTACGCGTCAATCTTTGTGAAGCGTGACATGCAGAAGATCTTCGTGCTATCACTTACTCATGAGTACGCCCACCGGCACCGAGCCCGCAACCCCCGAGGCCGGCGGCAGCCTGTCCCGCGCCGGAGACCTCTTCCAGCTCCTGCGCGACGGCAAGGCCCGGACCCGCGCGGAGCTGGCCCTGACCACCGGGCTCGCCCGGTCCACTGTCGCTTCCCGCATCGACGCGCTGATGGTCTCCGGGCTCGTCGGCCCCGCCGGGGAGGCGAGCTCCAGCGGCGGCCGCCCGCCGTCGCGCTTTGCCTTCAACCCGGCGGCCCGCGTCGTTCTGGCGGTGGATGTCGGGGCCACCCACGTGATCATCGCCGTCACGGACCTCGGCGGGACGGTGCTCGCGGAGCGCCGGCTGGCGCAGGACGTCGCCGACGGCCCGGTGGTTGTCCTGGACCGGGTGATCGAGGAAGGGCTGCAGCTGCTCGGCGGGGCCGGCCGGGGAATTGGGGACCTGGCCGGCGCCGGCATCGGGCTCCCGGGGCCCGTGGAACACGCCACCGGCATGCCGGTGAAGCCGCCAATCATGCCCGGCTGGGACGGGTTCGACGTCGTCCGCCACGTCCAGCGGTCCCTTCCGGTGCCGGTCCTGGTGGACAACGACGTGAACATCATGGCGCTGGGGGAGCGCACGGCGCACTGGCCTGACGTCGAAAACTTCCTGTTCATCAAGGTGGCCACCGGCATCGGGGCGGGCATCATCAGCAGCGGCCAGCTCCAGCGCGGAGCCAACGGGACGGCCGGCGACCTCGGACACGTCCGGGTTCCGCGTGGCGATGACGTGCTGTGCCGGTGCGGGAACTACGGGTGCCTCGAAGCCCTGGCGTCCGGGCCCGCCGTCGCCAAGGCGCTGACGCGGCAGGGCCTGCCGGCGCACGACGGCGGCGATGTGTTGCGCCTGGTCGCCGAAGGGAACCTGCAGGCCATCCAGGCGCTGCGGCAGGCCGGCAGGGACCTCGGCGACGTCCTCTCCATGGTCGTTAACCTGCTGAACCCCTCGGTGATTGTGATCGGCGGAAGCCTCGGCCAGGCCGGGGAGCATCTGATGGCCGGCGTCCGCGAGGTGGTCTACCGGCGCTCGCTGCCGCTGGCCACGGCGCACCTGCGGATCGGCGTGTCCCGGGCCGGTGACCAGGCCGCGATCCTCGGCGCCAGCCAGATGGTCACGCAGCATGTGCTCTCACCCGCGGTCATTGAGGCGACCCTGCAGGCCACGGGCTAGGGGTGTCCCGGAAAGCGGCGCGCCCGGCAGGGGTGTCCCGGAAAGCGTCACATTCCGAAGGCGCGACCGGGGCCCGTGATAGCAATGGGACTGATGAAATCATATTTCTGCCCGGCCGCCGGGCTACGGGCCGCCCCATGAGCAGCGTGGCCCGGGCGCCGCGCGGCTGGCTCCTCATGCTCGCGATCGGGCTGATCGCGCTGAACATGCGCGGCCCGTTGGTGGCGGTGGCGCCGGTGATCGCCCAACTGGAGGACGATCTCGGGTTCACCCCGGTGGAATTGGGATTCCTGACCGGCATCCCGGTCCTGTGCTTTGCCCTGGCCGCGCCCCTGGCCTCGCTGGCCGGGCGCAAGTTGGGGCCAGAATTCGCCATCACCCTGACCCTGCTCGGGGTGCTCTTCGGCGTCGTGGTCCGCTCGGCCGGCGGGGGTGCCCTGGTCATGCTGGGCACGGTGATCCTCGGCGTCGCCATTACGATCGGCAACATCGTGGTCCCGCTGATCATCCGCCGTGACTTCACCCCCGCCCGGCAAGGCGCGGCAATGGGCACCTACACCGCGGCACTGAACATCGGCTCGTTCCTGACCTCCATGGTGTCGGCGCCGCTGGCTGAACTCCTGGGCTGGCGGCCCGCGATTGCCGCCAGTGGCCTGTTCGCGGTGGCGGCCGCCGCCGTGTGGGTGATCGCGGTTGGCCGGCGGGCCTTTATTCCGGCCGCCGTCACTGCGGCGGACCCGCGGCGGCCCGGGAAGCTCACCTCCCGGTGGATCACGGCAGCGCTGACCTTCGGGTTCGCCGGGCAGGCGTTCTCCTACTACGGAGTGACCGCCTGGCTGCCGAGCCTGCTCTCGGACGAACTCGACATGGCGCCCGCAGCCGCCGGGGCAGGGTCCTCGCTCTTCCAGATCCTGGCCATTGTGGGCGGACTGGGCGTGCCGCTGGCGGCCCGGTTCGCCAGTACGACGGCGGTGGGCCTCGCCCTGGGGCTGCTGTGGCTCACCGTACCCGTGGGCCTGCTGCTGGCACCGGAGCTGTGGTGGCTGTGGTGTTCCTTCGGCGGTGTCGCCCAAGGCGGCGGCATCACGCTGATCTTCCTGGCCATTATCCGGCTGGCGCGGGACCAGACCTCGGCGGCCCGGATGTCCGCCGTCGTCCAGGGGACGGGATACTCCTTCGGGGCAGTGGCGCCGACCCTGCTGGGCTACGTCCACGGGACCACCGGCGCCTGGACCGGACCGCTGCTGATGATCCTGGGCTCGGTGGCCGCGTTCATCCTGGGCACCTCGCTGTCACTGCGGCGGGTGCCGAAGCCCCACTGACTCGCTGTCGCGCGCCGGGGTGATGTCAATCGAGACGACAGGTAAGGCCCATGTTCGCGGGGAACATGGGCCTTACCTGTCGTCTCGACGCCGTTGTCGAGCACGGGGGGATTTTCCGTTGCTGGACTGCCACCCGGATTTCGGGGTGCCTGTTGCGAAGGGCCTGGCAGCCCAGCCAACGGAAATCTGTGCGGACCCGGTTGCCCGGGACGCGGAGTCCTACGCCGGAACCAGTGCGGGGTCCCCGCTGGCGGCGTCGGCGCCGTCGCGCGCTTCATGCAGGAAGCGGTCGTAGGCCGGCAGCGTCAGGAAGGCCGGGAACTCGCTGCTGAGGGTGACTTCCTCGAAGATGTCCCGCGCGTCGGCGAAACGGTCTCCTTCGAAGCGCTCCAGCTTGGCGAATTCCTCGTCCAGCATGTCCTCCACCCACTCCCGGGTGATCACGTCGCCCTGGTCAGTGATGGCCCGGGCGAAGATCCACTGCCACAGCTGCGAGCGGGAGATTTCCGCGGTGGCGGCGTCCTCCATCAGGTTGTGGATGGCCACCGCGCCGTTGCCGCGCAGCCACGACTCGATGTAGCGGATCCCCACTTCGATGTTGTTCCGGATGCCCTGCTCAGTGATGGTTCCGGTGGTCGCGGAGATGTCCAGGAGCGCGCGGTCGTCCGCGGTGACGTCCTCGCGGAGGCGCTCGAGCTGGTTCGGACGCTCGCCGAGGACGGCGTCGAACACCTCGCGGCAGACCGGCACCAGGTCCGGGTGCGCCACCCAGGAGCCGTCGAAGCCGTCGTTCGCCTCACGGGTCTTGTCCGCGCGGACCTTCTCGAAGGCGATCGCGTTGGCGCCCGCATCCTTGCGGTTGGGGACGGCGGCGGCCATGCCGCCGATCGCCATGGCGCCGCGCTTGTGGCAGGCCCGGACCAGCTGCTCGGTGTAGGCGCGCATGAACGGCTGGGTCATAGTGACCTGGCCGCGGTCCGGGAGCACGAAGCGCGGTCCCCGGGTGCGGAAGTTCTTGATCAGGGAGAAGATGTAGTCCCAGCGGCCGGCGTTCAGGCCCGCGGCGTGGTCCCGGAGTTCGTAGAGGATCTCCTCCATTTCGAACGCCGCGGTGATGGTCTCGATCAGCACGGTCGCGCGGATGGTGCCCTGCGGGATACCCAGCAGGTCCTGCGCCATGATGAAGATGTCGTTCCACAGCCGGGCCTCGAGGTGGCTCTCGATCTTCGGCAGGTAGAAGTACGGACCTTTGCCCTGGGCGATCAGGCGGCGGGCGTTGTGGAAGAAGTACAAGCCAAAATCCACGATCCCGCCGGCAATAGGCGTGCCATCGATGAGCATGTGCTTTTCCGGCAGGTGCCAGCCGCGGGGGCGGACCACGACTGTGGGCAGTTCCCCGGCCGGGCGCAGCTTGTACTCCTTGCCCTCCGGGGAAGTGAAGTCGATCCGGCGCTCCAGCGCATCGGTGAGGTTCAGCTGGCCCTGGATCACGTTGCGCCAGGACGGCGTGGAGGAGTCCTCCATGTCCGCGAGCCACACCTTGGCGCCGGAATTCAGCGCATTGATCGTCATCTTCTTGTCGACCGGCCCGGTGATTTCCACGCGGCGGTCCTCCAGGCCCGGGGCCGGGGGAGCCACGCGCCAGTTCGGGTCGTTGCGGACGGACTCGGTCTCGCGCAGGAACCGCGGGTCCTGGCCCTTGGAGATCTGCTGGCGGCGTTCCTGCCGTGCCTGCAGCAGCTCCCGACGGGGCCCTGCCGTGGCCTTGTGCAGCTTGGCAACAAACGCCAGCGCGTCCGGCGTGAGGACCTCGCTCTGCCGGCAAATCGGCTGCGCGGTCAACGTGATCCCGTTGATAGTGAAGTTGTCAGTGAAGCTGTTCATCTCAATCTCTCCTTGGAGAAGCAAAAGTTCGACGGCGGGTGGTGACGTGCGCTGAAGACGGCGGGCCGGATGCTCCGGAAGCGTGCGTAAAAGGGGCCCCATTGCCGCCCCGCCGAGGTGGGCAATGGCGAAGGCGGCAATGGGGAATAGCACGCGGAGGAGCGTTCGGTCCGCTGGCGGAACTGCCGCCGTCGTGAGTTCTAGTGGAACTGGCCTTCTTCGGTGGATCCCACCAGGGCCAGGGTGGATGCGTTCGGGTTGAGCGCGGTGGCGATGTCGTCGAAGTAGCCGGTGCCGACTTCGCGCTGGTGCTTGGTGGCGGTGTAGCCGCGGGACTCGGAGGCGAATTCCTTCTCCTGCAGCTCGACGTACGCGCTCATGCCTTCCCGGGCGTAGCCGTGGGCGAGGTCGAACATCGAGTAGTTCAGGGCGTGGAAGCCGGCCAGGGTGATGAACTGGAAGGTGAAGCCCATGGCGCCGAGTTCGCGCTGGAACTTCGCGATCGTGGCGTCATCGAGGTGCTTGCGCCAGTTGAACGACGGCGAGCAGTTGTAGGAGAGCATCTGGTCCGGGAACTCGGCCTTGACGGATTCCGCGAATTTGCGGGCCAGTTCCAGGTCCGGGGTGCCCGTCTCCATCCAGATGAGGTCGGAGTACGGGGCGTAGGCCTTGGCGCGGGCGATGCAGGGTTCGATCCCGTTGCGGACCTTGTAGAAGCCCTCCGGCGTGCGGACCGGCTGGCCGCCTTCGCGGAGGATGAATTCCTGGTCACGCTCGTCGACGTCGGAGGTGATCAGGGTGGCCGCCTCGGCGTCGGTGCGGGCGATGATGACCGACGGGGTACCGGCGACGTCGGCGGCGAGCCGGGCCGCGTTCAGCGTCCGGACGTGCTGCTGGGTGGGGATCAGGACCTTGCCGCCGAGGTGGCCGCACTTTTTTTCCGAGGCGAGCTGGTCTTCCCAGTGCACGCCCGAGGCGCCGGCCTGGATCATCGACTTCATGAGCTCGTAGGCGTTGAGCGGGCCGCCGAAGCCGGCTTCGGCGTCGGCCACGATCGGGACCATCCAGTCCTCGACGGTCTGGATGCCCTCGGAGAACTCGATCTGGTCCGCGCGGAGCAGGGCGTTGTTGATGCGCCGGACCACCGTGGGGACCGAGTTGGCGGGGTAGAGCGACTGGTCCGGGTAGGTGTGGCCGGAGTTGTTGGCGTCCGCGGCGACCTGCCAGCCGGAGAGGTAGATGGCGCGGAGGCCGGCCTTGACCTGCTGCACGGCCTGGTTGCCGGTCAGGGCGCCGAGGGCGTTGGTGTAGCCGCCGGTCTTGTGCTCTTCGGTGAGCTGCTTCCACAGCTTTTCGGAGCCGCGCCGGGCGAGGGTGTGTTCTTCGGAGACGCGGCCGCGGAGGCGGACGACGTCGGAGGCCTTGTAGTCCCGGGTCACACCTTCCCAGCGGGGGTTGGCGGCCCACTCGAGCTCCAGTGCGGCGGCCTGCTGCTCGGGCGTCTGCTGGGTGGGCTCAAATGCTGCAGTCATCTTTGTCTCCTTGGTGGGTCCGGGGCCGGTCAGTCTGCGTCTCTGCAGATCCTGGCTGGTTGTTCCCGGATAGTGAATCTTTCCGTGAGTTCTACTTTTCTGCACTTTCCAAGGGGTTTCTAGACCAAAGCTATGGAAAGAAATGCACTTCTTCGCGTATTCTCAAGAAATGCACTCAACCAGCTGGAACCGCCAAGCCCTTGCGTCGTCCGCGCCCGCAGCGCCGGAGGTGGATGTCATCAGCCTGGGCCGGCGCGTCCGGCATCTGCGCAAAGCGGCAGGGCTCACGCTCGACGACCTGAGTGCCGCCGTCGGGACGGCCCCCAGCCAGCTGAGCCTGATGGAAAACGGCAAACGCGAGCCCAAGCTTGGTCTGCTCCAGCAGCTTGCAGCGGCACTCGGGGTGAGCATCGACGAACTGCTCGGCGCGGAGCCGCCCAACCGGCGTGCGGCGCTGGAGATCGAGCTGGAACGGTACCAGCGCAGCCCCATCTATGAGTCCCTGAATCTGCCCAAGATCCGCATCAGTTCGCGGCTTCCGATGGATGTGCTGGAGTCCATGGTGGGCCTGCAGCATGAGCTTGAACGCCGGCTCAATGAGCAGGTCGCGACGCCGGAGGAGGCCCGCCGCGCGAACGGTGAACTGCGCGCGATGATGCGCGAGAGGAACAACTATTTCCCCGAGTATGAGGCCGAGGCGCAGAAGGTCCTGGCCTCGGTGGGCCACACCAGCGGTCCGCTGTCCCACCACGTCATTTCGGACATCGCCGGGCATCTCGGATTCAGCCTCCACCATGTGGGTGATCTCCCTCATTCCACGCGTTCGGTGACTGATCTTAAGAACCGCCGAATTTATCTCACGCAGAACGCCCGCAGCGATCACGACCCCCGTTCGGTGCTGCTGCAGGCGCTGGGCCATTACGTCCTGGGCCACCAGACGCCGAACAACTACGGCGATTTCCTGATGCAGCGCGTGGCCACGAACTACTTCGCCGCCGCGCTGCTGCTGCCCGAGCAGGCCACCGTGGCATTCCTGCAGGAGGCCAAGCAGGCCAAGGAAATCGCGGTCGAGGACATCCGGGATGCCTTCGCGGTGTCCTACGAGACCGCCGCGCACCGCTTCACCAACCTGGCCACCCAGCACCTGGGCATCCGCACGCACTTCCAGAAGACGCACAAGAGCGGCATCATCTACAAGGCCTACGAGAACGACGGCGTGACGTTCCCGCAGGACCACACCGGCGCCATCGAGGGTCAGTTCTCGTGCCGGAACTGGACGTCCCGGGTGGTGTTCGACGTCCCGGACAAGTTCAGCGCCTACAACCAGTACACGGACACCCCGGCCGGGACGTACTGGTGCACGGCCCGGACGGAACGCTCCGCGAACGGGGAGTTCTCCCTGTCCGTGGGTGTCCCGTATGCGCACGTGAAGTGGTTCCGCGGCCGCGACACCACCGAGCGGTCCAAGTCCACCTGCCCGGACGAAAGCTGCTGCCGCCGCCCGCCGGCGTCGCTGACCGCCGAGTGGGCCGGGAACGCCTGGCCCTCGGCCCGGGCCCACTCCCACCTGCTGGCGGCCATGCCGCCGGGCGCCTTCCCGGGCGTGGACGAGACCGAGGTCTACTCCTTCCTGCAGGCGCACTCGGGGAGTTGACCCTCCCGCACTTCCTGCGGGTTCCTCCTGGACCCTCCCTCAGATCCTGCCCGTTACTGCTCGTCGCTCCCTCACTTCCTGCGGCTTTCGATGCGTGGCTCCCGCAGATCAGGTGAGGGAGCGTCCGGGAGTTTGCTGCAGGAGGTGAGGGAGCGTCGCCTTGGGCGTGGCTGACAGCAAGGCGGACTATATTGGCCTGTGTCAGCTCATCGATCCATCTCGCGGGAGCGTGCGCCCATGGCCAAGGAACTTGCCACCCAGCTCATCGAACAACTCCAGGCTGCCGGTGTGCAGCGGATCTACGGGATTGTGGGGGACAGCCTCAACCCGATTGTCGACGCCGTCCGCAAGACCGGCGGCTCGCAACAGGGCGGTATCGACTGGATCCATGTCCGGCATGAGGAGGCGGCCGCCTTCGCCGCGGCGGCGGAAGCCCAGCTGACCGGCCGGCTCGCGGTGTGCGCCGGCTCCTGCGGGCCCGGCAACCTGCACCTGATCAACGGCCTGTACGACGCCAACCGTTCCGGGGCGCCGGTGCTGGCCATCGCCTCGCACATTCCCAGCAAGCAGATCGGCAGCAGTTTCTTCCAGGAAACCCACCCCGACCGGCTCTTCAATGAGTGCTCGGTCTACTCCGAGCTGATCAGCACCGCGGAGCAGGCGCCCCGCGTCATGCACAGCGCCATCCAGCACGCCGTCGGCCTCAGGGGCGTCGCCGTCGTGACCCTTCCCGGTGACATCGCCGGCCTGGAGGCGACGGCCGAAACGCCGGCCCCGGCGACCTTCCGGCCGGCGACGCTGATGCCGGATCCCGCGAGTGTGCAGGAACTGGCCGACGCCATCAACGCCGCCGGCAAGGTGGCCATCTTTGCCGGTGCCGGCGTCGAGGGCGCGCACGACGAGGTGATTGCGCTCGCCGGGCTGATCGCGGCGCCGATCGGCCACAGCCTCCGCGGCAAAGACTTCATGCAGTACGACAACGCCTATGACATCGGCATGACCGGGCTGCTGGGTTACGGCGCCGCGGCCGAGGGCATCGAGGACGCGGACCTGCTGATCCTGCTGGGCACGGACTTCCCGTACGACCAGTTCCTTCCCGGAACCCGGACGGCGCAGGTGGACCGGGCCGCGCACAAACTGGGGCGGCGGACCGACGTCGACGTCGCAGTGCACGGCGACGTCCTCCCCACCCTTGCCGCCCTCATGCCGTTGGTCACGGCCAAGAAGAGCCGCCGTTTCCTGGATGCGATGCTGAAGAAGCACGACCGGCTCATGAACAAGGCCGTGGGGGCGTATACCCGCAACGTCGGGACGAAACAGCCGATCCACCCGGAATATGCTGCCTCGCTGCTGGACCAGGTGGCGGCGAGGGACGCGATTTTCACGGCGGACACCGGCATGTGCAATGTCTGGACCGCCCGGTACATCAACCCGCTGGGCACCCGCCGGCTGATCGGCTCGTACCTGCACGGGTCCATGGCCAACGCGCTGCCGCACGCGATCGGCGCCCAGCTGGCCTACCCCGGCCGGCAGGTGGTTTCGGTCTCCGGCGACGGCGGCCTGTCGATGCTGCTGGGCGAGCTCATTACGGTCGCCGCGCACCGGCTGCCCGTGAACGTGGTGGTCTTCAACAACTCCACCCTGGGCATGGTGAAACTTGAAATGCTGGTGGACGGGCTCCCGGACTTCGGCGTCGACGTCCCGGACGCCAACTACGCGGACGTTGCGCGGGCCCTGGGCTTCCACGCCGAGCGCGTCACGGATCCGTCCCGCATCGAGGCCGCTTACCGGGAAGCCTTCGCCCACCCCGGCCCGTCGCTGGTGGAGCTCATCACGGACCCCAAGGCGCTGTCCCTCCCGCCGAAGATCAAGGGCGCGCAGGTCCTGGGCTTCGCCACGGCGATGTCCAAAGTGGTCCTGAACCGGGGCGCCGGCGAGGCCGTCAGCATGGCACGGAGCAACCTGCGGAACGTCCCGCGGCGCTAGGGGCGGGCCCGGCGAGTTCGCCGGAAGCTGCCCGGCTCGCCGGACATTTCCGGCGAACTGGAGACATTCCGGCGAACTGCGCACCCATCGAGGCGAAGGGGGTGGCCATGAAAGATCACCGCGTGGCGAAAATTGTGGCGGCGGGAACCCTCGCGGTGCTCACGGCTTGTGCGCCCCCGGTACCAGGGCTTGTGAAGGCCGACGGCGTCGAACGGGTGCCGGTGGACCGCGCCGCGTACGCTGCCGAATTTCAGGCATTCCGGGCCTCCGCCCTGACGTTGGGAGCCGCGCTGCTGGCCGACGGCGGTGAAGGGGCCGAAGGGAACGTGGTGTCGTCCCCCGGCAGCCTGCTGATCGCGCTCGCCATGCTGCGGGCAGGGGCGTCCGGGGAGACCGCCGTCGAAATGGACCAGGTGCTGGGGCTCCCGGACGGCAACCGGGATGAGGCCGTGAACGCCCTGCTCGAGTCCCTGGCTGCGTACGACGGTGATCCCGGCTCGGTCGACGAAAAGGACCCGCCCCGGAAGCCGGTCATGCATGCGGCCAACGGTCTGTTTGTGGACAAGGACGTACCAACCGGAAAGAACTACCTGGAAACCCTTGCCCGGCACTACGGCACCGGGGTGTACCCCGTGGACTTCCGGGATGAGGCCGCCACGGGGCCGGCCCTGGATGCCTGGGTGGACAAGAACACGGGCGGCCGGATCAAGAAAGCACCTGCGGAGTACGATCGCGACAACACGTTCAGCCTCCTCAATGCCCTGTACTTCGCCGCGGCGTGGCAGTCGCCTTTCGACCCGAACGACACCTCGGACAGCCCCTTCACGACCTCAGGTGGCGAGGAAATCAGCGTGCCGACCATGTACAACTCGCTGCAGCTGGCCTATGCGGAGGGCCCTGGCTGGCGGGCGGTCGAGCTGCCGTACGCAGAAGGTTTTGCCATGCGGCTGGTGCTGCCCGGTCCTGGCGTTGGGCCGGAGAGCCTCACGGCGGCCAAGCTGACGGCAATTGCGGCGGCCCTGGACACGGCCCCGGAGGTCTCCGCACTGATCTCCCTGCCCAAGTGGGACCACAAGAGCACCTTCGACCTGCGGAAGGTATTTGAAGCGCTGGGGCTGGCCAGGACCCTGGTCACCACCGAAGACTTCGACGCCATCCAGCCGAAGCTGACGCTCACGCAGGCCGCCCAGGCCGCCAACATCACCGTTGCCGAGAAGGGAACGGTGGCCGCCGCCGTGACGCAGATCAACGGCGCCGTGACCGGTGTGCCGCCCCTCCCGGACCAGACCATCGACTTCGACCGGCCGTTCCTCTACCAGGTCGTGCACACCGAAACCGGGCTCCCGATCTTCATGGGGAAGGTCGCGGACCCGCGCTGAGGGGCGGCCTACCGGGACCCACATCGCCGGAAGCCCTCCAGTTCGCCGCAAACTTCCGGCGAATTGGAGGGACTCCGGCGAACTCGGCGGCTTAGGGCGTCCCGCTCCGGCGCTCTTGTGCCAGGGCCGCCGCCACTTTTCCAATCAGCTCGTACGGGACAGGCTTCCGCAACTGGAACTTCAGGGTGCCCTTCGCTGCGCGGTAGGGGGCGAGTTCCGTGCTCAGAGATTCGTCGCCGTCGGGCACGGGGTAGACGGAGATGTGGTGCGCCCAGCCCGCGAAATATACGACGTATCTGCCCCCGAGCGTGATCGTCGGGATGCCGTAACTGATCATCTCCCCTGATCCGGGTACCGCCGCATGGCAACATCGCCGGATCTCCTGCAGCGCCTCCTGCACGTCAGCAGGAAACGAGGCGATGTATTCCTCCACGGACTCAAAGTGCTGTGCCATTGCCGTTCCCTCCAACGATCCCAGCAACGAGTTAGCGCGGGCCGCCCTGCCACAAGGCATCGAACGGCGCGCCCGAGGCCACACGGTTCCGGATGCCGGCGGTCACAAACGCCTTCGCCGTCCGGGCGGCGGCCAGCGGCGTCGCACCCTTGGCGAGCTCGGCCGTCACCGCCGCGGCCAATGAGCACCCGGCGCCGGAGACTGCCACCTCGCCCACCTTCGGGGCGGACAGGACTTCCAGGGTTTCGCCGTCGTAGTAGACGTCGACGGCGTCGGGGCCTTCGAGCCGCACGCCGCCCTTGGCGAGCACCGCGGCGCCGCTGAGCTCATGGATGCGGACCGCGGCGGCCTTGAGGGACTCGACGTCGGTGATCTCCAGCCCTGAGAGCGACTCGGCCTCGAAATGGTTGGGCGTGACGAAGGTGGCCAGCGGCAGGATGTGGGACTTGAGCGCATGGTCGGTGTCCAGGGCGTGGCCCGGCTCCTGGCCCTTGCAGATCAGCACCGGATCCAGCACCACGTTGGCGAACTGCCCGGCCGCCAGCGCCGCGGCCACGGTCGAAATCGTCGCCGGGCTGCCCAGCATGCCGATCTTGACGGTGTCCAGCACGGCCGGTGCGCCGGACGCGGCACCGTAGGCCGCCGTCGTGGCTTCCAACTGGTCCGCGATGACCTGCTGGTCCACCGGGACAAAGCGGTGGTTCCAGTTGTCCTTGGGGTCGAAGGACACGATGCAGGTCAGGTTCGCGATCCCGAAGACGCCGAGTTCCTGGAACGTCTTCAGGTCAGCCTGCGCGCCGGCGCCGCCGGTCGCTTCGGAGCCTGCGATGGTCAGCGCGACGGCGGGGGAGGAGGCGGGCTCGGTAGCTGTATCGGAAGCAGCAGCGCCATCCGCCAGGGCGGTGGAATCGAATGCGGTAGAAGTCATGGTCCCATCCTGCCATCCCGCCAAAACCGCGCGCATTGTGCTCATGAACAAGCGTTCCATGAACAGTATGAACAAAACCTGAGTGTTCCGGATCACGCGGACTAGGGTGGCGGACGGTGTTGCTTACAGGCGGCGCCGGATCCAGGAAGGTTCATTGATGAGCACCCAACTGACCGAAGCGGCCCAGACCCGGAAAGCCGTCGGCAACATCCTCAAAGGCTCGGCCGGCAACCTTGTTGAGTGGTACGACCTCTACGTCTACACCGTGTTCGCGGCCTACTTCCAGGCGCACTTCTTCAACTCCAAGGACGAGCTCCAGGCCGGCCTAGAGGCCATGGCCGTCTTCTCGACGTCGTTCCTGATGCGCCCGATCGGTGCCTGGTTCTTTGGCCGGTACGCCGACCGCAAGGGCCGCAAAGCCGCGTTGACACTGAGCGTGACCATGATGTCCGCGGGCTCTTTCGCGATTGCGGTGCTGCCCACCCAGGACGTGATCGGCCTGTGGGCCCTGATCCTGCTGGTCCTCATCCGCGTGATCCAGGGCTTCTCCGTGGGCGGTGAGTACGGCACCAGCGCCACGTACATGTCCGAGGCTGCCACGTCCAAGCGCCGCGGCTTCTTCTCCAGCTTCCAGTACGTCACGCTGATCGGCGGACAGATGCTGGCACTGCTGGTCCTTGTGGTCCTGCAGAACGCCATGCCCAAGGCTGAGCTGACCGAGTGGGGCTGGCGCATCCCGTTCGCGGTGGGCGGCGTGGCCGCGCTGGTGGTCCTCTGGCTGCGGCGCTCCATGGAGGAAACCGTCTCGGCCGAACAGCTCGAGGCCGCAAAGGCCCCTGCCGTGGGAGGCCAGGCGCAGCCCGGGACCATGAAGCTGCTGTTCACCAGCTACTGGAAACCGCTCATGATCTGCATCGGAATCACCCTTGGCGGCACGGTGGCGTTCTACACGTACACCAACTTCATCCTGAAGTTCATGAACGATACCTCCGGCATCGCCAAGACGGACACGTCGGTCATCAACTTCTGGGCACTGTTCATCTTCATGCTGCTCCAGCCGGTTTACGGCATCATCTCGGACAAGGTCGGCCGCAAACCGCTGCTGCTGTGGTTCGGCATCACCGGCGTCCTGTTCACCTGGCCGCTCCTGTCCGCGCTCGCGGGGACCAAGGATCCGATCACCGCGTTCCTGCTGATGATGGGCGGTCTGCTGATCGTGGGCGGCTACACCTCCATCAACGCCCTAGTGAAGGCCGAGCTCTTCCCCGCGTCCATCCGCGCCCTCGGGGTGGGCCTGGGCTACGCGATCGCCAACTCTCTCTTCGGCGGCACCGTCCCGCTCATCGGCGCTGCTCTGCAGAAGACCGGGCAGGAAGAGCTGTTCTTCACCTACGTCACCGTGGCCATCGGCATCTCCCTGCTGGTCTACATCTTCGCCCTGAAGAACAAGAAGTCCACGCACCTGGACCACGAACAGGGCCACGCCTGGGCGGCCGCTGGTCCGGACGCGGCTGCGGGGACGGCTGCTGGTGGTCCGGGCGCGGCTGCTGGTGGTCCGGGCGACGGCGGCAGGGACGAGGACAAGGACCTCATCGACGCCTCGCGCCGCTAGGGCAGGCCGCAAGCCGTCCTCGAGTTCGCCGGAAGCGCGCCGGGTCGCCGTATGTTTACGGCGACTTGGCGCGTTTCCGGCGAACTCGCGGCCTAAGGAGCGAATGGACGGCGACAACGACGGCGGCCCGGTCCCACGCTATTGGGCGTTGTCTGCGAACCGCAGCTGCAGGATCGTTGCGGCGGTGCCCGCCACGAACGTTCCCGCGAGCACAACATAGCTGCCTGGCTGGAGCGAGCCGACAGGATCGGCCACCATGCCGATCAGCAGCGGGACGATCGAATAAGGGAACCACTCCGCCCAGCCGGTCTTGCCGAACAGATTGCCCAGGGCCAGCATAACGAGCGAGAAAGCGATGGGGGCCACTTCGCCTCGGCTCCACACTGCGATCCAGGCGACCACAGGCGCGAGCAGGAACGAGATCGTCGCAGCGAGGAGCACGTGTGCGATTCCCGTCGCGGCCAACTCTGCCGAGAACCCCGGCAGCCCCAACACCAGTCCGATCGCCATGGCCTCGACGAGGACTATGACGATGAGCGCCATCCACCACACGGCCGCGACCGCCAGCTTGGCGGCGGCGAACCAATGACGGGCCACGGGCAGTGCGAGCATGTTCTTGGCGGTGGCATCACCGTACTCCCGACCAAACAGGTAGGCGACGATGAACGTCAGCAGCAGCATCCCGCCGACACCGAAGACCAGCGTGAGCATGTAGAAGTATTGGAGCCACGTCGCCTCAAGCCCGGCAAGGCTCGCTTTGGTACCCAGAAGCCCCAGCTGGGCCGCCCGCCCCGGTTCGCGCACGATCCACATGAAAAGCGCAATACCGAGCGGCATGATCGCGAGCACCGCCAGCGTGGCCCACGTCGCCTTGGCACGGTGGAGCTTCATGAACTCGGTGCCAAGAACCTGACCGAACATCAAACCGCGCCGCCCTCGGACGAAGCGCCGCTCCTCCGGCCATCGGCACCGCGCGCATCGCCCGTCCGCGCCAGGAAGTAGCGCTCCAGATCCAGTGTGAGCAGCGCCTGCTCGCGCTCTTCCGGGGTGTAGGCGCCGGTCGCGAACGCGCGCGCCTTCGCGGCGAGTTCGTCGCGCGACGACTCCTCGATGAGACGGCCGTCGTGGACGATACCGATGCGGTCGGCCAGGTGAGCGACCTCGGCGAGGATGTGGCTCGACATGAAGACCGTGGCGCCGCGCCCGTCGGCGAGCGAACGGAGCAGCTCGCGGATCTCGACAATGCCAGCCGGATCAAGGCCGTTGGCGGGCTCGTCGAGCACGAGCAGTTCGGGGGAGTGCAGCAGCGCGCGGGCGAGAGCGAGACGCTGTTTGTTGCCGAGCGAGAGCTGCCCGGCACGCCGATCGGCATAAGGATCCAAGCGCAGCAGCGTGATCGAGTCGGCGACCGACCGCGGCGGCGAACCGGTGAGCCGGCGCTGGATGTCCAGATTCTCGCGCACGGTGAGGTTGGGGTAGGCGGTCGCGGTCTCGACGAGGAAGCCAACGCGGGCGAACACAGCGGTCTCGCCAGGGATGATGCGCTGGCCCAGGACGGTCACCTCCCCGCTGCTCGGCCGGATCAGGCCGAGCATCATGCGGATGGTGGTCGTTTTGCCCGCCCCGTTCCTGCCGAGGAACCCGTAGATCTCGCCCCGGCGGACGTCAAGGTTGAGCGAGTCGACGGCGGTGACGTCGCGGTACCGCTTGACGAGGGCGCGCGTGGAAACCGCGGAGTCAGGCATGGGGCTCCTCCATGGCCCCATCCTGCCACCACGCGCGGAGCGTTCACAGGGTGAAGCTGCGGCTGCATCAGGCTCCCGCGCCGTCGGGTGCGAGAATGGAGGCGGTTCCGGCTGCTTGTGTTACCGGGGCCGTCCAGTGCTAATACAGCCGGCCGCCCAGCGTGTTCCCCTTGCGGGTGCGGGCCGCCGAGCGAACCACTACGAATGGAATACCCATGACTTCCGCCAAGACCTTCCCGGCGTCAGCCGCACCAAGGTTCGCCTCGATCGGCTCCCCACATTTCGGCATCATGCTCGCTGTCATGGCCGTGGTGCTGATCCTGTCCAACATCGGGGCGTCCAAGGGCGTGGCGATCGGCCCCGTGATCACCGACGGCGGCTTCTTCCTCTTCCCGCTGGCCTACATCCTGGGCGATGTCATCAGCGAGGTCTATGGCTTCAAAGTGGCGCGCAAGGCCATCATCACCAGCTTTGCGCTGTCCGTCTTCGCGTCGGTCTGCTACTGGGTCATCATCGCCCTTCCGGGGTTCGACGACGAATACGGTTCCTCCAAGCAGGCAGCCTTGGAAGGCGCACTGGGACCGGTCCCGCAGATTGTGCTGGCATCGCTGCTGGCCTTCCTCGCCGGCCAGACCATCAACTCCTGGATCCTGGTGAAGATGAAGGCGCGGACCGGGGAAAGGTCCCTGTGGGCGCGCATCATGGGCTCCTCCGTGGCGGGTGAGTTCGTGGACACCCTGATATTCTGCAGCATCGCCGCATCTGTGATCGGAATTACCGACGCCGCGATGTTCATGAACTACGTCCTCGTGGGCTTCCTCTACAAGACCCTCGTGGAGTTCGCCTTCGTCCCGCTGACCTCGCTCGCCATCGGCTGGGTCAAGAAGCGCGAACCGAGCTACGGCGCCTAGGACTCCTCCTCATCCTCCGGCCGCCGGCCAGTTGGGAGCCAGCCGGTTCGGAGCCAGCAGCCGCCCAATTCGCCGGATACCCGCGGTGTCGCCGTAAGTTTCCGACGACGTGGCGGGCTACCGGCGAATTCGAGTCGTTGGGGTGCGGGGTGTGGGGTGCCGGGCGCCGCAACGCATTCGACGCTCAGGGGTGCCGGCGGCCGGCCAGCGCACGAAGCAGACGGTGTTTGAATTCCTGCTCGCGAAAGAGGTCCTTCCACTCCACGCGGACGAACCGCCAGCCCTCTTCAACCAGGGCCTTCTCCCGGCGCCGTTCCTCGAAGAGCACCTCGGCCGTGGGACTGTAGTCGAAGTACTTGATTTTGCCGTCGAACTCGAGGGCGACCTTTTCCTCCTTCCATGCAAAGTCCAGGCGATGGCGCCCGGCGCGGCTCGACACTTCCAGCTGCGGCTCAGGTGGCCGGATCCGCAGCCGCAGGATCAGGTCGCGGGTCAGGGTCTCGCCGGGAGATTCGGAGCGCGGATCGGCCGCGGCCAGGACACGGCGGAAAGTCCGAATGCCCCGGCGGCCGTCCAAGTCATCTGCCATGGCCTGCAGGGCGCCCGGGTCCGCGCCGAGTCGAAGCGCGTGGTCCGTGAGGATCAACGCCTGCCTGTAGGGCAGCAGCATGGCGCAGTCGGCCGTCGTGCGCTCCAGGGACGTGGTCCGGAGGCCGTTCACCACGGCGACGTCGTGGTCGGCGAAGGGGCGCGTGTGGCAGCGGACGTCACTGCCGTGACGCTCGTTCGAGGGCCGTACCTTCTGGAGGACATGGATCATGTCATCCACTTCCCACAGGTGGAGGAGGCGGAGGCGCGCCGCGGAAGTGTGGCTGTAGTGGAAGGCTCCTGTCGACGTCGTACGCGTTCCGTGGGCGTGCGCGTAGATGAGCTGCCGGCTCCGGACAGTATGCGACTGGGCGTTCCAGAGGCTGGCGCGGATGCAGCAGCCGTGCCGGAGCCGGACGAGAGTGCCTGAATCGAGGAGCGAGCGGATGGCGCGCGAGCTGAAGCCGAGATCCAGGAGCTGTTCGGTGCGCCAGAGGTTACCTGTCGGCGGCAGCCCCAGCGCGGGGCTATGCGTCATGCCACCAGCTTCGGCCGATATAGGAGCGGGCAGGAGGCCCCGTCGTCGCTATGTGGAAAACACGAGGCGGCCGCACCTTGGCTACTTTGGGAGACGGCGGCCTTGGACGCCGCTCACTTCGCCGGAACGCGGCGGAGGCGCCGTCAATTTACGGCGAAGTCGGTGGTTTCCCGCGAATTCGGCGGGGGCGTCAGCCGGGAACGCGGGCGGTGGTTCCGCGGACGATGAGGTCCGGCTCGATCAGCTGGCGCTCAGGCTCGAGGGTGGGGTCCTGGATCCGTGCCAGCAGGGCGCTTGCGACGCCGGACCCGACAATGTCGCTCCGGTTGTCCACCGAGGTCATGTCCAGATACCGCGACTTGGCCAGCGGGGAGTTGTCGTAGCCGATCACGGAGAGCTCTTCCGGGATGGACAAGCCCCGGGCCTTGGCTGCGGCGAAGGCGCCCAGGGCCATGGTGTCATTGGCGGCGAACAGGGCGGTCGTGTCGGGGTGGTGGTCAAGGACCCAGCAGGCGGCCGCATAGCCGTCCTCCTCAGAGGTGCCGCGGGATTCGCCGGCGATCCGGGCCTCGACACCGGCCTCCAGGATGCGGCGGCGGAAGCCCTCCCGCCGGTGGGCCGCGGCGCCGCCGGAGCCCGAGAGGTGTCCGATGCGTGTGTGGCCGAGCCCGATCAGGTGCTCCGCCGCCATGCGGCCGCCGTCGTCGTCGTCGTTGGTGATGAGCCCGGCGCCGGCGGGAACGCCGTTCCGCCAGCCGGCGACGACGGCGGGAACCCAAGTGCCGGCCATCATGGACTCGCTCGGCTCGGCGGCGATGACGAGGCCCTCCACATGCATGGACAGCAGGCCGTCCACGGCCTCCGTGATGCGGTTCTCGCCGGGGCGGGAATCGGCGAGGGTGACCTGGTAGCCGTGGGGGGAGAACACGGATTCCATGCCGCGCAGGAGGTCCACGAACCAGGGGTTCCGGAAGTCGTCAATGACCAGCCCGATGCTTTTCGTCTGGCTGCTGGCGAGCGTGGTCGCCGCCCGGCTGGGGCGGTAACCGAGCTCCGACATGGCCGCCCGGACGGCCTCCCGACGCTTCTCGCTGACCTTTGACGGGTTTTGAAGCACGAGCGAGACCAGCGACGGGGAGACGCCGGCGCTCTTGGCGACGTCGTAGATCGTCGGGCGGCGGGTTCTGGGGGTATTCAACGACATCTGCAGGGCCTTTCACGTCTCATCCGAGGATAACCGGTCAACCATTGACAGGACATATGGACATAGCTACGCTTTTGTTCAGCGCCAGATTTTGTAGCGCTCCAATTTCTACCGTCGGGCCGTCGGCCTGACCGAATTTCAAAGGAGAAATCGATGGCTGACAGTTTGGGAGTTGCCGTAATCGGCGCCGGAATGGCAGGAAAAGCGCATGCGGCCGCGTACCGCACGGCGTCGGCGCTCTACAGCCCGGTTCTTCCTCCTATCCGGCTGGTCTCCATCGGCGACGTCAACGCCGAGTTCGGTTCCCTGGCCGCGAAGCGTTTCGGCTACGAACGCCACGACACCTCGTGGCAGGCGATCGCCGAGGCCGATGACATCGACGTCGTGAGCGTCGTGATCGCGAACTCCCTCCACCGCGAAGTCGTGGAGGGCCTGCTGGCCGCCGGCAAGCACGTGCTGTGCGAGAAGCCGCTGAGCGACTCAATCGAGGACGCCCGCGCCATGGCCGAGGCGGCCCGCAGTGCCAGTTCGATTGCCCGCATCGGGTTCACCTTCCGCCGCACGCCGGGCATCGCCTACATCCGGGACTTGATCCGCACCGGCGTGCTGGGGAACGTCCTGCACTTCAGCGGCCGCTACTGGACCGACTACGGGTTCAGCCCGTCGGCGCCCATGAGCTGGCGCTACAAGGGCGGCCCGGGCTCCGGGGCCCTGGCCGACGTCGGCAGCCACCTGACGTACGTCGCTGAGTTCCTCTGCGGCGACATCAAGTCCATCAGCGGCGGACGCCTCAGCACCGTGATCGACAAGCGCCCGCTGCCGCTGGGCGCCGTCATGGGCCACGACCACGCCGCGGTCAGCGACACGTTCGAGCCGGTCGAGAACGACGACTACGCGGTGTTTTCCGCCGAATTCGAGAACGGTGCAGGCGGCTTCGAGGTCTCCCGGGTCGCCGCAGGGCACGCGAACAGCCTCATCTTCGAGGTCTTCTGCGAGAACGGCGCCGCCCGGTTCGACCAGCGGCGCCCCGCGGAGATCGAGCTGTTCCTCAACGACGGCCCGGCCAACGAAAACGGCTACCGCCAGGTGATCCTCGGCCCCGGACACCCCTACATCGCCGGCGGGCTGGCCATGGACGCGCCCAGCGTCGGCTTCGGCCAGAACGACGCCTTTGGCTACCAGGCCCGGGCCTTCCTCGAGGAGGTCGCCGGCCTCAGCGAAGCGGACTCCCTGCCCCGCTGCGCCACGTTCGACGAGGGCGTGCGCAACATGGAGCTGCTCGGCGCAGTCACCGAATCCGCCCTCAACAACGGAAAGAAAATCACGCTATGAAACTCGGCGTCTACAACGCAATCCTGCACGACCGGTCCCTTCCCGAGGCCCTCAAGGTCATCGCCAACCTCGGACTGACCGGCATCGAAATCAACACGGGCGGGTTCCTGCCGGCCGTTCACGTCCCCACCATGGACCAGATCCTGGAAAGCGATGCGGCCCGCGATGACTACCTCGCCATTTTCGAGGGCACCGGCGTCTCGATTGCCGGCCTGAACTGCAATGGCAACCCGCTGCACCCCAAGCGTGAGATCGGCGGGAAGCATGCCGAGGACATCCGCCGCTCCATCCGGCTGGCGCAGCGGCTGGGACAGGACCGTGTGGTGACCATGTCCGGCCTGCCCGGCGGCGAACCCGGGGCCACCACGGTCAACTGGGTGGTCAACGCCTGGAACTCGGCGGCCCTGGACGTGCTCGACTACCAATGGGGCATCGCGGCCGACTTCTGGAAGGAAACCGACCGCCTGGCCGCCGACCATGGCGTGAAGGTGGCCCTCGAGCTGCACCCGCAGAACATCGTGTTCAACACCGCCGATGTCCACAAGCTCATTGAGCTTACCGGCGCGACCCATGTCGGCGTCGAGCTGGACGCCTCGCACCTGTTCTGGCAGCAGATGGATCCGGTCGCGGTGGTCCGCGAACTCGGCCCGCTGGTCTTCCAGGCCGCGGCGAAGGACGTCCGCATCAATACCGCCAACGCAGCGCTCTACGGTGTCCTCGACAACAGCTTCCGGCGGCTCTCCCCGGACGAAAACCGCACCAACCTCGGCGGCGACGAGTGGGCCAACGAATGGCCCAAGGCCTCCGCCTGGGACTTCGTTGCCCTGGGCCGCGGGCACGACACGGCCTACTGGACCGAGTTCCTGCGCGCGCTATACGAGGTGGACCCGGACATGCTGGTCAACATCGAGCACGAGGACGTCTCCCTGGGCCGGATCGAGGGCCTCCAGGTGGCGGCCAAGGTCCTGCGGGACGCCGACTCGGCACTCGCGGCGTCGCTGCACCTCACCAACTGATGACCTGACGGCCCGGCACCCGAGTTCTGCCGCCGAGTCGCCGGAACACTGCGGGGTCGCCGGAAACTTCCGGCGATCTCGCACGGTTCCGGCGACCTCGACGCCGGGGCCGCACCGACGCCGGGGCGACCTAGGAGTAGTAGTTCGCCAGGGTCTCGGCCTTGAACTCGAAGAAGTTGCCGGCCTCGATGGCGAGCCGGGCGTCGTCGACCATCTTCACCACGAAGCGCTCGTTGTGGATCGAGATCAGGGTGGCCGAGACCATCTCCTTGGCCTTGAACAGGTGATGGATGTAGGCCCGCGAATAGTTCAGGCAGGCGTAGCAGTCGCAGCCCTCCTGCAGCGGGCCGAAGTCGCGTTTGTACTTCGCGCCGGAGAGGTTGTACCGGCCGGTGGGGTGGTAGAACGCCGAGTTGCGGGCCACCCGGGTGGGGGAGACGCAGTCGAAAGTGTCCGCGCCGTTTTCAATGGCCGTGAAGATGTCGTCCGGTTCGGAGATGCCCAGCAGGTGCCGCGGCTTGTTCTCCGGCAGCTCCTCGTTGCACCAGCGCACGATCGTGCCGAGGTTCTCTTTCTCCAGCGCCCCGCCGATCCCGAAGCCGTCGAAGTTCATGCCGCCGAGGTCGCGGCAGGCCTTGCGGCGCAGGTCCTCGTACTGGGCGCCCTGGATCACCCCGAACAGGGCCTGGTAGGGCTTGCCGGCGCGCTCGTCCGTGAGCCGGAAGTGCTCGGTGATGCACCGCTCGGCCCAGCGCCGGGTCCGCTCCAGGGACTCCTCCTGGTAGCCGCGGGAGTTCTGCAGCGTGGTGAGCTCGTCGAACGCGAACATGATGTCCGCGCCGATCTGGTGCTGGACGTTCATGGAGATCTCGGGGCTGAAGCGGTGCCGGTCGCCGTTGAGGTGGCTCTTGAACCACACGCCTTCCTCGTCCACGTGGGCCAGGCGTTCTTTGCCGGGTGCGACTGCGTCGTCCGGCCCCGAATGGTCCACCGATTTCATGTCGATGACCTTCTTGAACCCGGAGCCCAGGCTCATCACCTGGAACCCGCCGGAATCGGTGAACGTCGGACCGCGCCAGTTCATGAACGCACCCAGGCCACCGGCCTCGTCCAGGATGTCCGCGCCCGGCTGCAGGTACAGGTGGTAGGCGTTGGCCAGCACCGCCTGCGCGCCGAGTTCGGCAATGGATTCCGGCAGCACGGACTTGACCGTGGCCTTGGTGCCGACGGCGATGAACGCCGGGGTTTGGATCTCCCCGTGCGGGGTGGCTATGGTGCCGGTCCGGCCCAGGAACTCACCGCCGTTGGCGGCAACCTGCCCGGCCGACGGCGGGCACGTCTCGCTCAGGCGTTTGCCCACGCGGAAGGAGAACTCGGACTGCCGGGCAGGCGCGGGGGACGAAGACTCGAAGTCAGGATTGGCTGGCACGGTTCAAGTGTGCCAGCTAACGCAGCTCTGGACTCAGTGGACGGGATCCGATGTGGGGTAGTTCTCAGCCCGCCACTTGTCCCAGTAGTCGCGGACCGCCTCCAACTGGTGGGCCCCGAGGTCGTAGGTGGAGACGATTGCGAGGGATCCGCCGTCGGGCCGGACGTCGGCGATGGCGGGCTGGTCCGCCACGATCAGCAGGCCGTCCCCGTGCTCGGCATAGTTGTGGACGGTCAGACCCACCTGGTGGTTGCTGCGGAACCACACTTTGCCGGAGATTTCCTCGCCCGTGGGCAGGGTGAGCGAATACGGGTCCCCCGGCGCCGGGACATCGCTCAGCCCCAGCCTTTCGATCGCGGACCCGCCTGAGCCGGGAACGGAGAAGAAGAAGGTCCGGCGCTTACCATGCGGGTGGCGCTCCAGGGTGAAGCGCAACTGGTGGAGGAATGTCAGCCAGCCCTGGGTGATGTCCTCGTCCCAGGCCGCCCACTCGGAATTGTGGTCGATTGCCGCCCGGGTGACGCTGACCTCCGTGCCCGTGGGGACAGGTTTCAAGGTGAAAACGTCGCCGCCGTCGACCACCAGGGAGGTGTGGTCGGCGCCTTCGACCACATTGGGGCCGAAGTAGATTTCGTTGATTTCGGCCTCTTGGTCATCGGCCACCCAGCCGTGCCATTGGGCGATCTTGGCGGGTTCGCGCAGCATGGTCCAAACTTGCTGCGCGTCGGAATTGATCACAACGCTCAGATTGTTCGTCATGGGGTGAATCTACAACTCCGGGACCGCCACGGGTAGGGCCCAACGCTAGACCTCAGGCGCGGACCGATTCGAGCTCGTTGGCGATCCGGCGTTCCAGCTCAACGGTGCCAATTGTTTCGGAGCTGCCGTGCGCGCGCAGGAACAGGAGCGCCTCGAGCCGCAGCAGGCGCCAGTCGCGTTCCGCATCCTGGTTCGCGTTGTCGATCGAGCGGAAGATTTCCTTGTCGTACAGGTTGGGCTCGTTGAGCGAGCGCTGGCGCACCTTGGCGTTGATCCTGGCCTTGAACGGGTCCGTTTCCATGGCCTCCGGCGCGCGGAGCAGTTTCTCGTAGATCCCGGCGCGCTGGTCCTGACCCAGCTGGCGGCAGATGTAGCTGGAGAGCGCCAGCGATGACTCCACGGAGGCCCAGCGGTCGGGGTTGCCGTCGAACGGCAGGACGTTGAGCAGGTCCGCGACCGCCAGGGCGTTGTCGGGGTCCTTGAGGGTGACGAAGAGCTCGTGCGCGAGGTCGCTGAGATCCTTCAGGCAGCTCCCGGACTTGGTGTTGATGCCCTTGGCGAGCCGTTCACTGAGCAGGAGGACCCCGACGGCGCCCGGATGGTCCTCGGCCGCGGCCTCCACGACAGACTCCGGCGTGCCGTCGGGGGCCGGGATGAGTGCCAGGTCCGCTTCGCTGGGTCCGCTCACCGCGGGCGGCGCAACAGGCTGGGGAGGAACGACGACGGCGGCGGCCGCCGTATTGTCGGGCCCGGCAGCGTCGGATTCAGGTGCGTCGGCCCCGGGTGTGTCGGATTCAGTTGTGCCAGGCCCGGCAGTGTCGGATTCAGTTGTGCCAGGCCCGGGTGCGACCGGCTCAGCCTCGTCCGGCGCAGGGGCGCCGCCATCGGAAGGAGTTGGCGTGCCGGTCGCGCCGCCGTCGGACGCCGGTGTGCCGGCCCCGGCGTCGTCCGTGACGCGGACCAGTGATCCCGCCGCGATCCGCAGCACACCGCCGCCGCTGAGGGTCGTCAACACCATGGCGGGAGTACCAAAATCGTCGGTTTCGACATCCACGCGATGGATCTCTGCGGAGCGGTTTCCGTCAGGCAGAATCAGGTGGTCGCCGGCCCGCAGAGATCCAGCCTGCTGTTCACTGTAGTTCCGGGAGGCTGGGGGGTGGGTCATCGGGAGTCCTTAAAGTTCTCTTGCGGTCCGCCCAACAGTCTACAAAATCGGCCGCACGAAGTCGGGGACGCAGGGGAGCCCCCGAGAGTCCCGGCCGGCGCCGGGCCCCAGCGAAGCGGCTAGTTGCCGACTCCCGCGAACGCCAGTGCCTGCCGGATCAGGGCCCCCCGGCCGCCGCTGAATTCCAGCTGCACGTCGGTGCTCATGACCTCCTGCGGGGTCATCCAGGTCAGCTCAAGGGCGTCCTGCCGCGGGGAGCATTCGCCGGTCACAGGAATGACGTACGCCAGGGCAACGGCGTGCTGGCGGTCGTCCGTGAAGCCGGTATGGGACGGGGACGGGAAGTACTCGGCCACGGTGAACGGCACCGGGCTGACCGGAAGCTGCGGGAAGGCGAGCGGGCCCAGGTCCTTCTCCATGTGGCGGAGCAGCGCGGCGCGGATGGTCTCGCGGTAGAGAACGCGGCCGGACACCAGGGACCGGACCATGGTGCCGTCCTCGTCGGCCTGCAGGAGGGTGCCGACCTCGTTCACGAACCCGAGGGGGTCCAGCCGGACCGGAACAGCCTCGACATAGACCATCGGCAGCCTGCCCCGCGCTTCGAACAGGTCGTCGTCGGAGAGCCAGCCGGGATTCGGGTCAGGGGTGCGCACATTCATGGTTAAGTTCTACCCCATCCCGTCCCCGAACCCCGCGCCGTCACTCAGATCGCCAGCACCGATTCCAGCGGCTCGCCGGCGGCAATCCGTGCCAGCAGCGCCGGCTCGGCGGCGTCCGAGTCCAGGGCCAGGCCCAGGACGTCGGCTGCCGCCTCCGCGGACAGGACGATCACGCCGTTGTCGTCACCGAGCACCCAGTCGCCCGGATTGACCTGGACGCCGCCGCACTGCACCGGGACATTGACGGCGGAGACGGCGCTGCGGACCCGCTTGGTGGTCAGGCACGAGGTCCCGCGGGCGAAGACCGGCAGGCCGGTCGCGCGGAGCTCCAGGATGTCGGTGGCCACGCCGTCGACGACGACGCCGGCAGCGCCTTGCGCGGTGGCCGCTGCGGCGGTGACCGCGCCCACCGGCGCGTGCCGGTGGTCCCCGGACATGTCCACGACCAGCACCGCGCCGGGGTACAGCTCCAGCAGGGCGCGGTTCATGGCGTAGGCGTCATTTTCCGCAATGCGCACCGTGACCGCGGGGCCCGCCACCTTGACGCCGTCGAGCAGCGCCCGGATGGCCGGATCCACGAATCCGTCCTCCAGGAAGTGCCCGATCGTGGGGTAGCTGACGGCAGCGAGCCCCTCGCGGAGCCCCTCGGCGAGCCCTGCGTTCACCGCGTTCACGACGTTCACGGGGCGTCCGGCGCCGTGGCGCCGGCAACCACGGCAACGCATTCGATTTCCAGCGCGACGCCCCACAGGCTCACGCAGACAGTGGTCCGCGCCGGCTTGGCCGCCCCGAAGAACTCGGAGTAAACCCGGTTGTAAGCCTCGAGCTGGCTGGGATCCGTGAGGTAGCCGTTGACCTTGACCACATGCTCCAGGCCGGACCCGGCCGCCTCGAGCACGGACCGGAGGTTGATGATGGTCTGGCGGACCTGGTCCTCGAACGTGTCCGGCTGGTCCTCCAGCCCGCTGATCGCGGGGATCTGGCCGGCGGTGAACACGAACCCGTTGGCGGCGACCGCCTGGGAGAACGGGCCGACGGCGGCCGCGCCGCCCGGGATCTGCGCGATCCGTCGGACGGACTCTGTTACGGGCTGAACAGCGGGATCGACAGCGGGGAGAACGGCCTGTGGAGCTGTCATTTGGCAGCCACCGCTTCGGCGGCCGGGCCGGTGCTCGCGTCGGTGGTTGCGTCAGTGACTGCGTCAGTCGGGGCGGAGTCGACGGCGTCGATGTTGCCGTGCCGGGTTTCGGTCAGGACGAACAAGGCGCCGAGCGAGACGAGGGCGGCGGCCATGATGTACCACGCGATGGAGGAACTCTGGTGGGTCATGCCGAGCAGCCAGGTGGTGATGAACGGCGTGGCGGCGCTGCCGAGGAGTCCGGAGAGCATGTAGGCCACCGACAGTCCCGAGTAGCGGACCTTGGAACCGAAGAGTTCGGCGAGGAACGTGGCGATCGGGCCGTAGTTCGCGGCGAAGGCCGTCATCATGGCGAGGTACGCGACGAAGAGCAGCGGCACGGACTTGGTGTCCATCAGCCAGAACATCGGGAACGCGAGGGCTGCCTCGGCGGCCACTCCGGCGTAGATGATCGGCTTGCGGCCGTGCTTGTCAGAGAGTCGGCCGAAGAAAGGGATCAGGACAAAGCACAGGGCGCAGGCGGCCAGCACGACCCATAGCATCAGGGCCTCCGAGTGGCCCAGTTCCTTTTTGCCGTAGGAGACGCCCGAGGCCACAAGCAGGGTGAAGGTGCTGCCGGTGGACAGGGTGGCAACGCCGCCGAGGATGACCTGCTTCCAGTACTTGGCCATGAGGGCGGCGAACGGCAACTTGGCCTTGGCGCCGGCTTCCTTGACCGCCTGGAAGGACGGGGTTTCCTCGATGTGCAGCCGGATGTAGATGCCCACGGCCACGAGCAGCGCGGAGGCCAGGAACGGGATGCGCCAGCCCCAGGCGAGAAGCTCTTCGGTGCTGACCGTCGAGGCGACAATGAGGAACGCCACGTTGGCGATCAGGGTTCCGGCGGGCACGCCCACCTGGACCAATGAGCCGTAGAACCCGCGCTTGGATGCGGGAGCGTGCTCCACCGTCATCAGGACCGCTCCGCCCCATTCGCCGCCCAGGGCCAGGCCCTGGATGACGCGCAGGAAGAGCAGCAGCAGCGGCGCCATGATCCCGATGCTGTTGTAATCCGGCAGCAGGCCGATGGCGAAGGTGGCGGCGCCCATTGTCAGCAGTGAAATCAGGAGCATGGATTTGCGGCCCAGGCGGTCCCCGAAGTGGCCGAAGATGATGGCGCCGACCATGCGTGCAATGTAGGCGGAGGCGAAGGTTCCGAAGGCGAGCATGGTGCCCACGATGGGGTCGAAGCTGGGGAAGAAGATCTTATTGAACACGAGCGCGGATGCCGTGCCGAAAACAAAGAGGTCGTACCACTCAACGGTGGTGCCGATGACGCTGGCGAGAGCGATTTTGCGCATTTTTGCGAGGTCCAGACGGGCAGCCGCGTGGGAGGTGGTTTCTACCGATTGAGCCATCAATATCTCCAGATGGGGGTGCGGGGACGAATGTCCAGTGCAAGGTAGTAGCCAACTATTCTGTGTTGGTGATCACAGCTCAATGGCAAAAACCCCACCAGTAAAGGCCTCGAAGTGTGTGTTCACACAACTATCAGGCCCAGGCAACCACCAGCCGCGCGGCCTGGGCCGGAATGGTCAGGTCGATCCCGGTCAGTTCCTGGAAGCGGTTGAGCCGGTTCAGGATGGTGTTCCGGTGGCAGAACAGCTGTTCCGCCGTGGCCGTGATGTTGCCGGTGGAGAGATAGTGCTGCACCGTTTCCCGGAGACGTTCCCGTTCCCCGCCGCGGCATTCCTCCATGGCTTCCTCCAGCTGGGCGGCGAGGTCGAGCCCGGCGTCCTGGAGGTTTTGCTGGGCAAACCGGGCCCATGCGGCATCCGCGGACAGGGGACCGGCGTCGCTGGGGCGCAACAGGGCCGCAAGGCTCTCTGCGGTCCGGGCGGCGGCGGGTAGGCCGCGCAGCCCGTGCACCTCCGGGACATATCCGGAGGGAATATCCGCCACGAGCGGCGGGGGCTGCGGCGCGCTCCGCGCTTCTCCGGACCTCCCCGACGGTGTCCACGACAAGAGCGGCCAAAACAGGTACGTGTTTCCGCCGGATTCGTGCAGGAAGATCTTCTGTCGGCGCTGGGCGGCGCCGAATTGGGTAGCGGCCGCACGAAGGCGGGCGCCGGCGTCGCCGCTGGCAGCCACGAGGCCGCAGCGGGCATCCGGCCCGATGCCCAGGGCGGAGCCAACCTGCGCGGACGTCTCGGCCGAGGGCGTGCTCTGGTTGAACAGCCGGGCGATAAATTCGTGCTGGATGCTGGACTCCTCCTGGGCCATGCGCACGCGCTCGGTCAGGTAGCTCATGTGGGTGCGGGTGGCGAACTCGTCGACGACCCGCCAGACCTGGTCCACCCGGGAGGCCAGCAGACCGGCATCCTCCGGTGCGGCGATCTCCAGGAGGTCTGCCCACAGGATGCTGAAGTCCAGCCGCACCGCCGAGGTCAGGGACTCCGGCGGTATCCCGGCCCTCGCCCGTTTGGACCCGAGGTCCGAGGCAAAGGCGAGCAGCCCGTCCCGTGCAGTGTCCGCCGGGCCGCCCCGCAGCCCATGGATGAGCCGGCGGAATGTTTCCCGCGCCGTGTCCCGGATTTCCAGGACAGTCACCTGGCTGTCGCCGTATTCCGGGATTTGCCGGATCCGGGCGGTGAACGCCTGGGCCAGGAGGTCCAGCCGCCCTTCCAGCTGGTCCACCAGCTCGCTCCAGCGGAAAGCATCGCCCGGCGATTCAAAATTGTGCATTCTCACATTCTAGGGTCTGTAAAGCGTGGCGCACTGCTAGTTATTTTGGGAAAAGCTACTGGCAGAATGGAATGAAGCACCAAGCGTGAGCCCACTCACACCCGCCGGAAGCGTCGGCGCCCGAATCGTCTCGGCCCGAATCGTCACGGACGGAACTGTCCCCGGATGGGGGTGACCGCACAGGGCCACCGTCAAGACCCGTCACATTTCTTTGGAGTAATCATGGCAAGCAGCGCAAGCAACGCCACTACCACCGCCAGTCCGCAGTTGCCCGGGGTTGTCGATGAGAGCGTGGCCAAGAAAGTCGCCCTCGCGGCCCTCGTCGGCACAGCGCTGGAGTGGTACGACTTCTTCCTGTTCACCACCGCCGCGGCGCTCGTGTTCAACGCCCAGTACTTCGTGTCCCAGGACCCCTTCGTCTCGGCCATGAGCTCCTTCGCCACCCTGGCCGTGGGCTTCGTGGCCCGCCCGATCGGCGGCTTCATCTTCGGTGCCCTGGGCGACAATGTGGGGCGCAAGAAGATCCTGATGGTCACCATCGTGGGTATCGGCCTCGTGACCGGGCTCATCGGCCTGCTGCCGAACTACATGACGATCGGCGTCGCGGCCCCCATCCTGCTGGTCGCGCTGCGCATCCTGCAGGGCCTCGCCGTCGGCGGCGAGTGGAGCGGCGCCGTCATTATCGCCGTCGAAAACGCCCCGGTCGCCAAACGCGCCCGCTACGCAGCCCTCCCGCAGCTCGGCTCGCCGATCGGCACCATCCTGTCCTCCGGCGGGTTCTTCGGAATGCTCTACCTGGTGGGCCAGGCCAACTTCGACGCGTGGGGCTGGCGCATCCCGTTCATCGCGGCGATCCCGCTGCTGGCCGTTTCGATGTGGATCCGCAGCAAGCTCAGCGAATCCCCGGAATTCGAAGCCCTCATGGAGTCCGGCGAGACCGAGCACGCACCCATCCGCGGAGTCCTGACGAAGAGCTGGCGCCAGATCCTGGTGGGCATGTGCTCCGCGCTGCTGGGTATCGGCGGTTTCTACCTCATCACCAGCTTCGTGGTCTTCTATGGCACCAAGGTGCTCAAGATGCCCTACGAAACGCTGCTGCTCGGCTCGCTGCTGGCCGCCGTCTTCGAAATCTTCGCCCTGATCTGGGCCGGCCGCATGGGCGAGAAATACGGCGCCAGCAAGGTCATCCTCTGGGGCGGCATCGCCTCCGCCGTCATCGCCGTGCCGGTCTTCCTGGCCATCGACACCGCCAACCCCGCCCTGGTCATCATCGCCATGATCATCGGCGTGTGCACCCTGTCCATCCCTTACGCGGTGTCCGGAACGGCCCTGACCGCACTCTTCGCCACAAAGGTCCGGTACACCGGCGTCGCCATCACCTCCAACAGCGCCGGCGTCATCTCCGGCTTCGTGCCGCTGATCGCCACGGCCCTCGTGGCCGCCAACGGCAACTCGTTCTGGCCCGGCGCCGTCATCTTGCTGGTGGTTTCCGCGCTGACCGCGCTGTCCGGCATTTTCCTCCCCGCACTGAGCATCGAAGAAAAGGGAATGAAGCATTGAGCACAACAACCACCGCCGGGCACCTGATTGTTGCCCAGCTGGAACGAGCCGGTATCCAGCGCGTCTACGGCGTCCCCGGGGAGAGCTTCCTGGACGTGCTGGACGGCCTGCACGGATCCTCCATTGAAACGGTGGTGACCCGCCACGAGGGCGGCGCCGGATTCATGGCCCTCGCCGAAGGCCGGCTCACGGAGCTTCCGGGCGTGGCCATGGTGACCCGAGGTCCGGGCGCGGCCAACGCCTTCATCGCCATCCACACCGCATACCAGGACGCCACCCCGATGATCCTGTTCGTGGGCCTCATCCCGGTCGCGGACCGCGGCCGGGAGTCGTTCCAGGAATTCGACATCAACGCCTGGTTCGGCAGCACCGCCAAGAAAGTCGTGACGCTCGACGACGCCGCCTCCGCCGCCCGCGTGGTGGACGACGCCATCTTCACAGCACTCAGCGGCCGGCCGGGACCCGTGGTGATCGGCCTGCCCGAAGACGTGCTGGTCCACTCCATCGAATCGGCCACGGTGGAGCCCCGGACAGTCGCCCGGACTGAACCTGCAGCAGCCGATCTCGCCGGCCTCGAGACGCGCCTGGCCGCGTCCAGGAAGCCCCTGATCGTGGTGGGCGGCGAAGGCTGGGACCAGGGAGCCTCCGACGCGCTGGCCGGCTGGGCCTCACGCCACGGCGTCCCGGTGCTCGCAGACTTCCGCGCCTACGACGCCGTCCCGCACAACAGCGACGCCTACGCCGGCTACCTCGGCTACGCCCGCAGCGACGCCAACGCCCGCCGCCTCGACGAGGCCGACCTGCTGGTCTTCGTCGGCTGCGTCCGCGCCGACGTGCTCTCCGACGGCTACAAGCGCGGACTGGATGCCGTCACCGTCGTCGTCCACCCCGGCGCCGATCTGCTGGGCCACTTCGGCCGGCTGGACCAGCACATTCCGGCCCACGTCTCGTCCTTCGCCACCGCACTCGCCGCCACGGATTCCGCGGCGGATCCCGAGGCCGGCTGGCTGGCCGGGGCCCGCGCCGACTACGAGAAGTTCTCCACCGCGCAGCCGGACAGCGGGAACGGAATGGACTCGGAATATGTGGACCTCGACGTCGTCATGGAAATCCTCAAACAGGAAATGGACGACGACGCCGTCATCACCTACGGGGCCGGGAACCACTCGCTGTGGCCGGCCCGCTACCTGAAGCACAACACCGCGAACTCGCTCGCCGCACCCCGCAACGGGGCCATGGGCATGGGGATCCCGGCGGCGGTGGCTGCCTCCCTGGCCTACCCCGGCCGCCAGGTGATTTCCGTGGCCGGTGACGGCTGCTTCATGATGAACGGCCAGGAAATGGCCACGGCCATGGGCCACGGCGGGAAGTTCATCGCCCTCGTGGTGGACAACGGCATCTTCGCCACGATCCGTGAGCACCAGGAAGGCCACTACCCGGGCCGGCCCTCGGGCACGCACATGACCAACCCGGACTTCGCCGCGCTGGCCCGGTCCTACGGCGGCTACGGCGAACGCGTGGAGAAGGCAGAGGACTTCGGCGCCGCTTTCCGCCGTGCCGTCGACTCCGGGCTGCCCGCGGTCCTGCACCTCCCGCAGGACCCCACCACCCGCTCACCCAAGACCGCCAGCAACTGACCGGAGCCCGTCATGATCACCCTGCACAACATCATCAACGGTGAGATCGTCCCCGGCAGCGCCGCCGACGGTTCGGACGCGGCCACCCTGCCGTTCTTCGACCCCGCCACCGGAGTCCAGCTCGGCACCGCCCCGGACAGCGACGCCGCCACCGTGGACCGCGCCTTCCAGGCCGCCCACACCGCCTTCCAGAGCTACAAGCGGACCACCCCCGCCGAACGCCAGGCCATGATGCTCAAACTCGCCGACCTCATCGAGGCCAACGTCGACAGGCTCCTGGACGCCGAGGTAGCCTGCACCGGCAAGCCGCGCCAGATCACCCGCGAGATCGAGATCCTCCGCGGCGCCGACCAGCTGCGCTTCTTCGCCGGCGCCTGCCGCGTTGTGTCCGGGACCGCCCAGACCGAATACGTCCGCGGCTTTTCCTCCACCGTCCGGCGTGAACCCCTCGGCGTGGTCGCCCAGATCACCCCGTGGAACTACCCGTTCATGATGGCCATCTGGAAGATCGGACCGGCGCTCGCCGCCGGCAACACGCTGGTCCTGAAACCGGCCGACACCACGCCTTGGTCCACCCTGGTGCTGGGCGAACTGGCGCAGGAGGCCTACCCCGCCGGCGTCGTCAACGTCATCTGCGGTGGCCGGGGGACCGGTGCCGCCATGGTGGATCACGAGATCCCGGAAATGGTGTCTATCACCGGCTCCACCAGGGCCGGGGCTCAGGTGATGTCCGCGGCGTCGAAGACCCTCAAGGACGTCCATCTGGAACTCGGCGGCAAGGCACCGGCGATCGTTTTCGCCGACACCGACATTGACGTGGCGGCCAGGGAGATCGCGCTCGGTGCGTTCTTCAACGCCGGGCAGGACTGCACCGCCGTGACCCGTGTGCTCGTCGAGGACTCCATCCACCAGGAGTTCGGTGCCGCGCTCGCCGCGGCAGCCGCAGCGCTGCAGGTGGGCGGCGACGCCGCGGACCTGGGCCCGCTGAACAGCGCCGCCCAGCTGGACCGGGTGGAAGGCTTCATGTCCCGGCTGCCCGCGAACGCCAGGGTCCTGGCCGGCGGCAAGCGGACGGGCGCCGGCTTCCACTTCGAACCCACCGTGATCGACGGGGTGTTCCAGGCCGACGAGGTGGTCTGCGAGGAAATCTTCGGACCCGTCGTCACCATCCAGCCCTTCCGGGACGAGGCCGAAGCCTTGGAGCTGGCCAACGGGACCAAGTACGCGCTGGCCTCCAGCGTCTGGTCCAACAACCACGGAGTGGTCACGCGGGTCTCGAACGAGCTGGACTTCGGCGCCGTCTGGATCAACTGCCACCAGGTGATCCCCGCCGAGGCGCCGCACGGCGGTTTCAAGCACTCCGGGACCGGCAAGGACCTCTCCGTCTTTGGCCTGGAGGACTACACCCGCATCAAGTCAGTCACCACCTCCCACCGCTAAAGAACCACGTAGGTAACCCTTGAAACTCGATCTGCTGCTGCGCAACGCGGACATCATCACCATGGATGAGCGCCGCCCGCATGCCACCTCGCTGGGCATCTGGCAGGGCCGGATTGTGGGCCTCGACGACGACCTGGCCGGCCTGGACGCGGCCGAAGTCCTGGACCTCGGCGGCGCCACCGTGACCCCCGGCTTCATCGACGCCCACTGCCACACCACCTGGTTCGGGCTCGGCCTGGGCGAACTGGACGTCTCCGCCGCGCGCGGCCTGCACCAGCTCTACGCCCTGCTGGAGGCCGGCATGGCGGCAGACAGCGCGCAGCCTGAGGCAGGGCCAGAGTCTGAGGCAGGGCCAGAACCCGGGACCGGACCGGCGCCGGACTGGCTGCTGGCCACCGGCTTCAGCCAGCAGCAGCACGGCGGCGAGTTCCCGGACATCACCGTTTTGGACCGGATCACGGGAAACCGGCCGCTGTTCATGCGGCACAACTCCGGGCACATGGCCGTCGTCAACACGGCCGCCCTCCGGCTGGCCGGCGCCGAACCGGCGTCGTTTCCGGACCCCGACGGCGGCGTCATTGTCCGCGACGCCGACGGCCGCCCCACCGGGCTGGTCCAGGAAACCGCGCAGCAGCTGATCCAGCAGTTGATCCTGCCGTACTCGTCCGAGGCGATCGAAGCCGCACTGGACCGGGCCACCACCTACTACGCCGCGGAGGGCATCACGAGCTTCACCGAGGCCGGGATCGGCGGCGGCTGGATCGGCCACAGCCCCGTGGAGCTGGCCGCCTACCAGCGGGCGGCCTCCGCGGGCAGGCTCCACGCCCGGGCGCAGCTGATGCCCGTTCTGGATGTGCTCCACCCGCTCGGCGGGCAGCACCCGCCGGGCACCACGCCGGCCGGACTGGATCTGGGCATCGCCAGCGGCTTCGGCGGCGATTTCCTGTCCCTGGGCCCGGCGAAGGTGTTCCTGGACGGGTCACTGCTCGGCGAAACGGCCGCGGTCAGCCATGACTACTGCAGCCACGGCGGGACGGACAACACCGGCAACACCGGCTACTTCCAGGCCGAACCGGACGCGCTGCGGGCAAAGATCGAGGCCGCCTACGCGGCCGGCTGGTCGATCGCGGCGCACGCCATCGGCGACCGCGCCGTTGACCTCGCGATCGACATCATCACCGGCTGCGCCACCAAATACGGCCCCCGGGCTGTGCCCAACAGGATCGAACACGCCTCGATGACCCGGCCGGAACAGCTGCAACGGCTGGCCGCCGCGGACATCGCCGTCACCCCGCAGGCGAGCTTCTTCGCCGACGGCGGGGACGGCATGACGCTGTCCCTCGGCCCGGAACGGCTCGGTTGGGCCTACCGGGCGGCGTCGTTCCTGTCCGCCGGTGTGACACTCGCCGGCAGCTCCGACCGCCCCGTGGCCGACGGAAACGTGCTCCGCGGCATGCAGGCGTTCGTGGACCGGCGCACCGCCTCTGGGGCCGTTTTCGGGAACCCGGACGAGCGGCTGAGCCCGCTCCAGGCCCTGGCGGCGTATACCACCGGAGCCGCCGCAGCCACCGGCGCCTCCGGTGTCAAAGGCTCGCTGACCGTAGGCAAGCTCGCCGATTTCACCGTCCTGTCCGGGTCCCCGCTCACCGCGGCCAGCATCGCCGGGCTCCAGGTGCTGGCCACCGCCGTCGGGGGGGACTTTACGTTCCGGACCGCCGGCATCATGACCCCGGTTGCGGCCCGTCCGGCCGCAACCGGTCCATTCTTCAACCCAGCTACCAACCGTTCATAGGGGAAAACCGTGACCACTCACACCACTTTCAGCACCCGCGACGCCGCGTTTGTGCGGGACTTCCACACCATGAGCGAATTCGGTGCTACCGAGAACGGCGGCGTGGACCGCCAAGCTGCCAGCGTGCCGGACGGCCAGCAGCGACAGTGGCTCACCGGCCTGCTGGAGGCCAACGGCTTCACCGTCCAGTTCGACCGGACCGGCAACCAGTGGGGCCTGTACGAGGCCGTGCCGGGCGCTCCCTTCGTCGTGGTGGGCTCCCACATGGATTCCCAGCCGACGGCGGGACGCTACGACGGCGCGTACGGCGTGCTTGCCGCAGCCCACGCGGCGTTCCGCCTCGTGGAGCAGTGGGCCGCGGCCGGGGACGCCGGGCAGCCCCGTTTCAACATCGCGGTGGTCAACTGGTTCAACGAGGAGGGCTCACGCTTCAAGCCGTCCATGATGGGTTCCTCCGTCTACACCGGAAAGCTCGAACTCGAAACCGCGCTGGCCACCAAGGACGCGGCCGGAGTCACGGTCCGCGAGGCCCTGGACGCGATCGGCTGCCGGGGCAGTTACGAGGGCCCCGAAGCCGCGTACTGCGCCGAAATCCACATTGAACAGGGCCGGAGCATGGAACGCGAAGGCATCACCATCGGCCTGGTGAACTCCAACTGGGCGGCCAACAAGTACGAGTTCGTGGTCCACGGCGAGCAGGCCCACACCGGATCCACCGTGATCGCGGACCGGAAGGACGCGCTGCTGGGTGCGTCCATGATGGTGGTCGCCGCCCGGGAACTCACCGACACCTTCCCCGGCGTGCTGCACACGTCCGTGGGGCAACTGAATGTCTACCCCAACTCGCCCGTCGTGGTGCCGTCCCGGGTGAGCCTGCTGCTGGACCTGCGCAGCGCCGATGAAGCTGTCCTAGCCGAGGCCGACGCCCTGCTGGACGAGCGCATCGCCGGGATCGAGAGGCTGGCAAACGTCACGGTGGAGCGCAACCACGCCCACACCTGGCCCGTGACCCCCTACCAGCCCGAAGGCGTGGAACTCGCGGCCAAGGTGGCGGCGGACCTGGGCCTTGCGAACAAGCAGGTCATGACCCTGGCCGGGCACGATTCGACCAACATGAAGGACCTGGTCCCGACGGTGATGCTGTTTGTGCCCAGTGTGGACGGGATCTCCCACAACGAGCACGAATACACCACGGACGAGGACATCGTGGCGGGCCTGGCGATGCTCACCGAGGTAGTGAACCGGCTCTGCAACGGGGCGCTGGAGGACTGACCGCGGACCCGGAGGTTCCTCCGGGGGTTTGATCGCTCGTTGGCCGTGTTCTGTGATCGCTGGGTGTCGCCTTCCGGAAGGACGCGACGCGGCGAGTCCGTGAGTGCTCGCGACCATCTATAAATCGCTCCTCGGGACATTCCGAGATCGCGGGCAACCTGCGCATCGGGTTCACCGCCTTCGACCAAGCGGACAGTGCATCGAACCTGACTGTCGGTGACCGGGCGGGGTCGGCCGCCAAAGTCCTTTCCGGCTTCTCTGCGTTTGCTGGTCGAGACGGTGAGGACGGCCTGCTGCCGGTCGGTGGACTGCTGCCGCGTCGAAACGCGTGCGTAGCCGGATCAGCTTCGTCAGGTGCTGCTCCGATTTGTCTCCTAATTAACAGTGAATACAGCGATTCCATCAGAAGGTTTCGAGACATAGTTACGGGAATCTCCGGCCGCGGATGAACCCCCACCATTCGGCGAAATTAGGCATTGCCGCCGCATTAATGGCCGGGCCGACGAGACGTCTCGAAGTGGCCGAAGCGCTATCCGAGCAAATTACGCATGTGGTTTGAGTACGGCGAAAGGCCGATATCTGAGATGATCAACGCATGTTGTGGAGAGTTAGAGATTTCAAAGGCCTAAAAACTGCTGAGCTTGATATTCGGAAGGGCAAGGCCACAGTCCTCACTGGAATAAATAGCAGCGGGAAATCTTCCGTCATCCAGTCGTTGCTGCTTACTGCGCAAAGTCTTCAGGGTGAGAATCAGGTGGTGCTGAACGGACCATTAGTGCGGCTCGGTGATGCACAAGATCTCGTAAGGGAGGGCGCTGAAAGCGGTGCTATCGAGCTGGCTATCGGGTTGGAAAGTGGCACTTCGGAGGAGGGGGCAGATGGGGAGGCGGCCCAAGCGGTTTTTGATCTAGTTCCGGCCGAAGATCGTTCATCGCTGCGAACGCGGCGCGTGAAGATTGGTTCTCCCAGCCACGACAAGCCCTGGTTCGAGATGGGACGAGAGAACTCCCGCGCAAGTGATGTCGCTCTCGCCATGCAGGTTACTAGTGAGATGGGTCCCCGAGACGTCCTTCATGTGAAATCTCTCCTTCATAGCGAGCGGCGACAGCTTCGCACCTACGTCGTGGTCAAGGGTCTACGCCCAGTCGCGGTTGTGCAATTGATAAAGCCTGACGATGTCGCGACTCGTTATCGCGCTCTCCTTGAGGCTCTCCTACATGGGCGGGAAAATGCTTCTACTAATGCGGCATCGGCAGCCACCGCTCGCATCGGTGGAGCAGCCTTCATTAGAGAGTTCGTTCATTTAATCTCAGAGCGAGACGAGCGAAACGGATCGCGTCGTGGGCAATTTTCCGAGGCGCGCTCAGGCAACCCCTTTGCTTTCGAAATCGCGTGGGACAAATTGGACGGAGACGAGCGCCAGGCTTTGATCGAACGTGCCGTGGACGCCAGGCGACAGCGTCCGTATGTTGTGCTGCCTCTAAGGCGTTCGACGCGAGCCTACGGTCCTATGCTAGGACTGCTTGAAAGCCAACTCGCAGACGTGCTCGGCACCACGTACGAAGCACTCAACTCTCTGAGCGCGACGCTCGATACGGTCGCGGATCGTGTCCAGTACCTTGGACCTCTCAGAGATGAACCTCGCGTTGTCTGGAACCACTGGAACGAGCTGGCGCGCGGCCTGCCGGTGGGGACTAGAGGCGAATACAGCGCCGCAGTCCTGTCACGATCGAACTCGTCCTTCGTACAATATGCGCCCCCGGGTTCGGCAACGAAAATCGCCCCGCTGTCACAGGCTGTCAACGAATGGCTGACGTACTTGGACATCGGTGATGCAGTAGCTGCCCGCGGCCACGGCAAGCTCGGGGTCGGACTGGATCTTCGCGTCAACGGTCAGGTAAGGGATTTGACGTCTGTAGGCGTTGGCGTGAGCCAGGCACTTCCCCTACTCGTGGGATTGCTGACTTCTCCGCACGGCGCAATTTTCATCGTGGAACAACCCGAGCTTCATTTGCACCCCTCAGTGCAAGCCAGGCTGGCAGACTTCATGCTTAACGCCCGTCCCGATCTGACATTGATCATCGAAACGCACAGCGAATCATTCATTACCCGAATTCGCAGGCGGGCCGCCGAGGGAAAGTTCAATGTAGCTGACATCGACATCACGTTCGTTGAGCCCAGCAACGGTGGATCCAGCGCTCGAATCCTCGAGATTAGCGAATTTGGGGATCTAAGCGAGTGGCCTGAGGGCTTCCTATCTGCCGCGGAAGAAGATATCCGCGCCATCTTGAAAGCCAACATTCAACGGTCTACGGGAACCACAAGTGCCCAGTAGTCCAATCCGCCTATTCGATCCCGAACTTGTGGTTCCCTCGGCTGCTAGTGCAGTGCAGCTGCAGTTTTGGCAACGCATGCACGAGTGGGCGGGTGACAGGGGGCCTCGAGTAGGTCCGTCCACACTGCAAGCGCTCAGCGAGCTTGCACATACCCCGCCCAAAGTCGATCACCTTCCAACCGGTGATTTCTGGACGATTCTGAGCAAATACACCTCGCGAGGATTCACCCCTTCCCCCACACCGCGGGAAGTATGCGAGGAGCATTTGAGCGCGCACTATGAACCGCAGTCGGGAGCCTCAGACAACCTGCAGAGGCTCGTCGACGACCTGCGAGCGGTTGGCCCAGATGGTCGCGTCGCGATGAGCACGATCGAAGCCTGCTGGCCCGGCAATGAGCTCGGCAATTGTTCAGCATGCGATGCGGCGAGGCTGTCGCACTTGTACACCCCAGTCGAGTCGGAATCGAAGTCAGACGAGCTGGCAAGGGTGTGGCGCCAAGCATATAGAGACGAACACTCAGCGGACCCGACGCAGCTGGAGGCCTTCGCGTCAAAAATGTTCCCGGCCATTGAGTTCTCTTCAGATGCTTGGAAGCGATTGAGGACACTAGTTGGGGCACCAGAGGAAATTACGACCTCCATTATCGATCACCTGGCTGTGCTCAATGACTTTGCGGCCGTCACTTGGGCGCACACCCTGTCTACGGACGGCCGTCAAGCAGCCTTAGGAGCAAGAGGTGTCACGAGCTCGCCCGAGGGTCCGAAGACTCATAAAGATAAGAAAGCAATGCGCAGTAGGGATTTTCAGTTCGACGGTGGCCAAGTGCGCTGCGAATGGCACACCAAACTACGACCGGACGTCAATCGCATCTATTTCGCGGTATCCAACGGAAAAGTTCTGGTGGGGGTCATTGTGGATCACCTCCCGATCTAAAAGACTGTCACCTCAGGCACCAAGCGCTACGTTGACGTTCTGTCGGACAAACCGGATTCGCAGTTGCTTCGTCGGAAGTGTCTAGCAACCCCAGCGCCTCATAACCTATGCGATGCAAGACAGCCCGGTTGTGCGAAACCAAGCGATCACAGAACGCGGCCACGAAGCGCTGGATTCCACAGGTCCGCCGCGGACGCAGCGGGGACCGTCTCAGGCGCCTTCGGGCTTCTGCGAGATCCAGAGCATCGCCCCGTGGGGGTTCTCCGGCAGGTCGGCGGCGTCCGGGTTGGCCACGTGCAGGGTCCGCCCGAAGGCCTCTTCCGTCAGGCTGACCCGGTGGCCGGCGGCCGCCAGACGGTCCCGCAGGCCGGCGAGGTCGCCGGTGTATTCAAACCCCAGGCCGGTCCGGGCCGCGCCGCTGGCGGGCCGGACCATCAGCACGCCGCCGTTCTTCGCCGTGAAATCCGCGGTTTCGTCGTCGTCCGGGGCAGGCCGCAGCCGGGCGCCCATGTTCCGCAGGGTTTGCTCGGCGGCGGCCGCGTCCGGCGTGAACCAGACTTCGACGACGGCGAGGGCCGGGTCGGCGTCCGCGCACTGTGCGCCGTGGGCTGCCTTGTCCGCGAAGAAAGCGAACCCGTCCGCGCCCGTGATGCGGCAGGTATCGCCGTGGCGGGCGCTGACCAGCTCGGCCGGGGTGGTCCCGTCCTCCGCGCCGGCCAGATTGGTGCGGCGCGCGAATTCTGCCAGGTCTCCGACCTCGACGCCGAAGTCCGTCCTGCCGTCCAGCGGGCCTGAGTCCGGCACGGTTCCGTCCAGCGCTGCACCCGCCGGGACCCGGTGCAGCGCGAGGCGGCCCGAGCCGGCGTCGAACTCCTGCCAGTCGCCGTCGTCGACTGTGCGCACCATGCCGAGGGCGGACAGCAGGCCCTCCCACTGGTCCATGCGGGAGGTGTAGTGGATCGGGCGGACGCGCAGCATGGGATCTCCTTGCGAGGGACGGTTTTTGGCTCCTCCTGACATGGTGCCACCAAAGCACCCCTCCGGTCAGCACGGCAGGGCACAATGGGGCCATGGCTGTTGAACTGGAGGAACTGCTGGTGAAGGACGCCGCCGAGTGGCGCGCCTGGCTGGAGCAGCACCACGCGCAGAGTCCCGGGGTGTGGCTCGTGCTGCACAAGAAGGGCGGATCGGTGACGGAGCTGGACTACGAAGCAGCGCTGCAGGAGGCACTGTGTTTCGGCTGGATCGACGGGCAGGGGCGGCGCCGGGACGAGGAAAGCTCGTTCCAGCGGATGACCCGGCGGGGACCCAAGAGCGTGTGGTCGGCCCGGAACGTGGAGCGGATTGACCGCCTGGAGGCGGCGGGGCGGATGGCCCCCGCCGGGCAGGCGGCCGTCGCCGCCGCCAAGGCGGACGGGCGCTGGGAGGCCGCCTATTCGGGCGCGGCGACGGCGGAGGTCCCGGATGACCTCGCCGCCGCCATCGCGGCGGAGCCGCGGGCGCAGGCGATGTTCGAGGTCCTGACGTCCGTGAACCGGTATGCCCTGATCTACCGCACCAACTCGGTCAAGCAGGCCTCGACCCGGGAGCGGAAGATCGCCGGGTTCGTGGAGATGCTGGCCAGGTTCGACACGCCCTACCCGCAGACCAGGCGTCCCCCGGAACCGTAGCGCTCGCCCGCCGCGCATCCCAGAGAATTCCCAGCGCCCTTGCTGGCTGCGGGGAGTTGCCTCTGGCAGGATTGGGCGAATGCTCCTTGCCCAGCGTGCCCCGCGACCCCCTGCCCGCCTGCCGCTGCCGTCCCAGCAGCGGCTCTTCTTCGTGGCTGCGGGCCTGTTAATTGCGGGCGAGACGATCTTCTGGACCGTGCTCGCCGCCGTGCAGTCGAACAGCGGCGTGGCTGACCTGGACGGGCCCGTGCACGACGGAATCGTGGCGTCCCGGACCCCACTGGCCACCGCCATCCTGGCGGCCGTGACCACGGTGACGTCGCCGCTGTGGATGACGGTGATCGGCTGCGCCGTGGCTCTGGCCTGGGCGGTCTTCAAGCGTGAAGTCTGGCGTCCCGCCCTGCTGGTCGGCGCCATGGCGGCGACCTTCGCGGTGTCCACGCTGGTGAAGCACGACGTCGGCCGGAGCCGGCCCGCCGCCAGCGGCTTCATGCTGGGACCGGACGACGCCCTGTCCTTTCCCTCCGGCCATACCTTCGGGGCCGGCGTCTTCCTGTGCGTCCTCAGCTACCTGCTGCTGGCGGCCCGCGGCACGCGGACGGGCAAACGGACGACGTCGGTGCTCGGCTTCGCGGCAGCGGCTGCCGGGACACTGGTGGTTGCCTTCAGCCGCCTGTACCTGGGGTACCACTGGCTGACGGACGTGCTCGCCTCCATGGGCCTGGCGCTCGCCGTTACCGGGATCGTTATCCTGGCCGACGGGCTGCGCGCCGCCGCGGCCCCGTCCGGGCAACACCCAGTGGAGGCGGGACCGTCAGAGTCCGACGCCCATCGCCTGGGCGATCACCACCGCCGAGGCTGAGGACCACGCCTGCGGGTGGCACGACGCCGGATACGGTACCGCGACGCTCGAGTCCTCGGCCCGCACCCCGGCGAACACCTCCGGCAACCGGTGCCCGAAGGAGGCCGCCGCCGCGATCAGGCCGTCGGCGAGGGTGCGTGCCTCTGCGACGAAACCGTCGGCCAGGAGGCCGCGGATCGCGATGGCGGTGTCGTGGCTCCAGACCGAGCCGCAGTGGTAGCTGAAGGGCCAAAACCCTGCGGCCCGCCGCGAAATCGTGTGCACGCCGTAGCCGGAGAACAGCTCGGGGCTCACCAGCCGGTCCGCGACGATCCGGGCTTCGGCCGCGTCCAGGATGCCCGTGCCCAGCAGATGTCCCATGTTCGAGCCCGGGATGTCCAGGGGGACCCCGTGCCCGTCCAGGGCCATTGCCGGGAACGGCCCACCGTCGTCCTCAACCCAGAAGCGCTCCCGGAACCTGAGCCGCAGGGCCGCGGCGAAGTCGCGCAGCGCCTGAGCGCCCGGTTCCCCGAACGCGTCGAACAGTTCCGCCGTCCCCATGGCTGCCTGGTACGCGTAGCCCTGCACCTCGGACAGGGCGATGGGCCCCTCGGCCTGCCGGCCGTCGCGGAACTGCATGGCGTCCCGGGAATCCTTCCAGCCCTGGTTGCTCAGGCCGTGGCCCGTGGAGTCACGGTAGCTGAGGAACCCGCCGTTGCCGGCTGCGCCGTCCGCTGCGCCGTCTACCGGGGAGCCGGCGGCGAGCAGCCACTCCGCGGCGCGTGCCGCGTTCGGCAGCAGCGACCGCACGGCGTCCTCGTCCCGGCCGGTGCGCCAGAGTTCCCCGAGCAGGCAAAGCCACAACGGGGTGGAATCCACCGCCCCGAAGTACACCGGCGGCAGGCGCAGGTTCTGGCTTTCAAGAACCAGTTCTTTGGACCGCAGTTCGTGCAGGATCTTGCCGGGTTCCTCGGCGGCCGCCGCGTCCGTCCGGGTGCCCTGGAAAGCAGCCAGCGCGCGCAGGGTGCCCGCCGCCAGCCCGTTGTCCGCGCCGGTGTCCAGAGGCAGCAGCAGCCGCGCAGCCCACAGCGAATCCCGTCCGAACAGCGTGAAGTACCAGGGCGCCCCGGCGGCGATGAACGGGGCGTCCGGCAGCTGGCGGGTGGCCAGGCGGAGCCCGGCCACGTCATCGAGGGAGTTATCCAGGAGCAGGCCCAGGGCCCCGGCCGGTCCGGTCCGCGGATGCCGGGCCGCGGGCGGGCGGGCAGCCACCACGGCGTCATCGTCATCGGTGAGGACGGCCTGCCATTCGGCCTCGAACGGCCGGCCCCGGCCCAGGGTTCCGCGCCAGGCGAGGTGGCCTTCCGGGGTGACGGCGCCGGGGGCCGCGACCGCCAGGGTCTTGCCACCCTCCTGCCAGCGCAGCGTGGACTCATCGGCAGAGACCGGCGCGGACGGGTCACGGAAGCGGCTGAGGCGGATCTGGGCCATGTCGGTGAAGTCGGCCGCGAGGGCTACGTCGATTTCGACGTCGAGGGAATCCAGCGAGGTGCGCAGCTGCAGGGTGTGCCGCACCACGCCCGGCGTCACTGTCCAGGTCTGGAGGAGCTCGACGGCGGGATCCTCCGTGGGTCCCGGGATGCCCCGGACCAGGCCCCGGACGCGCAGGACGCCGCCGGGCTCGGCCTCGACGGTGGCCGGTTCGGGTTCCAGTCCGTTGACGCGCACGAGCGCCCGGCAGAGCATCCGGGTGTCGCCGTGGAGCAGCCCGGTGAACCCGGCCGGATCAGCGGAGTCACCGGCTCCGGGCGGTTTGACCTCGCCGGCCAGGCGGCCGTCAGGATCGAGCCACAGCTGGGTGGGGGCGGCAACGGAGCAGAGTTGGCGGTGCAGGCCGGGCTGAACAGTCATCCGCCTACCCTATGCCGGGCACTGGGCGGTCTCAATGCGCCACAGCCCGCTGCCGACCGCCTAGGAGGTCATGGCGTCGGCCGCCGGCTGCCGGGCTGCCGGGCTGTGGACTGCGGCCGCGTCGAAACGCGTGCGTAGCCGATTAGCTTCGTCGTGTGTCCGACCTACGGGACGCTTCCATCGGGTTCATCAGAACCATCTTGGCGGTCGCTCTTCGTCACGTTGCCATGGTGGCCAAAGATGATTTGCCGAACATCAGAGAGAACTTTTCGCTTCCGCTCGATCGCTTATTCTTAGCGTGGTGGCCCGACTAAGTGGGGGAACGAACGGGGAGGGAAGTTCTAATCATGGAAAATAACAGTTCTACGTGGGTCCGGTTTTGGAACCGGGGGACGTGGTGGAAAGCGCTCCTGATCGTCGCCGTGTATTGGGGCGTGTACGAACTGATCGGGCTGGGAATAGGTGCACTGGTTGGGGGCTCCATCGACCTGGGAAGCCCCCTGAGCGATCCGCTCAGCGCATTCCTAGGTTTAGCACTCCCTATCTTGCTCTCGGGAATACTCCTCTTTCTCTTCGCTCGCTCTCTCGGCTGGGTCAAGGAAATCTTCGGTCCCCAACCCGTCCGCGGGAAGGCCTGGATGTGGGTCGCAGTCCTCCTCGTCGTCATCCCAATCTTCCTACGGCTGATGGCAACCAACTGGTCCGCCTACTCCATCGGGCTTGTTCTGGTTATGGCGTTCTTCGGATTGTGTGTGGGGTTCACTGAAGAACTCGCCACGCGAGGAATAGTAGTGAACATGCTCCGAAACGGCGGCTATGGCGAACGACTGGTCTTTGTCTTGTCATCCCTGTATTTCGCGCTGCTGCACAGCGGAAACCTCCTCACCGGAATGGCCCCCCTGGTTGTTGCCGTTACCGTCGTCTACACCTTTGGATTCGGTGCCATGATGTACCTCTCCATGCGCGCGACGGGCCGGATCACGTGGGCCATCCTGCTGCATGCCGCCACAGACCCCACAACGTTCCTCGCCACCGGTGGGATCGACGCCACCTCAGCCACAGCTGGGGCGGAAGAACTGATATCACTCGCGGGGCTCTTCAACTGGGCCTATATACTCCTGGCGCTCCTTGCCATCTTCCTCGTCAAGGGCCGCGCCAACCGGACACACGACATCCCCCCAGTCCCCGCCGTGGCCTGACCTGAGGGGCCAGCTCAACAACTCGCTCGGTGTCGCACTAGCGCCCGTAAGCCGATCCCCAAACTGGACGGAAATGCTCCAAGACTGCGGTCGTGCAAGAATCGCGGCATGGATGAGCATGACCGGCAGATGAGGGAACAGCAGTTGATGATCGTCGAGGCTCTGGTGCAGGCGATGGATCGGCGGGACGAGGTCTTCCAGGTGATTGAGGATTCAGAGGACTTGGACGAAGCAATCCGTCGCGTGGGTCAACTGTTGGGCGTGGGAGAAGTGCCCAGCCGGGCAGTCCTCGACATGCAGGCCAGAAGATTCACCCGAGACCAGCGTCAGGCCATCGCTTCCCATGCAGAAGAACTTAGATCAAGGTTGCCCGATGGACACTGAACCGCGCCTGACGGCGGCATCGGTGGTCGCATGGGTTCTGACTGGCGCTCAGCCTGGCCAATACGAGATCGCTCCTGAGGACTCTCAGAAGCGGTCTCGTTCCGAGGCCACGCCAGATCGTGGACCAGGTCGGCTGACTAGTGGACGATTCTCATCTCGTGCGAGGTCTGATTGAGTCGCCGTCCGCCGTCGGGAACGACCGTCACAATGTCCTCGATCCGTACGCCGAACCTGCCCGGCAGGTAGATTCCGGGTTCGATCGAGAAGCACATGCCGGGGTGGAGGATCTGGGTTTCGCCCTCGACCATGTACGGCGGCTCGTGAGTCGTCAGCCCGATTCCGTGCCCGACGCGGTGAATGAAGTAGTCGCCGTAGCCGGCTTCAGTGATCACCGCCCGGGACACGCGATCGATCTCCTGGCACTCGACGCCTGGACGCACGGCCTCGAACCCGGCCTGCTGCGCGAGTCTGACGATGTCGTGAACCTCGCGCTCCTCGGCGGTGGGCTCGCCGACGTGCACGGTCCGCGTCGTGTCTGATCCGTAGCCGTGTTTGAGGCCGCCGAAGTCGAGCACCACCATGTCCCCGTCCTCGATGATCCGCGGGCCGATCTCGTGGTGAGGGTTGGCTCCATTCGGACCCGAACCGACGACGGTGAAGTCCACCTGCGAATGACCGAACTGGCGAAGCAGGTCGGCGAGATCAGAACCGACGTCGGTCTCGCTGCGCCCAGCGAACCGCACGGTGACGATCTCCTCATACGCCTGGTCTGCGGCCGCGCCGGCCGCCGCCAGCCGCTCGATCTCGTCGTCATCCTTGATCGCCCGAAGCATCGGCAGGGCGGTCGTCATCGAGACGTAGGACGACTTGGGCAGTCGATGCTGCAGGCCGAGGAGGTGCATGGCCCAGGCCGAGTCAGAGACGGCATAACGTCCGGTGCCGGCCATCAGCGTGGCAGATTCCGTGTAGGGGTCGCTCCCGTCGGTCCAGTCGGTGATCCGCAGATTCGAGGCGCCGGCGGCCGCTTCCGCGTCGGGCCTCTCGAGCCTCGGAACGATCATGGCGGGCTCCGCGTCGACGGGGATCACGAGCATGGTGATGCGTTCAGTGATGGCCACGGGTGCATACCCGGTGAGGTACAGCAGGTCCGGTCCGGGAGTGACCAGGATGCCGTCGAGCCCGGCATCCTGGGCGGCGTGGGCTGCTCGCCGCAACCGATCGGCGAAGTCACCGGCGGTGAACGGAGCCGGCTCGGAAAGGCCGCGATGATCACTCATGGTTCGCATTCTCGTGCGCGGGGCATCACCGGTCAACCCATCGCCCGGACAACCGCTCCAGTCACTCTGGAATCACCCGTCGCGGGTGAGCCTTCGGGCACAGACGCTTCAGGATGCCGAATCCCGACGTTACGGCTGCTCATCCATCGGAAAGGCGACAGCTTCGCCCACCACGCGAAGCCGCAGCTCCGTGCCGGGGCGGGCGATCGAGGCGTTCCAGTGCCGGATCGTGATGATTTCCCCGCCGCCGGGGTAGCGGTGGTCCGGGATGGCGCCGGCGGCAAGGACCGGCGGGACGGGGAGTTGGAGCCGCACCGTGGTTTCGGGGCCGAAGTAGTCCGTGTCCACCACCGTGCCGCGGATGGGGCCGTCCTCGGAAATGCGGATCTGCTCGGGCCGCAGCATCAGCTGGACCCGGCCCTGGGCCGGCGGGCGGCGCACGGGGATCCCGCCGAGCGAACACGTGGCCAGGGAGCCTTCCATCCAGGCATCCAGGATCACGGCGTCGCCCAGGAACTCGGCGGTGGCGCGGTCAGCCGGGCGCGTGTAGACGACGAACGGGTTGCCGATCTGGGCCAGCTTGCCGCCGCGCATCACGGCCACCTGGTCGGCGAAGGACAGCGCCTCGGCCTGGTCATGCGTGACGAGGATCGTGGTGACGCCGGCGTCCTTCAGGACCTGGGCCACGGCGCGGCGGGTGGCCACCCGCAGGCCGGCGTCCAGGGCGGAGAAGGGCTCGTCCAGCAGCATGAGCGCGGGCTTGCGGGCCAGCGCCCGGGCGAGGGCAACCCGCTGCTGTTGGCCGCCGGAGAGCTGGTGCGGGCGGCGCTTGGCCATGGCCGGGTCCAGTGAGACCATTTCCAGCAGCTCGCCCACCCGCGCCTTGACGCCGCGGCGCCCGCCGGGCAGTTGGGTGGCGTCCAGGCCGAAGGAGATGTTCTGCCCGACCGTCAGGTGCGGGAACAGGGCGCCGTCCTGGGCGACGTAGCCGACGTGCCGCTTGTGGGCGGGGACCCAGGCGTTCTCCCCGGCCACCTTGCTTCCGTTGAGCGAGATGCTGCCGGTGTCCGGGTGCTCGAAGCCGGCAATCAGGCGCAGGAGCGTGGTCTTGCCGGAGCCGGAGGGTCCCACGATCGCCGTCGTTCCGCCCTTGGCAACGGAGAGGTTGACTCCCTTGAGGACGGCCTGGGGCCCAAAGTTCTTGGTGACCGCGTCGATTTCCAGGTGGCTGTTGGTGCTGGTGGCCACGGAAGCCGCGACCCGCGGCCCGGGGAGGCGCGAGGGGGCCTCACGCGACGGGTAAACATCGGTCACTGTCCGGCTACTTTCTTGGACTGCTGGAAGAGGAGATAGGTCATGGGCGCCGAGATCAGGATCATCAGCAGCGCATAGGGGGCGGCGCCAGCGTAGTCGATCTCGCTGCTCTTGCTCCAGAACTCGGTGGCGAGGGTGCGGGTTCCGTTGGGCGAGAGCAGGAGGGTGGCGGTGAGCTCGTTGACAATCCCCAGGAACACCAGGGCCGCGCCGCCAGCCGCGGCGGGGGCCGTGAGCCGCAGCGTCACGCGCAGGAAGGCCAGCAGCGGCGGCTTGCCGAGCACCTGGGCGGCCTCGTCGAGTTCCTTCGGTGCCTGGGACAGCCCCGAGCGGATGTTCACGAGGGCCCGGGGGAGGAACAGCAGCACGTAGGCCGCGATGAGCAGCGCTGACGTCTGGTACATGCTGGGCACCATCCGGATGCTCACGGTCACGAAGGCCAGGCCCACCACGATCCCGGGCATGGAGCTGGTGATGTAGTTGGACAGCTCCAGGGACTTGCTGAACCAGCCGGGACGCCGCACGGCCAGGTAAGCCATGGGGAACGCGACCACGGTGGTGGCGACGGCCGCCGCGAGGCCGTAGGCCAAGGTCTGCAGGAGGGCCGGCATGAATTCCTCGGCAGCCCAGATTTCCGGGCCGCCGGCGACGATCCAGCGCAGCACAAACGTCAGCGGCAGCCCGAACGCCAGCCCGGTGAGGGCGATCAGGGACAGCTGGGCGGGGAGCTGGTAGGCGTGCAGGGGCAGCCGCAAGGCGCGTGCCTGGGCCCCGGAGCCGATCCTGGCGTACCGGGCGCTGCCGCGGCTGCGGACCTCCACGAGCAGCAGGATCAGGCAGAGGAACACCAGCACGCTGGCCAGCATGTTCCCGGCGGTGCCGTTGAACGTGGACTGGTACTGGACCATGATCGCGGTGGTGAAGGTGTCGAAGCGGATCATCGCGAAGGCCCCGTATTCGGCCAGCAGGTGCAGCGCGACCAGCAGCCCGCCTCCGGTCATGGCGATGCGCAGCTGGGGGAGCACCACACGGAAGAACGCGCGCCAGGCGCCGAGGCCGAGCGAGGCGGCGGACTGTTCGATCGCCGGGTCCAGGCGGCTGAGCGTCGCGGCGGCCGGGATGTACACGAGCGGGAAATAGGACAGGGTGGCGATCAGGACCCCGGACCACAGCCCGCCAAGGGACGGCACCGCGGAAACCCACGCGTAGCTGTTGACGAAGGCGGGGATGGCCAGCGGGGCGGCGAGCAGCACGGCCCACCACTTGCGGCCCACAAGGCTGGTGCGTTCGACGAGCCACGCGCCGCCGACGCCCAGGACGAGGCACAGCGGCACCGTCACCACGGTCAGCAGCACCGTGTTGAGCAGGAGTTCGCCCACGCGCGGGCGGAAGATCAGGGCCATTGCGGTGTCCCAGCCGGTGGAGGCTGTCATGAAGACCACGTAGGCCAGGGGCACCAGGGAAAACAGGGCGATCAGGACCGCGATGATGGACACGACAGAGACGCCGAAAGGCGGGCGGGGGCGTTTACCCCTGCCCGCCGTCGTCGTGTCAGTCGTCAAATCCCCAGAGGGACCTGGGACCGCCAGCTTGTTAGTCACTGCGGCTACAGCAGTCCTGCCTGGGTCATCAGCTCGGTGACCTTGGCGGAATTGAGTTTGGCGGGATCCACGGTGGGGGCCTGCAACTCCTTGAGCGGAACCAGCTTGTCGTTGGACGGGACGTCCGAGCCGACAGCGTATTCGAAGGAGGTGCCCTTCTGGAGCACTTCCTGGCCCTTCTTGCCGGTGATGAACTTCAGGAAGGACTGGGCCGCTGCGGCGTTCTTGGCAGACTTCAGCACGCCGCCGCCGGAGATGGAGACGAAGGCGCCCGGGTCCTGGTTCTTGAAGTAGAACGGCGTGACGTTGTTGGAGTTCTCGCCGGTCTTGGCCTGGTCGCCGTAGTAGTAGTAGTGGTAGATCAGGGCGGCGTCGACTTCACCGGCGTTGACGGCCTTCATGGCCGTGCTGTTGCCCTTGTACGGCTTGGAGTTTTCCTTCATGCCCTTGAGCCAGGCCTCAGTGGCGGCTTCGCCCTTGAGTTCCAGCAGGGCCGAGACGATCGCCTGGAAGTCGGCGCCCGACGGCGAGGCAGCCCACTTGCCCTTCCACTCGGGGTTGGCCAGGTCCAGCATGGACTTGGGCAGCTTGTCGGCGCTGATCTTGTTCTTGTCGTAGACCAGCACGGTGGAGCGGGCCGCGATGCCGGTCCACTTGTTGGTGGAGGGGCGGAATTCGGCGGGAACCTGGTCCACGGTGGCCTTGTCCACATCCGCGAAGAGGCCGGCGTTTTCCACCTGGGCCATGGCGGGGGAGTTCTCGGTGAGGAAGACGTCCGCCGGTGAGGCCTGGCCTTCCTGCACGATCTGGTTGGACATCTCGGTGTCGTCGCCCTGGCGCACGGTCACCTTGATGCCGGTCTCGGCGGTGAAGGCGTCGATCCACTCTTTGGTCAGGGATTCGTGCTGGGCGTTATAGACCGTGATCTCGCCGGCGGCGGAGCCGTTGGCGGCTGCGCTGCTGCCGGCCGTGGCGGAGGAACCAGAGCCGCAGGCGGCCAGGCCCAGGGCGGCAGTGGCGGCCAGGGCGATGCCCGCCAGCGCGTTGGTGCGGATCTTCATGGGGCTACTTTCTACAAGGAAGTCGTCGTAGTGCCCTGCCCCCCGTGAGCGGGGAAGTTAGGGCATGCTCACTAAGAAAGACTGTAGGTTAGCCAAACCTAAGCGACCAACCTGAGGCTGGTTTAAGTGATGAGGATCACATCAATTACGATACTATTGCGTGACGTAATTGTCGCCGGGTTATCGGGCGGGCGCCTGCGCGATCGAGGCGGCCGCCTCCAGCACCATCCAGGCCTGCAGCTGCGTGGAGAGCTCGACGGCGGCGCCTTCCGGGTAACTGCGGCGTGCCGGCGCGTCGGTGCGGTCGGAGAAGACCAGATGGCTGCCGCGGCGCGCGAGGCGGTCGTTCGGAGGGAGGATCCGGCGGCCCTCCCAGAGGGCCTCCGCCGTATCGTTCACGAGCGCCGCCGCCGTGGCCCGGGTTTCGGCTGGGAGGCGTTCGTCGACGGCGGCGAGGGCCAGGTAGCGGACGAGGATCCCCGTGAAGAGCCCGCCGTCGCCCGTTCCCTCGCAGCGCAGCACCGCGGCGGTGCGGCCCAGCAGCGGGGCCGGCTGCGTGAGGTTGGCCGCCACGGCGTCCACCAGTGCGGCCGCACGCCCGAGGTTGGGCTCGCCCCCGAGTTCCAGCAGGGCGCCGAGGACGGGCCCCTGGTTGTAGGTGTAGATGGTCTCTTCCAGCACCGCCTCGCCCGTTCCCGAAATCCGGAGGCCGTCGCGGTACAGGCCCTGTCTGGGCTCGTAGAGTCTGGCGTCCAGCCAGTCCAGCAGGGACTGCGCCTTGGTCCGGTTGCCGGTCCGCGCGTAGTAGAGGGCCACGGGTGCGGTGGCGGGGGTGTTCTTGAAGTCGCGCTTCGTGCTCCAGAATGTACCGCCGCCGAGGTCGTCCGTGGAAGCGGAGTCGAACTGCAGGGTCAGGCTTTGCAGGACCTTGGCGTTGCGCTCCCGGCCGGTGTGTTTGCGGGTGTCCTCGGCGAGCTTGTCCAGCCGGAGCGTGGCAAGGGCCAGCCAGGCCATGTCGTCGTAGTAGTTGTTGACCACCGTGAGGAAATTGCGCAGCCGGATGCCTGTGACGAGCCGGGAGGCGAGCCGGCCGGCGCTGGGCCGGTTCTCGCCGTCGAACTTGGCTCCCGGATGCCCGGGGGGCCCCAGTTCCCGGCGGCCGGCGTCCACGAGGCAGTCCAGGTAGTGTGCCTGCCACCAGTAGTGCCAGGGCCGGGACAGGTTCTTCAGCCGGCCCGAGGGCCGGAGGATCGCGGCGATGTGGGTCCCGGGGAGGAAAAAGAGCCGCTGCCCGAAGAGCCTGGTCACTGAGCGGGCGGCCTCGTCCGCACGGAAGGACCAGTTGGGGGCGGAGGCGTCGGCTCGGGTCATGGCTCAAGCGTAATCGCGGGAGCCCGTCCGGCCCGCGACTGTGACTGCGCCCTCGGCGTGTGCGGCCCAAAGGTGCGCATTGGCCGCATTCCAGTTAACATTCACTAACTAATGTTCCCCGCGGGCCGCCTCTGCAGGCGCCGCCGCGTCGGGGCTTCGCCGCCGGGGTTCGGTTCCACATCAAGGAGGATGGATGGACATCAAGGGTACTGTCGCGCTGATCACGGGCGGGGCCTCCGGTCTCGGAGCGGCCACGGCCAGGCGCCTGTTCGACGCCGGCGCGTCGGTGGTCCTCGTGGACCTGCCGGGTTCCGCCGGGGACGCCTTTGCCGCCGAACTGACCGCATCCGCCGCTGCCGGCGCCGGAGAAGCTGCTGCCGGAGGCGGCCGCAGGGCCGTCTTTGTCCCGGCCGACGTCACGGACGAGGCGCAGGTGCAGGCCGCCGTCGACGCCGCCTCAGCATTGGGCCCGCTGCGCATCGTGGTCAACTGCGCGGGGATCGCCACCCCCGGCAAGGTCCTGGGCCGCGGCGGCGTCCTCCCGCTGGAGGCCTTCAACCGCGTCATCCAGATCAACCTCGTGGGCACCTTCAACGTGATCCGCCTCGCCGCGGCCGCCATGGCAGCCACCGAGCCCGCCGCCACGGAACTCGGCGGCCCCGAACGTGGCGTCATCATCAACACCGCCTCCGTTGCCGCGTTCGACGGGCAGATCGGCCAGCCCGCCTACGCCGCCTCCAAGGGCGCCGTCGCCGCCATGACGCTGCCGATTGCCCGCGAACTCGCGCGCTCGCTGATCCGGGTGGTCACCATCGCGCCGGGCATCTTCGAGACTCCCATGATGGCCGGCCTGCCCCAGGAGGCGCAGGACTCCCTGGGCCAGCAGGTGCCGCACCCCTCACGGCTGGGCCGGCCGGCCGAATACGCGAACCTCGCCGCGCACATTGTGGAGAACGCCATGCTCAACGGCGAGACAATCCGCCTCGACGGTGCCATCCGCATGGGCCCGAAATGACCGGGTCTGAGATGGCCGCTGCCGAAGTGACCGAGACAGGGCCGGCCGCCACGGCGGCCCTGGCCGCACCGACAGTGGCCGCACCCTCTGTGGCGGGGCTGCCCACGGCGGACTTCTTCGACTACGAAGCCCTGCTCAGCACGGCGGAGCGGGCCAAGCTGGCGCAGCTGCGCGAGTTCCTGGCCGTCGAGGTTGCCCCGTTCGCCACGGACTGGTGGAACAAGGCCGAATTCCCGGCCCACATCCTGCCCAAGCTGGCCGCCTTGGAGCTCAGCGCCCCGGCCCAGCGCGGCTACAGCAACCTGTTCGCCGGGATCGTCATCGCCGAGATGACCCGGGTGGACACCTCGCTCGCCACCTTCTTCCTGGTCCACCATGACCTCTTCGTGGAGTCTCTCTACGGCTTCGGCTCCGAGGAGCAGAAGGCGCGCCTGCTCGAGGACGCGGCAAGCCTGCGCACCACCGGTGCCTTTGCCCTCACCGAACCGGACCACGGATCGGACGTTGCCGGCGGCATGGAAACCCGGGCCCGCCGGGTCCCCGGCGGCGCGGCCGGCGGCGGCGACATCTGGGTGCTCAACGGCGCCAAGCGCTGGATCGGCAACGGCACGTTTTGCGACTACATGCTGGTCTGGGCCCGGGACGAGGCCGACGGCGGCATCCGCGGCTTCATCGTCGACGCCACCTTGCCGGGCGTGAGCCGGAGCCGGATCGAGAACAAGATTGCCCTGCGCACGGTGCAGAACGCGGACATCGTCTTAACCGACGTCCGGGTGGCCGAAACGGACCGCTTCGCCGGGATCAGCAGCTTCGAGGACACCAACGAACTCCTGCGCGGTTCCCGGATCATGGTGGCCTGGCAAGGTGTGGGGCAGCAGCTCGCGGCGTTCGACGTCGCCCGGCAGTACGCCGTCGAACGCCAGCAGTTCGGCCGCCCGCTGGCAAAGTTCCAACTGGTCCAGCAGCAGCTGGTCACCATGCTCGGCAACGCCGTGGCCAGCATGGGCATGATGGTCCGGATCGCCCAGCTGCAGGACGCCGGCGCCGCGGACATGCCGCAGGTGGCCCTCGCCAAGTCCTATGTCAGCGCCCGGATGCGCGAAACCGTCGCGATGGGCCGGTCCCTGCTGGGCGGCAACGGGATCGTCACCGACTACCGGATGGCCAAGATCTTCTCCGACGCCGAGGCGATCTACACCTACGAGGGCTCGTTCGAGATCAACACCCTGATCACGGGCCGCGCCGTCACCGGGGTGTCCGCGATCGTCTAGAAGACGGCTTTGACCGTTTAGACCGTTTCGAGCCGTTTAGAAGAGGCCGGGTTCCTTCTCGCCGGCCTCGATCTTCACGTCCAGGCTGTTGTTCCGCACCGGCATGGGGCAGGTGCCGTACGGGGTGAAGGCGCTGGGGTAGTTGATGGCCCGGTTGAAGTCCAGGACCACGGTATTGTCCGGGCGGGGTTTTGCGGTGGACACCTTCCGCCACTCGTCCGTACTTTCCCCGTTGGTCTCGTCGTGGAACGTCACCGTCAGGGCGCCGAGCTTCTCCTCCTCGGCCTGCAGGTGGATCTCGTGGTCCGCGCCGGGAAGCCGGAAGACCAGCTCGCCGACCGAGCGGTGGACCCCGTCCACGAGCGGGTTGGCCGTGCCGATCGGGACATCCACAGGCTCGGGGTAGGGCATGAACCGGGCCTCGATGACCAGGTCCGGGCGGAAGCCGAAGGTGGGCACGCCATCGAACTCCGTGAACACCGGCGACTGGGAGTCGCGGGTGCGGATGGCGTACTTGTCCGCCCGCATGGCGAGCTCCACCACCACCTGGCGGCCGTCGTCGCCGCCGTACCGGACCCACATCAGTGATTCCTCGTCGGCGAGCACAGCGCTGATGGTCCCGTCCACGGGTTCGCCGGTTTCGACGAGGGTCAGGCCGTCGGACGCGGCGGCCGTGAGGAACGCCGCGGTGCCGTCCGTGGACCAGAGGCCGGGGGCGAGCTCGACGGCGGCCGGCTCGCCTTCCAGCCACTGGAAGGAGGTCAGCGTGAGCCAGCCGTGCTCGCTGGCGAGGGCCGTGTTGCGGCTGTTCCGGAAGCGTTGCCAGCGGGCCAGCTGCGGGTTCTGCACTGCATCAGGCGTGGGCTTCGAGCCAGTCCCGGGTTCAGGGGCGGTCATGGGCACCTCCAAGGGGTTTCAGCTGGTGGCAGGTGGGGTTTTAAGGCTGGCCGCAACGAGCTGGGCGGCAGTAGTTCCGGCTGCGGCGGCCGCGGCCGGGTCGCCGTCGAGCACCCCGCTTGCCAGGCCGCCGTCGAGTACCAGGGTCAGGCTGCGGGCGAGCTGGTCCGGGTCCCGGGCGCCCGCGCGCGCGGCGAGGTCCCGGATCCAGGCGCGGATCTGCCGCTTGTGGGCCACGGTCCGGTCGTGGACCCGGGTACCGGCGGCCGACTCGGCGGCCGCGTTGATGAAAGCGCAACCGCGGTAGCCGTCGCGCCGGCAGGCGGCTGTCAGGGCATCGAACAGGCCCACGAGCTGCGCGGCCGGGTCCTCGCCGGCGGCCTCGGCGGCGGCGTGCAGCTGCCCGGTCCAGACGCTGTCCACCTTCTCCAGGTAGGCCAGCATGAGGTCGTCCTTGGCCGGAAAGTACTTATAGAACGTGGCTTTCGCGACGCCGGACTCGGCGATGATGGTGTCGATGCCGGCGGCCCGGAAACCCTGCGCGTAGAAGAGCCGGAAGGCAGTGGCCAGGATCTTCTCCCTGGCATGCCCGGCGGGGGTGCGGGCAGCCGGGGCGGCAGTGGCTGCTGGCGAGGTCATGGCTCAATCGTACACAGACAAGTCTGTCTACGCCGCAATGTCATTCGCGTTGTACCTCGTCAATGACGTACCGCCGGCCCGCCCCCGCCTGATCCGGCGGCTACGGGCGGGCGGCCAGACCCCGCACGAGCAGCCGCCAGACCTCGCGCAGCTCGGCCCCGATGGCGGGGTCCGACCATTCCGAAGCGTGCAGCGGGTGGTGGAACCGCGCCGTGGCGTGCAGGACGGCGCGGCCGGCCGGCACCGGATCCGGGACGGCGAATTCGCCGCTGCTTACGCCGTCGGCAATGATCTCGGTGAGCGCTGCGGCCAGGTGGTCAACGTGGGCCGCCACCACTTCCCGCGCCTCGGCGGTCAGCTGGCCGAACGTGGCAAACAGCTCCGGATCGTTCAGCGCCATGCCCTGCTTGATGGCCGCGAGGCGTTCGAGCCAGCGGAGCAGGCGTTCCGCGGCAGGGCCGTCCGTATCGCGGGCGGGATCCAGCGGCTCCGCGAGGCGGTCCAGCCAGCGCCGGGCCACCGCGTCCCGCAGCGCCACCTTTGTGGGGAAGTGCCGGTACACGCTGCCGTGGCTGACGCCCAGGGCCTTCGCGACGTCAACCACCGTGGCCTTGGCCGGCCCAAAGCGCCGCAGCACGTCTTCCGCGGCGTCGAGGATGCGCTCTTCCGTCAGGACGACGGCGGCAGGGGTCACCGGCGTTCGCTGTCGAGCATGGCCATCTGGCCTGCGTCGTAGCGGGTGCCCGCGGCGGCGTCGGCCGGGACGGCGGCCTCGATCTCCGCGAGGTCCGCGCCGGAGAGGACCAGTTCGGCTGCTCCCAGCGATTCGGTGAGCCGCTCGCGGTGGCGCGCGCCGACGAGGGGCACGATGTCCTCGCCGCGGGAGAGGACCCAGGCGATGGCGAGCTGGGCGACGGTCGCGCCCTTGCGGTCCGCGATTTCGCGGAGCCGTTCGACGAGCTCGAGGTTCCGCTGCAGGTTCTCGCCGGAGAACCGGGGCAGGTGGGCCCGGAAGTCGCGCCGGTTCCCAGTTCCGGCGGCCGGCCAGTGGCCGGAAACCAGGCCGCGGGACAGCACGCCGTATGCCGTGATGCCGATGCCCAGCTCCCGCGCCACCGGCAGGATGTCCTGCTCGATGCCACGGGAGAGGAGGGAGTACTCGATCTGGAGGTCGGAGACCGGGTGGACGGCGTTGGCGCGGCGCAGGGTGTCGGCGCCGACCTCCGAGAGGCCGATGTGGCGGATCAGGCCCTGCTGCACGAGCTCGGCCAGTGCTCCCACGGTTTCTTCCACCGGAACGGACGGATCCAGGCGGGCCGGCCGGTAGATGTCCACGTAGTCGGTGCCGAGGCGCCGGAGGGTGTAGGCCAGGAAGTTCTTGATGGCCACCGGACGGGTGTCCACGCCGTTCCATCCGCCCCGGGCATCGCGCAGGACGCCGAACTTCACGCTGATCTGGGCGTTCTCGCGCCGGCGGCCGCGGATCGCCTCGCGCAGCAGCATTTCGTTGTGGCCCATGCCGTAGAAGTCGCCGGTGTCCAGCAGGGTCACTCCGGCGTCGAGGGCGGCCTGGATCGTGGCGTCGCTCTCGGCGTCGTCGGCGGGGCCGTAAAGATCTGACATGCCCATCAGGCCGAGGCCGATGGCGGCGGTGCTGGGGCCGGTGGAGCCCAGGGTGCGGGGGGTGCCGAGAGTGGAAGTTGTCATGCGATGACCATACAACAATCAGCTGACAGATTTCAATCTTTGTCAGCCTGAGATGGGGTGGACGGGGCGTCGGCATGCTCTTATTGCCGTAGACAGGTCTGTCTGATAGCGTCATGCCCACACGTAGACGAACCTGTCTACTACACGACTTCAGAATGAGGACGCCATGAAGATTGCAGTACTGGGAACCGGCATGGTGGGGCGCACGATTGCCGGCGCACTGGCAGGGCTGGGGCACGACGTCGTGATCGGCACCCGCGACCCGCAGGCGACGCTCGCCCGGACCGAGCCGGACATGATGGGCACCGCGCCGTTCGCCGAGTGGCACGCCGCAAACGCCGGAGTCGACGTCGCCGCCTTTGCTGACGCGGCATCCGGCGCCGAGCTGATCGTCAATGCCACCAACGGTGCCGGCTCGCTGGCCGCGCTGGCCGCAGCGGGGACCCCGAACCTCGCCGGCAAGATCATCATGGACATCGCCAACCCGCTGGACTTCTCGCAGGGCATGCCGCCGTCGCTGAACCCGGTGAACACGGACAGCCTCGGCGAAGAGATCCAGCGGTCCTTCCCGGAGGCCAAGGTGGTGAAGACGCTGAACACCATGACCGCGTCCGTGATGGTCGATCCGGCCCGGGTGGCCGGCGGTGACCACACGGTGTTCGTCTCCGGGGATGACGCCGGCGCCAAGGCGGCCGTGACGGAACTCCTCAAGGGCTTCGGCCACCGCGACGTGATCGATCTCGGCGACATCACGAGTGCCCGCGGGGCGGAAATGATCCTGCCGATCTGGCTGCGGATCTGGGGCGCGCTGGGAACCGGCGAGTTCAACTTCAAGATCGCGCGCTAACCCCTTCACCCGCCAAGCCCGCAGCAGGGGCCGTTCTGGGCGCCCAGAACGGCCCCGGCTGCGAACTGGTTGGGGTCCCGGGGGAGGGGCGCCGGCGCGGCGCGGCGGGGCCTGACACTATCTGAGACGGAATTCCAGCAGGGAGTGCCTGCGGGTAACATCCCATGGGAAGAAGTAATCGGGCTCACAGTATCCAGCGCAGTGTACGAGCCAAGTCGACCCCTCGAAAGATAGTTTCCATGGCTGACACTGCAATGCATTCCGACACCGATCTTGCCGCCGAACTCCGGGCTGATGTCCGCCGGGTCTCCACCCTCCTCGGCGAATCCCTGGTCCGCCAGCACGGCCCCGAGCTCCTGRACCTGGTGGAGCAGGTGCGCCTGCTGACCAAGGAATCCAAGGAAGCCGCCCGCGGCGGCGCCGACGCTACAGGGCCGTGGAGCTCGTACGACGTCGTCGCCCAGGTCCGCGAACTGCTCGGTTCCCTGCCGCTGGAGCAGGCCACCGACCTGGTCCGCGCCTTCGCGTTCTACTTCCACCTGGCGAACGCCGCCGAGCAGGTCCACCGGGTCCGCGGGCTGCGCACCCGGCAGGAGAAGGACGGCTGGCTCGCCAAAGCCGTGGAGGAGATCGCGGACCAGGCCGGCAACTCCGTGCTGCAGGAAGTCGTCAACGAACTCGACGTCCGCCCCATCTTCACCGCACACCCCACCGAGGCCTCCCGCCGCTCCGTGCTGGACAAAATCCGCCGGCTCTCGGACATCCTGTCCGAATCCACGGCGGAGGGCACCTCCGCGCGCCGCCGCCAGGACCGCCACCTGTCCGAAGTGATCGACCAGATGTGGCAGACGGACGAGCTCCGCCAGGTCCGCCCCACCCCCGTGGACGAGGCCCGGAACGCCATCTATTACCTCACCGGCATCCTTAGCGACGCCATGCCGGAAATGCTCTCGGACCTCTCCGAGCTGCTTGCCGAGCACGGCGTCACGCTGCCGCCACAGAAGGCCCCGATCCGCTTCGGCTCCTGGATCGGCGGGGACCGCGACGGCAACCCCAACGTCACCGCCGCCGTCACCCGCGAAATCCTCCAGATCCAGAACCAGCACGCCGTGCGGATCAGCATCGGCCTGATCGACGGGCTCATCTCCATCCTGTCCAACTCGACCGCGCTGGCCGGGGCGGACCAGGAGCTCCTGGACTCGATCGACGTCGACCTGGGGAACCTGCCTGGCCTGGACCGCCGCGTCCTCGAGCTGAACGCTCAGGAGCCCTACCGGCTCAAACTCACCTGCATCAAGGCCAAGCTGATCAACACCGGCCGCCGGGTCGCGGCCGGATCCGCGCACGAGCCCGGCCGCGACTACACCGCCACCGCGGAGCTCCTCGCCGAGCTCGGCCTGCTCGAACGGTCGCTGCGGAACCACCACGCGGCCCTCGCCGCCGACGGCGCCCTGTCCCGGGTCCGCCGCGCCATCGCCTCCTTCGGCCTGCACCTGGCCACCCTCGACATCCGCGAGCACGCCGACCACCACCACGACGCCGTCGGGCAGCTCATGGACCGCCTTGGCGGGCCCGGTGTCCGGTACGCGGAACTCAGCCGCGCCGAGCGGCTCGAGGTGCTGGGCTCCGAACTTGCGTCCCGGCGTCCGCTCTCCGGCCACCCGATCAAGCTCGACGGCGTCGCCGACGGCACATACGACGTCTTCCGGGAGATCCGGCGGGCCCTGCGCACCTACGGCCCCGACGTGATCGAGACCTACATCATCTCCATGACCCGCGGCGCGGACGACGTCCTGGCCGCGGCCGTGCTGGCCCGCGAGGCCGGCCTGGTCAGCCTGTTCGGCGAGGCGCCCTACGCCAAGATCGGCTTCGCGCCGCTGCTGGAGACAGTCGACGAACTCCGCGCCTCGGCCGAGATCGTGGACCGGCTGCTCTCCGATGCCTCCTACCGCGAGCTCGTCCGGCTCCGTGGCGACGTGCAGGAAATCATGCTCGGCTACTCGGACTCCAACAAGGAATCCGGCGTCATGACGAGCCAGTGGGAAATCTACAAGACCCAGCGCAAGCTCCGCGACGTGGCCGCCAAGCACGGCGTCCGTGTGCGCCTCTTCCACGGCCGCGGCGGCTCGGTGGGCCGCGGCGGCGGGCCGACCTACGATGCCATCATGGCCCAGCCCAACGGCGTGCTCGAGGGCGAGATCAAGTTCACCGAGCAGGGCGAGGTCATCTCGGACAAGTACTCCCTGCCGGAGCTGGCCCGCGAAAACCTCGAACTCTCCCTGGCCGCGGTACTGCAGGGCTCGGCCCTGCACCGCACCCCGCGCACCTCGGAGGACCAGCGCGTGCGCTACGGCCACGTCATGGAAACCGTCTCCGACGCCGCGTTTGCGCGCTACCGCACGCTGATTGATGACCCGGATCTGCCCGCCTACTTCATGGCTTCCACCCCGGTGGAGCAGCTGGGTTCCCTCAACATCGGATCCCGTCCGTCCAAGCGCCCCGACTCCGGCGCCGGGCTCGAAGGGCTCCGCGCCATCCCGTGGGTGTTCGGCTGGACACAGTCGCGGCAGATCGTGCCGGGCTGGTTCGGCGTGGGCTCCGGCCTCAAAGCCGCCCGCGAGGCCGGTAACTCGGCCCAGCTGAAGGAGATGATCGAGGGCTGGCACTTCTTCCGCTCGGTGCTCTCCAATGTTGAGATGACCCTGGCGAAGACGGACATGGACATTGCCGGCTACTACGTCTCCACCCTGGTGCCGGCGGAACTGCACCACCTGTTCCGTGCCATCCGGGCCGAATATGATCTCACGGTCGAGGAGATCCAGAACCTCACCGGCGAGCACGTGATCCTCGATGCCCAGCCCACCTTGAAGCGCTCCCTCGAGATCCGGGACCAGTACCTCGACCCCATCAGCTACCTGCAGGTGGAACTGCTGCGCCGCGTCCGGGCCGAGGCCGCGGCGGGCATGACGGGGGCCGAGATCGACGAACGGCTCCAGCGGGCCATGCTGATCACGGTCAACGGAGTCGCCGCCGGGCTGCGCAACACCGGGTAGCCTGCACCCCGGTCCAAACGCTCCCGCACGTCCTGCGCCCTTCCCGCGATGCTCCCTCAGGTCCTGCGGTTCTTCCCCGGACGCTCCCTCTCCCGGTGAGGGAGCGTTGGGGTTTTGGGTGCGGAAGGTGAGGGAGCGTGGCGGCGCGGCTAGGGTTGTTCCATGCCGTCGTTCCAGACCAGACTGAAGATCACCGGGCTCAAGCCGGGCACCGCTCCCGAAACCGTCATGGCCGCGGCCATCGAGGCGCTTGGGACGCGGCACCACGTCGAATCGCACCAGCTTGAGCTCGCCGGCGGCGTACCGCAGCTGAACCTGCGCTTCCTGGTCGATGCCACCGCCTACAGCGCCGAAAACAGCCAGGCGTTGGAGTCGGCAGCCATGATGCGCGACGCCGTCGAACGCGTTGCGCTCACCGGCGCGCTGACCGTGCTGCGCCGCAGCCGCGGCCGCTGGGCGCCCGTCTAAAAGTCCAGTTCCTCGTCCGGGTCGACCACGGCGGACTCCACGGGGGAGGGGTTGCCCCGGCGCCGCGTCACGATCACGCCCACGACCGCTCCGACCAGCAGCCCGACCCCGACGCCGATCAGGGAGCTCGCCCAGAAGGGCAGCCCGGTGGCGGAGCCCATGAAATAGCCCAGTGCCACGGACCAGGTTGCCCAGAGCAGGCCGCCGAGGGCCGCGCAGAGGCTGAACCCGCGGGTGGAGACGTTGGCGATGCCCGCCGCGGCCGTCGTGGCCAGCCGCCCGCCGGGGATGAAGCGGAGGCCGATGATCGCGCCGTAGGTGGAGGACCGGCCGGCTTTCGCGATCGCCGAATGCACCGCCGCGTGGAACCCCAGGCCCCATTTCCAGCGGTCGAGCACGTGGCTGAGCCGGCGCTTGAACAGCTGGAAGACGAGAAGGTCACCCAGCCATGAGGACGCGGCGGCGAGGAGCACGACGAGGAAGCCGTTGATGCGGCCCTCCGCTGACAGCGCGCCGCCGGTGATGACCAGCATTTCCGAGGGGACGGGCGGGAAAATCGCATCGCCGATCACGAAGGGGAAGATCCAGAAATAGATCGCGGCGCCCCAGCTGTCCGCATTTCCGAAGTCCATGGGCACAAGGTACCGCACTTCCAGCCGCTAGCGGGCCTCGCTGAGTTCCAGTCTGCTGCGGTATTCCACCGGGCTGCCGGAGATGGGGTCCACGAAGCGGATCCCGCGGGCCAGGAGCTGCAGCGGCTTGGCGTAATTGTCCGGAGCCTTGTCCAGCAGTTCCGGGTAGAACGCATCGTTGACGATCCCGAGGCCCAGTGAGGCCATGTGCACGCGGAGCTGGTGGGTCTTCCCGGAGTGCGGCTCCAGCCGGTACAGCGCGCGGCGGTGCGGGCCGCCGTCGACGTCGGGTGCGCCGTCGGGTGCGCCGCCGTCGGGTGCGCCGGAAGCGTCAAACGTGCGCAGCCGCTCGATCCGGGTTTCCGCGTTGGGTTCGCCGTCGACGACCTCGGCCAGCAGGTAGCTGCGGGACTTGGCCATCCGGTTCCGCACCACCACAGGAAAGTCCACCGGGGGATGGCCCGGAGCGGGCTCCGCGGCGGACACACACTCGTATTCCTTCTGGACCTGGCGCTTTTCGAAGAGCACCTGGTATTTGCCCCGGGTCTCGGGGTTCGTGGAGAGCAGCAGGATGCCGGCGGTCATGCGGTCCAGACGGTGCATGGGAATCAGGTCCGGGAGGCCGAGCTGGTTCCGGAGCCGGACCAAGGCCGATTCCTGGATGTACGTCCCGCCGGGGGTGGTGGGCAGGAAGTGCGGCTTGTCCACCACCAGCAGGTGATCGTCCTGGTGCAGAATGTTCAGCTCCACCGGGATCCGGGTCTCCGGCGGCAGGGTCCGGTAATACCAGATGAACGTGTGGTCCTGCATCGGCGTGCTGCGGTCCAGGGCGATCCCTGCCTCGCCGACGATCTCGCCGGCGTCGAACCGGTCCTCGATGCCCTGCGGATCGATGTGCCCCCAGCGGTGCATCATATAGTCCAGCGCGGTCTCCCAGGGACCCTCGTCCGGCAGGCGCAGACGCGTTGCGTTGACGCCGTCGCGCACGGGAAGGGGGGATTGCATCACCCGACCATTCTACGGGCCCGGCCTCCCGCGCCCTGCGCAGTGCTGCCGCGACCGCCGCCGCGATCCCGCACCCGCGGCCCTGTACCCCGGCCCCGTACCGCAGCCCAGCCCCGCCCGGGCCGGCCCCAGTTCGTCCGAGCCCCGCCGCCGCGACCGGGCCTGCGCCGCCCCGCGAGTTCCAGTTCGCCGGATACCTTCGAGGTCGCCGGAAACATACGGCGACCTCGGACGCTTCCGGCGAACTCGCCATGCGTCGCCGAGCTGTGCCCGTCACGCCCCGCGCGCTGCCGGCGTCCGTGTCCCTCGCCTACCCGCCGTCCTCTCCCGCCGCGGGCCCGAGCTCCAGTTCGCCGGACTCGTGCCAGGTCGCCGGAATCGTACGGCGACCTAGGACGCTTCCGGCGAACTCGCCATGCGCCGCCGACCTGTGCCCGTCACGCCCCGCGCGCTGCCGCCGCCCGACTCCCTCGCCTACCCGCCGTCCCCTCCCGCCCGCCGTCCTCTCCCGCCGCGGGCCCGAGCTTCAGTTCGCTGGAGTCGTGCCAGGTCGCCGGAAACATCCGGCGACCTGGGACGCTTCCGGCGACCTCGCCATGCGCCGCCGCCCGCATACGAGCGCCGACGAGAAAAAAGTTCTTGACAATTAAAATTGTCGGCGGGCAGACTGGAGGCATGTTGGACATCGGAGTGATTGAGGATCCGGCCGCGGCCGAGGCCTCGCTGGACCCGATCCGGACGCGGATCCTGCGCGAACTGGCCGAGCCCGGATCTGCGACGCAGCTCGCCGCGAAGGTGGGCCTGCCGCGGCAGAAGGTGAACTACCACCTCAAAGCGCTCGAGCGGCATGGGCTCGTCGAGCTCGTCGAGGAGCGGCGGCGCGGCAACGTGACCGAACGCATTCTGCGGGCGACGGCGGCGTCGTACCTAATTTCGCCGGCGGCGCTGGCCTCGGTGGCGCCGGACCCGCACCGGTTCTCGGACCGCTTTTCCGCCTTCTGGCTGCTGGCACTCGCTGCCCGCATGGTCCAGGAGATGGGGCAACTGATCGCCGGGGCGGCCGCGGCCCGGCAGAAACTCGCCACCTTTGCCATCGACGGCGAGATCACCTTCCGCTCGTCGGCGGACCGGGCGGCCTTCGCCGAGGAGCTCGGCGTCGCCGTGACCAGGCTCGTGGACAAATACCACGACGGCGGTGACCTCCCCTCAGGTTCCGCGGCAGATCAGCAGGCAGGTTCCCAGGCAGATCGCCGGCCGGAGGGACGCAAGCACCGGCTGGTCGTCGCGCTGCACCCGGCGCTCAAGGCGCCGCAGCCGAAGGCAGCGCACCCAGACCCACAAACAGCAACCCCACAAGCCAAGGAGCAGGACAATGACTGACCAACGGAAATTCGAAATCGTCTACGACACCGAACTGCCCGGTACCCCGGAACGGGTGTGGGAGGCCGTCACCAAGGACACCCCGGCCTGGATGTTCCCCACGGACCAATGGCCGGCGGTCCGGACCGTGGACGAATACCCCTCCCGTCTGGTGTCCCGGATGGACGGTCCGGATGGCTGGTTCAACCAACTGGAGCACGTCCTGGAACCGCTCGACGGTGGCCGGGCCCGGCTGCACTATGTGCACAGCGGCATCTTTGCGGACAACTGGGATGAGCAGTACGACGGCGCCAGCAAGCACACGGCGTTCTATCTGCACACCCTGGGCCAGTACCTGAAGTACTTCGACGGCAAGCCCGTGGTCTTCGCGGACATCCAGGCACCCGCGGCTTCGCAGACCCCGGACGGCTTCGACCGGCTCAAGCGGGCCCTTGGCGTCGACACTGCCGCTCCGGGGGAGACGGTGGAATTGGAGCTCGACGGCGTCGGGCCGCTGGCCGGCGAAGTGGACTTCTCCAACGAGAACTTCCTCGGCCTGCGGACCGCGGACACGATGTACCGCTTCTTCGGGCGCAACGCCTTCGGCGCGCCGGTGGGGATGACCGTGCACGACTTCAGCGGCAGCGGGGACGCCGGGGCGACGGCCCAAGCCTGGACCGGGTTCCTGGCGAAGGTCTACGCCTAGTTCCTGCGACGCGGATCCCGTCTGGCGATGCCCTGAACGTTCGAGATCGCCGGAACGGGCCGAAGTCGCCGGAATCGACCGGCGACTTCGGACGTTTCCGGCGACCTCGAGACGCGGGAAAGAAAGGGCGTCGCAGGGCGGGCCCGAGGGCGCCCGGTCTCAGGCGATGGCCGCGGCCGGCGGGGACGACAGGTTGCGCCGCAGCTGCGGGGAGGCCTCCAGCCGGTCCTGCGCCGAACGCAATGCCAGCACGGCCGTCTCCAGCTGCTCCGGTGGCAGCGTGAACGGCAACCGCAAGTACTGCTCAAACGCGCCGCCGACGCCGAACCGGGGTCCGGCGGCGAGCCGGATCCCGACGTCGGGGGCCAGCACCGCCAGTGCCGTGCTGATCGGCGCCGGGAGTCGGCACCAGATGGACAGGCCGCCGACGGGCCATTCGGGCTCCCAGCCCGGCAGGTGCTCCCGAATCAGTTCCACCAGTTTGTGCCGGTTCCCGCGCAGCGCGGCCAGCCTGTCGGGGAGCGGCTCCGTCATGGCGTTGACCAGATGCGCCCCGGCGAGCTGCTCCACCACCGGCCCGCCCAGGTCCAGGGTGGTGCGGGCAGCGGCGAAACGGTGGATGAGGGGCTCGCTGGCGCGGATCCAGCCGGTGCGCAGCCCTGCCCAGTGCGACTTGCTGAGGGAACCGAGGGAGACCACCGCCGGGCTGAAAGCGGCCATGGGGGTCGACGCGGCGCCGTCGAGGTTCAACTCCCGCAGCGTCTCGTCCACCACCAGCACAGTGCCCGACACCGCGGCCGCCTTCACGAGCCGGCGCCGCTGGGAATCGGGCATCAGCCGGCCGGTGGGGTTGTGGAAGTCCGGCACCACATACGCCATCGCGGGCCGCTGCTGGAGCAGCGCCGTTTCCATGGCCTCGAGGTCCCAGCCGCCTGCGCCGTTGTGGGCAAGGCCGTTACCGCCTGGGCTGTGGAGACGGCCGCCGTGGACTGCGCCGTTATGGCCTGTGCCGCCGGGGGCTGCGGCAGGCATGGCCACCGGGACCGGTCGGCAGCCCGCAGCCCGGATCGCGTCGAGGGCGTTCGGATAGCTAGGATGCTCCACGAGCACCGTGGTCCCGGACCGCCCGGCCAATGTGCGGAGCACAATGTTCAGCGCGTGCTGGGCGCCGGAGGTGACCAGGACCTGCGCGGCCGTTGTCGGGACCCCGGCGGCGGTGTACCGGGACGCAATGGCTTCCCGGAGCGGGCCCACGCCCAGGGCGTCGTAGCCGAAGCCAGGCAGCAGGGCCGGCAATTCGGTCAGGGCCGCGGCAAAGGCCCGGTGCACCACTTCGCCGCTCGCGGGCAGGGAGGCATAAGCCAGGTCCAGGATCCCGTCCGGCACCGCCAGTCCGGGCGCGCCACTTAGCCGCAGGGCTCCGTCGTGGCCGCCGGCATGCAAGGGCCCCTGGCTCGGGATGCAGCTCCGGCTCCGACTGCCCTGGCCGCTGCTGAGGAAACCCTGCTCTCGCAGCAGGGCGTAGGCCGCCGTCACCGTGGTGCGGCTGATGCCAAGGGCCGCTGCCAGCGAGCGCTCGCTCGGCAGGGCGACGTCCAGGGCGACGCGGCCGTCGAGGATGAGCAGGCGGACGACGTCGGCCAGCTCGCGGTAAGCGGGGGCGGCACCGACGTTCCACTCGCCCAGCAGGCGGGCCAGCGACCCCGGAGTCAAAGAGACGGACATAAGGCCAGTATTTCAAACTGGCTATGGATTGCAAGGCCAGTTTTCGTGGAGGATGGAGACCATGTTGACCCGCAGACTCCTCCAGCTCCTGATCGGCCTCGCTCTTTACGGCATTTCCCTCGCCATGGTCATACGCGCCAGCCTCGGCACGGCGCCGTGGGACGTGCTCCACCAGGGGCTGGCGGCCAGGACCGGGCTCAGCCTCGGCACGGTGGTGGTTGTTGTCAGCTTCCTGGTGCTGCTGCTGTGGATCCCGCTCCGGCAATGGCCCGGCGTCGGAACCTTGTGCAACGCGGTGCTGGTGGGGGTCTTCGCGGACATCGGGCTGGCCCTGATTCCACAGTTTTCGCATCTGGGCGGCCAGATCTGCCTGCTCGTCGGGGCCGTGCTGCTCAACGGCGTCGCCTCCGCCTGCTACATCGGCGCCCGCCTGGGCCCGGGCGCACGGGACGGGCTCATGACGGGCCTCGCCCGGCGGACGGGCTGGCCGGTCCGGGTGTGCCGCACCGGCATTGAAGTGGTGGTCCTTGGCGCGGGCTGGCTGCTGGGCGGCTCGGTCGGTGTGGGCACGGTGCTGTACGCGCTGGCCATTGGCCCCCTGGTGCAGTTGCTGCTGCCGCGGTTCACCGTTCCGGAAGCGCGTCCGGTCCCTGCGGCAGGAACTGAAGCGGCAGGAACTGAAGCGGCTGGAACTGAAACGTCCGGAACTGAAACGGAAGCCGTCGTTGCCGGGACGGCTGTCCCTGTGGCGGCTGTCCCTGTGGCGGCGGGCAGCGGGCCGGCCGATTGATTTCCGCGGGTTAATTCCCGCGGGCCCCGTCAGCCGGCGCCTTCTCGTCCGGGGCCCTGCAGGGGCTGGCAGGTGGGGCAGTAGTAGATGTCCCGTTCCTCGGTGAAAGTGCCGGCGCCGTTCTCCTTGCCCAGGACGCCGCGGCGGATCGGAGTGCCGCATTTGAGGCACGGCTGGTGCTCGCGCCGGTAAACCCAGTAACCGGGACGCCCGGCGGTGCGGCCCACCGGCACGCCCCGCGCGTTCAGCACGGTGGTCCGCCGGCCCGGCCCGAGGTTGGCGGAGAGCAGGACCTGGGCGTCGGTAATGATGGCGGCCAGATCCGGCACTGCCGAGACGGGCGACGCCGGGTGGACTCCCACGAGGAAGCAGGCCTCGCACCGGTAGATGTTTCCGATCCCCGCGAGCTTGCTCTGGTCCAGCAGGGCGACGCCTATCGGAACGTCCGGAGCCGCGAGCAGCCGGTGTTCGGCCTCGGCCGCGTCCCAGTCCGGGCCCAGCAGGTCCGGGCCGAGGTGCCCCACGATGGTGTCCTCCTGGTCGGTCCGGACCACCTCAAGGATGCCCAAGGAGAACCCGACGGCGTCGGCCGTGGCGGTCCGCAGCACGCAGCGGGCCGTGAAGCCGGGCTTCCGCCAGCGGCCCCCGGGCGGGTAGACCTGCCAGCTGCCCTCCATCTTCAGGTGCGAATGGATGGTGAGCCGGTCTCTGGGTGTCGGGCCCTGGACGCGCATCAGCAGGTGCTTGCCGCGGGGCACCACCTCGGCCACGGTCCAGCCGCCGAGTTTCAGGGTGGCGAAGCGCGGGACCCTGAAGTCGGAGGAGACCAGTTCCTTCCCGGCCAGGGCTGCGTGCAGCTGTGCGGCGGCGCGGAAGACCGAATCGCCCTCAGGCACGGATCCTCAGTCCCTTGGGGGTGGAATAGGCCCCGGCCTGGGCGAGGGCGGCCGCCACCGGGGTGTCCAGGATGCCGTGGCCGTTGACCTTTTCCATGATCAGCTTGTCCACCGCGCCTCGGGTCACCACACCCACCAGGGCCGTGCCGGCCGCGGCCAGGACGTCGGGGTCGTCGCTGAACGCGAGCAGGGTCTTGCCGCCGCGTTCGACATAAAGCGCCAGGGCGCCGTCGACCAGGACCACGAGGGCTCCGGCCTTCCGGCCGGGGCGGTGGCCGGTGCCGGCGTCGACGTTGAGGGCAGGCCACGGCAGTGCGGCGCCGTACGGGTTGGCGGGGTCTGTCGCGGCGAGGGCCAGGGCCACCGGTTCTGCCTTGTGCAACTCGGCGTCCTCGACGTAGGACCGCAGCCGGTCCACCGTGGCCGGGACGGCGAACTGCGCCGCGCCGAGGTGTTCGATGAAGTAGCCGCGGCGGCAGCGTCCGGCTTCCTCGAGCCGGGCCAGGACCTTGTACATGAGGCCGAAGCCGCCGAGGATGTTTTCTGCCATGACCGAGCCGCGGGTGACTACGCCATAGCGGTCCAGCAGCAGCTCCGCGGTGGCCCGGGCATGGATGGTGGGATCGAGCTCCGGGGAGGGCAGCGCGGACCAGCGTCCCGCGGCGAGCGGGGGAGCGGGCGCGGTGCCGGTCACGGATCCGTACCGGCCGCCGGTGAGTCCCGGTGATCCGAGCAGGCCGGTGCCGTGCGCCCGTCCGAGCCGGCTGAGCCGCGGCGCGCGGGCCCGCGGGGCGCGCCCCACCTGCCGGTGCGCGGTGTGGCCGCCGGCGATCAGGGCCCTGACGGGAGCGAACGTGTCGCCGGTAATCCGGCCCGCCCAGGCGAGATCCCAGAGTGCGGCCACCACGTCCTGGTCGCTGAGCACCGAATCCATGCCGCCGGCAACCTCGGTCAGCTGCCGGAAGAAGTAGCCGCCGCCGTTGTTCTGCAGGTGCTCGAGGAGCCGTCGCTGCGCGTCGCCGGGTTCGAAGTCAATGGACGGGTTCAGCGTCAGTTCGGCCGAATCGGCGAGGTGCAGGCTCACCCAGCCGTCGTTGCCCGGCAGCGAGCCGGCACCGGACCAAAGGACCTCGCCCGCGGCCATGAGCTCGTCCAGCATGGCCGGCTGGTAGTTGGAGACGCGGCTGGCCAGGACAAGCGGCTCCCATGCCGAGGCCGGAATGGGCACGCCGGAGAGCTGGTCGATGGCCGTGATAATGCCGTCCAGGCCGCGGAGCGCGGACTGCCCGCGGCCGCCCGGGGTCCGCACGTTCTGCCAGGCGGGAAGGAATCGGCCGTAGGCGGCGGCGTCCACCGGCTCGACTTCGGCGCGGAGCGCGGCGAGGGAACGGCGGCGCAGCCTGCGGAGGACCTCGGCGTCGCACCATTCGCTCACACCGGCCAGAGGCAAAAGGGGAGGCAAAAGGGGAGGCAAAACAGTGGGCAAAACGGCGGCCTGGAATGCCTCCTCGCCGGATCCCTCCACACCGGATTCTTCACCGCCGGCTGCCATGCTGCCCGACGTGCCCGCCGGTGGCGCAGCGTGCGGGCGGAACTCTCCTTCCACCACGCGCCCGTCCGCGGCCAGCCGCTTCAGTGCCGTGCCGACGACGGCGACGCCCAGTCCCAGCCGCGCCGCGGCCTCGGCGGCGGTGAAGGGCCCGTGCGTGCGGGCGTAGCGCGAGACGAGGTCGCCGAGGGGGTCCGCGACCGGTTCGATGAAGGCCAGCGGCACACCCATGGGCAGCGGCACGCCGAGGGCATCCCGGAGCCGGGCGGCATCCTCGACGGCCGCGAAGCGTTCGATGCCGCCGATGTTGACCTTGATCGCCCGGTTGGCCCGCTGCAGTGCGGTGAGGTGGGCGGCGGCGTCGGCCTCGGTTGCCGGGGTTTCGACAGGCAGGCCCCCCTGGCCGGTCTGGTCAGTCCCGGCGGTCCCGGCAGCCTCGCTTCCCTGGGCTGGGCCCGCCACCGGCTCCAGTCGGGCGGCGACCTCGTCCGGCGAGAGCGGACCGAGGAGGCGCAGGAGGTCCGCGACGCCCTCCAGCCCGCGCACCTGGCGGTCGCGGGCCAGCCGCTGCAGTTCGCGTTCGGTGGCCTCGATGACCTTCGCATCCAGCAGTTCGCGCAGCTCCACGCGGCCCATGAGCTCGTTGAGCAGGGTGGAATCGAGGGCCAGGGCGGCGGCCCGGCGCTCCGCCAGCGGGGAGTCGCCTTCGTAGAGGAACTGGGCCACGTAGCCAAAGAGCAAGGACTTCGCGAATGGTGAGGGCTGCTGGGTGGTGGTCTGGACGATCCTGAGCTCGCGGCGCTCGACGGACGCGGCGATGTCCTTCAGCGCCGGAAGGTCGTAGACATCCTGAAGGCACTCGCGGACCGTCTCGAGGACAATCGGGAACGTCGGGTACTTCCGGGCAACATCCAGCAGCTGCGCCGAACGCTGCCGCTGCTGCCACAAGGGTTGCCGCTTGCCGGGATTCTGCCGGGGCAGGAGCAGCGCGCGGGCCGCGCACTCGCGGAACCGGGAGGCGAACAGGGCGCTCCCGCCGACCTCCGCCGTCACGATCTGCTCGATTTCCTCCGGGTCGAACAGGAACAACTCGGCGCCCGGCGGCTCATCCTCCATCATGGGCACGCGCAGCACGATGCCGTCGTCGGCGGCCATGGCCGAGCCGTCCATCCCGTAGCGCTGCTGCAGGCGCTGGCCCACGGCCAGGGCCCACGGTGCGTGCACGGGCATGCCGAAGGGGCTGTGCAGCACCACGCGCCAGTCGCCGAGCTCGTCGTGGAAGCGTTCCACCACGAGGGTCGTGTCGCTGGGGACCACCTCGGTGGCGAGCCGTTGTTCGGCGAGGTACTGGATCAGGTTGTTCGCGGCGTAATCGTCCAGTCCGCTGGCCTTGCACCGCTCGGTGGCCGGCCCGACGTCGGACGCCGCCAGTTCGCGCATAAACGCGCCGAGGGCGCGGCCCAAGTCCACCGGCCGGCCCAGGGAGTCGCCCTTCCAGAAGGGCAGCTTGCCGGGCTGGCCGAACGCCGGCGAGACCAGGACACGGTCGTGCGTGATGTCCTCGATCTTCCAGCTGGTGGCGCCGAGCGCGAAGATGTCGCCAACCCGGGATTCATAGACCATTTCCTCATCGAGTTCGCCCACCCGGCGCCCGCCCTTGGCCGCGGCGGCGGCCGGGCTGGCTGCCCTGCCGTCCGCACTGGCGCCGCCGGAGGAACCGCTACCGCCGGTGCCCTCGACTTCGGTGCCAATGATGTAGACGCCGAACAGCCCGCGGTCCGGGATGGTGCCGCCGGAAGTGACGGCGAGCCGCTGCGCGCCGGGCCTGCCCTCGATGGTCCCGGCGTTCCGGTCCCAGATGACCCGGGGGCGCAGTTCGGCGAATTCGTCCGAGGGGTAGCGCCCGGCAAGAAGGTCCAGGGTGGCTTCGAACGCGGAGCGGGGGAGCGAGGCGAACGGCGCCGACCGTCGGACCGTGTTGAACCAGTCCTCCACGTCGATGGCACCGAGGGCCGTGGCGGCGACCGTCTGCTGGGCCAGGATGTCCAGCGGGTTGGCCGGTACGCTCAGCCGCTCGATCTTGCCCGCGAGCATCCGCTCCACGGTGATGGCCGTGTGGACCAGGTCCGCCCGGTGCTTCGGGAACAGGACGCCCTGGGAGACTTCGCCGACCTGGTGGCCGGCGCGGCCCACCCGCTGCAGGCCGCTGGCCACGGAGGGCGGCGACTCCACCTGCACCACCAGGTCCACGGCACCCATGTCGATGCCGAGCTCGAGTGAGGACGTGGCCACGACGCAGCGCAGCCGCCCGGATTTCAGGTCATCTTCGATCAGGGCGCGCTGGTCCTTGGACACGGAGCCGTGGTGGGCGCGGGCCAGCACGGGATCGGCGCCGGCGGTGCTCCCGGCCTGGGCCATCATGTGGGCCGGTGTGGCGGTGGAGGTGGGCTGCGCGGCGGCGCCGCCGGACGGCATGCCCACGCCGCCGGACGGCACCGGACTCGGCACGTCATTCGGTCCGGCGTCGAAGTCCGGGGCGCCGGCGCCAAAGTCCGTCCAGCCGCCGCCGGCTGCCAGGAGCTGGCGTTCGGCGTAGATCTCGTTGAGCCGGGCGGTCAGCCGTTCGGCGAGGCGGCGGGAGTTCGCAAACACGATGGTGGACTGGTTGGCGAGCACCAGGTCCACGATCTTTTCCTCCACATGCGGCCAGATGGAGGCCTGGGGCTGCAGCCCGGAGGCCGGGCCGGAGTCGAAGGCCCCGGCGGCGCCCTGGAGATCGGACATGTCCTCCACCGGGACGGAGACAGTCAGGTCCCAGTTCTTCCGTGACGGAGGGGCGACAATTTCCACCGGCGCCGAGCCGGCGAGGAACTGCGCCACCAGCTCCTTGGGTTCCACGGTGGCCGACAACCCGATCCGCTGGGCGGGCTTGGGCAGCAGCGCGTCCAGCCGTTCCAGCGATACTGCCAGATGCGCCCCGCGCTTGGTGCCGGCGACGGCGTGGACCTCGTCGACAATGATCGTGTCCACTTCGCTGAGGGTTTCGCGGGCCTTCGACGTCAGCATCAGGAAGAGCGATTCCGGGGTGGTGATGAGGATATCGGGCGGGTGGCTGAGCAGCGAGCGGCGGTCCGACGCCGTCGTGTCCCCGGACCGGACGCCCACGCTAATGAGCGGGGCCGGCAGGTCCAGGCGTTTGGCGGTCTGCGTGATGCCGATCAGCGGCGCGCGGAGGTTGCGTTCGACGTCGACGCCGAGAGCCTTGAGCGGGGATATGTACAGCACGCGGGTCTTGCGCTGGGGCGCCTTGCCTCGAGCAGGCTTCCGGCGCCCACCCTTGACCGCCGGGTCCAGGCCGGGCAGGGCTTCGGGCTCTGCGGGCGCGGAGACAAGCAACCGGTCCAGCGCCCAGAGGAACGCGGCGAGCGTCTTGCCGGAGCCGGTGGGTGCTACGACGAGGGCGTGCGCACCGGAGGAGATGGCATTCCAGGCGCCGTTCTGGGCCGGTGTGGGCGCGGAAAAAGCGCCCAGGAACCAGTCCCGGGTCGGCCGGCTGAACCGGTCCATGGCGTCGGCCGCGAGTGTGCCGCCGGCGAGCTCCTGCCCCTTCATTCCTCCATCATGCCCTACCCCGCCGACACTATTGGCCGGGCCCCATCGTGGGGCGGCGGGTCCCATCGTGGCGCCCGCCGGGTCCCGCGGGGGCCAGGTGCCCCGGGACGGGCGGGAGCGCAGACGCGCTGGATCAGAGACGCGGGGGACGGGTGTTACTTGGGCTGGAAGGCACCGATGGTCAGCAGGTTGATCTCCGTGTTGGTGCAGGCGTCCAGTTGCTGCGGAATGAACAGCGACGCGGTGTCGTTGGGCGGGTAGACCCGGAATCCTGCCGCCGGTGTCTTGGTGCAGTCCGGGTAGTTGGCGGCCTGGGTGTAGCGCAGGGTGGCTGTGCCGGCCTTGCCCGGGGCAAGCGTGACGTCGGTGACCGGGCCCGAGTCGTCGCGGGTAGCGGCGGCGCCGATCGGCTCACCGTCGGCCCCTGCTGTGAGGGAGACGCCCGCGAAGCCCTTCAGCAGGCACGGTTCGGTGCCGGAGTTGGTCAGGATCAGCTGCATGTAGATGCTGCCGGCCGCGCCGCCGCCCGTGGCATCGGTGGTGCCGGTCAGGCTTGCGGCCTTGCACAGCTGGGGGCCGCCCTTGGCGGTGGACGGTGCGGCGGCCGCAGACGATTCCGGCGCGGCAGCGGACGTCGCCGGCGGCTGGCTGGTTTCCGTGGCAGACGGGCTGGGCGGGGACGTGGCCGACTGGGCCTGCGTCGAGCTGCCCCCGCAGCCGCTGAAGAGGAGGGCCGCCGCGGCAGCCGTTGTCACAACCAGTGCGTGCTTCATTCGCTGAGACCTCATGGCTCAACCATTATCCCCGCCGTTGCCTTAGTCAACGATGCCACTGCGACGGAGCCCGATTGATGTCCGGATTGTGATTTCCCGGCATCGGCCGGGGTCAACTGCGCCGCGTGCTCTTTTCCGCAGCCGGCGAGCAGCTGCCCTAGTCGGTCTCGGGCCCCGAGCAGTAGTGGCAGTCGTCGGGGCAGGAAGCGGCCCAGGGGTCCGTCCCGGCCGCGGACCCGGACAGAATTTCCGGCTGCCGCGCCAGGGCCGTTGGCCGGTCAGTTGCCAGCATGGCCGGCTCCTTCAGGGTCTGCCACGCTCAGTTCAAAGCCGTCGGCAACGTGGAACAGCTGACGGTGCCCGCCGTCGGAGAGCACCCATACGACGTCGCCGTCGGGCGTGCGGTTATCGACCAGGCCCGCGTGCTCAAGGCGGCCGCCACGGTGGAGGTGGACGGCGTCGCCGATCTCGACGTCGTCCCAATGGGCGGCGCTGCCGGAAGGCCGGTTTTTCTGCAAGGTCATGAGGAGTCCTGAACGGTCACGGGGAAACGAGGATGTGACCCAGCTAACCGTGGAATGGCCCCCCGCCTCAATGGTCAAGTGAATGAGACACTGACTTACTGTTGTGCACAAGTCCAGGGCCGGAAGTTCAGGGCAAGAGCCCGGGCAGAACTCCGGACGTTAGGCGGCCGGGAACGTATCCGTGCGGGCGGCTCGGCGGGTCAGCCAGGCAAAGGTGGGCGGCGGAGGCGGTGGGACCGCCGCCCCGGCAGTTCTGCCCCCCGCTGCCGCGCGGCGCCGGCGCAGTTCCAGGGCGAGGCTCTCCTGGCCGCGGGCCATCGCCCAGCGGTGGTTGGCGGCGAAGGCCGGCTTCAGCAGCCAGCTCAGCCGCCGCAGCAGGGGCTTGGCGGCGCTGACGCGCCAGTCGTAGGTGATGACCGTTTCCGGCCCGTCAGGCTCGAAGGTCCAGCGGCCGGTGCCGTTCAGATCGCCTGCCGCGGTGAGGGCGAAGCCGCAGGCCGTGACGGGCTCCGTAACCGTGAGGGTCCAGCGGAGCGTATAGGGCAGCCAGCCCTTCGTGTAGAGGCGTACAGGTCTGTGCATTCCGGGCCCGGGCTCCGGGCCGCCGGCCACGGGCTCGACGCTGAGATAGACGGAAGGCCACCAGCGCGGCATGGCCGTGGCGTCGCCCAGGACGGCCGCGACCTCCTCCGGCGTGCCCGCCACGCGCCAGACGGTCCGGAACTCATAATCTGTGCTGCCCATCGGGGCCTCCTTTCAGCCCTGCGTGGATGCCCTCACTATCAATTCGGGCGGAAAGACCACCTGGGTGGGTGCGAAGCCGTCCTCCGATGCCGCCTCCCGGAGCAGCAGTTCCAGTGCGGTGGAGCCGATGAGGGCGCTGGGCTGCCGGATGGAGGACAGCGGGACGACGGCGGCGGCGGCGAACTCTATGTCGTCGTAGCCGATCAGGGCTATCTCCTGCGGCACCTTAACGCCGCCCATGAGCATCAGGCCCTGCAGGGCACCCACGGCAAGCAGGTCGTTGGCTGCAAAGATCGCATCCGGGCGTTCGGCTTCGGGCCGGGCCTGGATGGACTCGCCGGCCGCCCTGCCCGAAAGCACGGTCAGGGATTCCGTGGCGATGACCTCCAGCGTTGCACCCGCAACGGCGTCGATGGCCTTCCGCGCCCCTGCCAAACGGTCCGCTACCTGCCGGATGCTTGCCGGTCCGCCGATAAACGCGATCCGCCGCCTGCCCAGCGACAACAGGTGGGCCGCAGCCATCTCCCCGCCCGCCAGGTCGTCCACGGCCACGGAGGAGAAGCTCGTGTTCTCTGTCTGCCGGTCCACGAGCACTGTAGGGATGCCCCGGCGCCGGAGCTGCTCCAGCCGGGGAATCACATTTCCTACCGGGGACAGCAGCACGCCCCGCACGCGCTGCTGCTCAAAGAGGTCCAGATACGCGGATTCCCGGCCCTCGTCCTCGTTGCTGTTGCCGACGAGGACGGTGAAGTTCTCCGCGGCGGCGCGGTCCTCCGCGCCCCGGGCCAGATCCGAGAAGAAGGGGTTGGCAGCGTCCAGGACCACCAGGCCGATGCTGTGGCTCATGCCCGCGCGCAACTGGCGCGCGGCGTCGTTCCGGACGAAGCCGAGCTTGTCGATGGCGGACTGGACCCTCAGGGTAACTTCCGCGGAAACCTTCTGCGGCCGGTTTAGCACATTGGAGACCGTCCCCACCGAGACGCCGGCCAGTGCCGCGACGTCCTTGACGCTCGCTGAAACCATTTCCTGTGCTCCTGAAGGTGGACGCCGCAGCCCCTGGGGCCAGGCGGCGCGTACGCAAAATAGTCACTTCAGGATACCCGTCCGGGGTCCACTTTGAACCCTTTCATTGAAACGAATCAAAAGCAGCGTCACGAATGCCTGACGTCAGTTGACGTGTTGATTTGAAGACCTTATGATTCAAATCACAACTCGTTATGAAACGATTCATTTCGTGTTCACTAGGCACAGTTCACTAAGCCCCAAAGGTGCGGTCAATTTTATGCAGCAGACACACAGTTCCCGGTCCGGCCCCGCTGAGGGGGAGCAGGTTCCGGTCCTCTCGCTCTCCCACGCAGCCAAGACCTTCGGCCCGGTGGTCGCCCTGGCCGACGGCACCATCCACATCGAGGCTGGCGAAATCCACGCACTCGTCGGCGAGAACGGCGCCGGCAAGTCCACGCTGGTGAAAATCCTCGCTGGCCTGCACCACCCCGATTCCGGCGACTTCCAGGTGGCCGGCCAGAGCGTCCAGTTCCGCAATGTTGCCGAGAGCAAGGACGCCGGAATCTCGGTCATCTACCAGGAACCCACGCTCTTCCCCGACCTGAGCGTCGCGGAGAACATTTTCATCGGCCGCCAGCCTAAGGGCCGCTTCGGGCTCATCAGCAAAGCGACCATGGTCAGGGAGGCGCGCAAGCTGTTCGAGCGGCTCGGCGTTCCGATCGACCCGACCCGCATCGCCGAAGGCCTGTCCATCGCGGACCAGCAGATCATTGAAATCGCCAAGGCCATTTCGCTGGACGCCAAAGTCCTGGTGATGGACGAGCCCACGGCAGCCCTCAGCGGCGTCGAGGTGGAACGGCTGTTCGCCGTGGCCCGGAGCCTCCGGGACCGCGGGACCGGCATCCTCTTCATTTCGCACCGTTTCGACGAAGTCTTTGACCTGTGCGACCGCATCACCGTGATGCGGGACGGCCGGTACATCTCCACCCACCGCACGGCCGACGTCACCGTCGAGCAGGTCGTTCGCGAGATGGTGGGCCGCGACATTGGCGCCCTGTTCCCCAAGACCCCCGCCGAGATCGGCGACGTGGTCCTGAAAGTGGACGGCCTCAGCCGCGCCGGGGTGTTCCGCGATATCAGCTTCGAGGTCCGCGCCGGGGAAATCGTTGCCTTGGCCGGCCTCGTCGGCGCCGGCCGCACCGAGGTGGCCCGTGCCGTATTCGGCATCGACCCCTACGACGCCGGCGATATCACCTTCGACGGACGCAAGCTCAGGCCGAGGAATCCCCAGGTGGCCATCACCGCCGGCATGGGCTTCGTGCCGGAGGACCGCCGCAAGCAGGGCCTCGTGATGGACCTGTCCGTGGCCCGGAACGTCACGCTCACGCTGCGCAACAAGTACACGACGGCGGGCCTGATCAACGGGGGCGCGGAGCGGCGCGCGGCCCAGGAATGGAGCAAACGGCTCCAGGTCAAGACCGGCTCGCAGGAGTACGCCGTCTCCACGCTCTCCGGCGGCAACCAGCAAAAGGTGGTGCTCGCCAAGTGGCTGGCCACGGACCCGCGGCTGCTGATCATCGACGAACCCACCCGCGGCATCGACGTCGGCACCAAGAGCGAGGTCCACCGGCTCATATCGGACCTCGCCGGGCGCGGGATCGCGATCCTGATGATCTCCTCCGAACTGCCCGAGGTCCTCGGCATGGCGGACCGCGTCCTGGTCATGCGCGAAGGCCGGATCACCGCCGAACTCGACCGTGCCGATGCGAACCCCGAATCGGTCATGCACGCCGCCACGTCTTCCGCAGGAGGAACCCTGTGAGCTCAGCTCTGGACCACAAGAACGCAACGACGCCGGCACCCGACGCCGGAGCCCGGGGCGCCGTCGCCTCGCTGCTGCGGATGCGCGAACTCCCCGTGCTGGTCGCGCTGGCACTGCTGGTACTCGTCACCTACCTGATCAACCCGCTGTTCCTCACCGCGCAGGGCGTGAAGGACCTGCTGCTCAACGCCACGATCATCATGATTCTGGCGGTGGGGCAGACCCTGCTGATCATCACCAGGAACATCGACCTTTCCGTCGGCTCCATGCTGGGGCTGGTCGCCTTCGGCACCGGCTCCCTTTTCTCGGCTATGCCCGACGTGCCGATCATCGCAGTCTTTGTGATCGGCATGGCCTTCGGGGCGCTGCTGGGCGCCGTCAACGGCGCCCTGGTCACCCTCGCCAAAGTACCCGCCCTGGTCATCACCCTCGGGACGCTCTACGTGTACCGCGGCCTGAACAACGCCTGGGCCGGCGGCAAGCAGTACTTCGCCGGCGACCGTCCGGAGGAGTTCGGCGCTCTCTCGGTGAACACCTTTCTGGGGTTCCCCGTCATCACGCTGCTGGCCATCGTCGTCGTAATCGCCGTCGCCATCTACATGTCCGGCACCCGCCCGGGCCGTGACCTGTACGCCATCGGCTCGGACCCGGACGCGGCCACCGCCTTCGGCATCAAGGTCTCCAAGCGCGTGTTCCTCGCGTTCCTGGCCAACGGCGCGCTCGCCGGCCTGGCCGGTGTGCTTTACGCCAGCCGCTTCAACTCCGTCGGCGCCACCACCGGCACCGGGATGGAACTGACCGTGGTGGCGGCCGCCGTCGTCGGTGGTGTGGCCATCTTCGGCGGCAGCGGATCGGTGACCGGGGCCGCGCTCGGCGCCGTCCTCCTGACCACCATCACCAGCTCCCTGACCGCCCTGCGGGTGGACAAATTCTGGCAGCAGGCGATCGTCGGCGTGCTGATCCTCACCGCCATCATCATCGACCGCGTGGCCAGCCTGCGCACAGCCAAGAAACTGCGGATTAGCGAGGCTCGCAATGTCTGAAACCACGTCCACCACCAGCACGGCGCCGGCTCCCGTGGCTGACAACACCAAGCCGCTGGCCAGCGAACCCAAGGGCCGGACCGGCGCCGCGCGGATCCTGATGGGCCGTGACGCGGTCACCATCTACGCCCTGATTGCTTTCCTGATCTACGCCGCCATCGCCATCCCGCGCTTCGCCTCGCCGGTCACCACCGGCTTCCTGCTCCTGGACGTGATCCCGGTTCTGCTGATTGCCATGCCGATGACGCTGATCATCATCACGGGCGAAATCGACCTGTCCGTGGCCAGCACCGCCGGCCTGACCAGCGCCCTGATGGGCGTCCTCTGGGCCGGCGGGACGGACATCTGGCTGGCCCTGGCAATCAGCCTGCTGGCAGGAATTGCCGCCGGCATGTTCAACGGCTTCCTGATCGCGGTCCTCGGACTGCCCTCCCTGGCGGTCACCATCGGCACCCTGGCGTTGTTCCGAGGCCTGGCCCTGGTCATCATCGGCGACAACGCCGTGGCCAACTTCCCCAAGGCGCTGACCGCCTTCTTCACCTCCAAAATCGGCGGCACCGGCATCCCCACGGTGATGATCGGCGTCGTCGTGGTGATGGTCTTCTTCGGCGTGCTGCTGCACTTCACACCGTTCGGACGCGGCCTCTATGCGATGGGCTACAGCAAGGAAGCCGCCAGCTTCGTCGGGATCAACGTCGCCCGCAGCAAGTTCTGGCTCTACGTCGGGTCCGGCGCCGTTTCGGCTCTCGCCGGCATCTACTGGACGCTGCGCTACACGAGCGCCCGCAGCGACAACGCTTCCGGCCTGGAACTGGCCGTCATCGCCGCCGTCCTGCTCGGCGGCGTGTCGATCTTCGGCGGCAAGGGCTCCATCCCCGGCGTCATCGCCGGCGTCCTGCTGATCGGCACGCTCAACTACGCCCTCCGCCTGGCCCGGGTGTCCGACGTCGTCCTCATCACGGTGACCGGACTGCTGCTGATCCTCTCAGTGGTGGCGCCGAGCATCGGCTCCGCCATCAGGCAATGGCGGCACACCCGCCGCGTCCGCCGAAGTTTCACCCGCAAGGCCACCTGAAATCTGCACACCACAACAAACCGCGCCCGCCTGGGACCGGCTGTACCGACCGCACGAAGGAAAAGGGAAGAACAATGATGTTGAACCGCAAGAACAAGGGCCGGACCGGCCGACTGGGAAGCATGGTGGCCATCACCGCCGTGGCCGCACTGGCGCTGACAGCCTGCAACAGCGGCTCTGCATCCTCGACCGACACCAGCAGCCCCTCGGCAGGGGGCGGGGACCAGAAGATCACCTTCATCCCCAAGCAGCTGAACAACCCGTACACGGACGTTGTTCTGGGCGGCGGCAAGAAGGGCGCCACTGAGGCAGGATTCGCCTCCTCGCAGGTCGTCGGACCGCTGGAAGCCTCCGCCTCCAGCCAGGTTTCGTTCATCAACGCCGAGACTCAGGCCGGCACGAACGTCATCGCGATTGCCGCCAATGACCCCGACGCCGTCTGCACCGCCCTCGGCGAAGCCCGTTCCGCAGGCGCCAAGATCGTCGCGTTCGACTCGGATACCAATCCCGACTGCCGCGACATCTTCATCAGCCAGGTCGTCGCCAAGGACGTTGCCTTGATCCAGACCAAGCTGATTTCCGAGCAGATCGGCGGCAGCGGCGAGATCGCCATCCTGTCCGCCACCGCCAACGCCACCAACCAGAACGAGTGGATCAAGTACATGGAGGAGGAGCTCGCCTCCAACCCCGCGTACAAGGACATCAAGCTTGTGGCCAAGGTCTACGGCGATGACAACGACACCAAGTCCTTCCAGGAAGCCCAGGGCCTCATGCAGGCCCACCCGAACCTGAAGGGCATCATCTCGCCCACCACAGTGGGCATCGCCGCCACCGCCCGGTACCTCTCAACGTCCGCCTACAAGGGCAAGGTTGCCCTCACCGGGCTCGGACTGCCGAATGAAATGCGGCCCTTCGTGAAGGACGGCACCGTCAAGGAGTTCGCCCTCTGGGATCCGGCACAGCTCGGCTACGTGGCGGCGTTCGCCGGCAAGGCCCTCAAGGACGGCAAGATCACCGGCGCCGAAGGGGATACCTTCACCGCCGGCGAACTGGGCGAACGCAAGGTCGAAAAGGGCGGCCTGGTGATCGTCGGCCCGCCGACGGTCTTCAACGCCGAGAACATCGACAAGTACAACTTCTGATCCGTTCCTGACCCATCCCGAGCGGCCGGGCGGGCCGCCGACAGCCCGCCCGGCACCTCACCACTTCACTCCGTTCCGCTTCACCGGTGCCGCAGCACCGGGCCCACGGCGTCAACTCCACAGCCGTGCCCGGAAACCACGTTCCGGAGCCCCAGATCCCCCTTTTCATGCCGGAAGGCCCCCCACATGAACCAGAAACAACCGGCAGACCGGCTGCTGCAACCGCACCGGCGCCGCCCCACCCGCATCGGGCTGGTCTCCGGCGGTCTCGGCGCCTACTGGCCCCAGTTCCCGGAGCTGCTGCCGCAGCTGCGGGAGTCCGTCCGGTACGTCACCGGCCGCTTCCAGGAGCTCGACGCCGACGTCGTCGACACCGGCTTCATCTCCGACGCGCAGGAGGCCGCCGCGGCCGGCGAAAAGCTCCGCGTCGCCGACTGCGACCTCATCGTCATCTTCCTCACCACGTACCTGACGTCCTCCATGGTCCTGCCCATCGCCCAGCGCGCGAAGACCCCCGTTCTGGTGATCGACCTGCAGCCAACCGAAGCGATGGACCACGCCAACTTTGACACCGGCAAGTGGCTGGCCTACTGCGGCCAGTGCCCGGTGCCGGAGGTCGCCAACGTCTTCCGCCGGGCCGGGATCGACTTCCGCTCAGTCTCGGGGCACCTTAAGCAGGAGTCCGCCTGGGAGCGGATCACCGCGTGGGTCCACGCCGCCGGCGTCCGCGCCCGGCTCCGCAATGCCCGGCACGGGCTCATGGGCCACCTCTATCCGGGCATGCTCGATGTCGCCACCGACCTCACCACCGTGTCCACCACCTTCGGCTCGCACGTGGAGGTGCTCGAATTCGATGACCTCCGCGAACGGGTCAACGCCGTCACGGAGGCGGAGGTGACCGAACGGCTCGGGCTCGCCCGCGAACTTTTCGTTGTGGATGACTCCGTGAACGACGACGACTTCGCATGGGGTGCGAAGGTGTCCGTCGGCCTGGACCGCCTTGTGGAGGACTTTGACCTGGACTCCGTGGCCTACTATCACCGCGGACTGGCCGGCGAACAGCACGAACGGCTCGGCGCCGGGATGATCCTGGGCTCCTCCATCCTGACGGCCCGGGGCATCCCGATGGCCGGCGAGTTCGAGCTGCGGACCTCCATCGCCATGCTGGCGGCCCAGGCGATCGGCGCCGGGGGATCATTTACCGAGATCCAGGCCCTGAACTTCCTCGACAACGTGGTCGAAATGGGACACGACGGCCCGGCCCACCTGGCCGTGTCCGCCCAGGACCCGCTCCTGCGCGGACTCGGCATCTACCACGGCAAACGCGGCTGGGGCGTCTCGGTCGAATTCGATGTTCGCCACGGCCCCGTCACGACCTTCGGCCTCGGCCAGGACCCGGACGGAAGCTACGTGTTCGTCACCTCCGAGGGCGAGGTGGTTCCCGGCCCGCTCCTGCAGATCGGCAACACGACCTCCCGGGTGGACTTCGGCGGGGACCCCGGGCTCTGGGTGGACGTCTGGAGCCAGACCGGAATCGGCCACCACTGGGCCCTGTGCGTCGGCCACCGCGCCGCCGACATCAAGGCCGCCGCATCCCTGCTGGGCATCGAACACCGCCACGTGGTGCTCTCATGAGCACGCAACGCGTCTGCTTCCAGCTCCAGGTCAAGCCCGCGCTGATCGGGGAATACACCCGCCGGCACGCCGCCGTCTGGCCGGAGATGCTCCGGGCCCTGACGGCCTCGGGCTGGAACAACTACTCACTCTTCCTCCGGCCCGACGGGCTACTTATCGGCTACTTCGAAACGGACAGCCTGACCGAAGCCCAGGCCCGGATGGCAGCCACTGACGTCAACGCCCACTGGCAGGCCGACATGGCCGGCTTCTTCGACGACCTCGCCGGAGCGCCGGACCAAGGCTTCCTCCAGCTCACCGAAATCTTCAATCTCGAGGACCAGTTGTCCGCAGCAAACGCCGCCGGGGACAACCACCAACCGCAGAAGGAACAACCATGAACACCACAGAAACGGCCCTGGGCCGCCTCGGGGAACTCGCCATCGAGGTCCCGTCCTGGGCCTACGGCAACTCCGGCACCCGCTTCAAGGTGTTCGGCACTCCCGGCACCCCGCGCACGGTCCACGAGAAGCTGGCCGACGCCGCGAAGGTCCACGAACTCACCGGACTCGCGCCCACCGTGGCGCTGCACATCCCCTGGGACAAGGTGGATGATTACGCGGCCCTGAAGGAGTTCGCGGCGGAGCTCGGCGTGGGACTCGGCACCATCAACTCCAACACCTTCCAGGACGACGAGTACAAGTTTGGTTCCCTGACCTCCTCGAACCCTGCGGTGCGCCGCCGCGCGATCGACCACCACCTCGAGTGCCTGGAGATCATGAACGCCACGGGCTCGCGGGATCTGAAGATCTGGCTCGCGGACGGCACCAACTACCCGGGCCAGGACGACATGCGCGGCCGGCAGGACCGCCTGGCCGAGTCGCTGCAGGAAATCTACGCGGCCCTGGGCGACGAGCAGCGCCTGGTGCTGGAGTACAAGTTCTTCGAGCCGGCTTTCTACCACACCGACGTTCCGGACTGGGGTACTTCCTACGCCCAGACCCTGGCCCTGGGCGAGAAAGCCTTTGTCTGCCTCGACACCGGCCACCACGCCCCCGGCACCAACATCGAGTTCATCGTCATGCAGCTGCTGCGCCTGGGCAAGCTCGGCTCCTTCGACTTCAACTCCCGCTTCTACGCTGACGATGACCTGATCGTCGGTGCGGCGGATCCCTTCCAGCTCTTCCGCATCATGCACGAGGTCATCCGCGGCGGCGGGTTCGGTAAGTCCCCAGGAGAGAACTCAGCCGTCGCCCTCATGCTGGACCAGTGCCACAACCTGGAGGAAAAGATCCCTGGCCAGATCCGGTCCGTGCTCAATGTCCAGGAAATGACCGCCCGCGCCCTGCTGATCGACACCGATGCGCTGGCCGAGGCCCAGCGCAGCGGCGACGTCCTGGCCGCCAACGGCATCTTCAACGATGCCTTTTACACCGATGTCCGCCCCGCGCTGGCGCAGTGGCGTGAATCCCGCGGCCTGCCCGCGGACCCGATGGCCGCCTTCAAGGCCAGCGGTTACCAGAAGAAGATCAACGAGGACCGCGTCGGCGGCCACCAGGCCGGATGGGGCGCTTAAGAGTTATGACTGAGAACAAGACTGTCGAAGAACTGATCTCCCGTTCGAACCGCCTCGGCGCGGACAAGCGGAACACCAACTTCGCCGGCGGCAACACCTCCGCCAAGGGCACCGAAAAGGACCCCGTGACCGGCGAGGACGTCGAGCTCCTGTGGGTCAAGGGCTCCGGCGGGGATCTGGGCACGCTGAAGGCCGAGGGCCTTGCCGTGCTGCGGCTGGACCGGCTGCAGGCGCTCAAGAACGTTTACCCCGGCGTCGAGCGTGAAGACGACGTGGTGGCCGCGTTCGATTACTGCCTGCACGGCAAGGGCGGCGCCGCCCCCTCGATCGACACCGCCATGCACGGCCTGGTCGACGCCGCCCACGTGGACCACCTGCACCCGGACTCCGGGATCGCCATCGCCACGGCCGCCGACGGCGAGGCCCTGACCAAGGAGATCTTCGGCGAGAAAGTGGCGTGGGTGCCGTGGCGGCGCCCCGGCTTCCAGCTCGGCCTGGACATCGCCGCGATCAAGGACGCCAACCCGCAGGCCGTCGGAACCATCCTGGGCGGCCACGGCATCACCGCCTGGGGCGCCACCAGCGAGGAAGCCGAAGCCAACTCGCTGTGGATCATTGAGCAGGCCGAGCAGTACATCAAGGACCACGGCAAGAACGAACCGTTCGGTCCCAAGCTGCCTGGCTACGCCGCCCTCCCGGAAACCGAGCGCCGCGCGAAGGCCGCCGCCCTGGCCCCCGTGATCCGCGGACTCGCCTCCACCGACAAGCCGCAACTGGGGCACTTCAGCGACGACCCCGCCGTCCTGGCGTTCCTCGAAGCCGCCGAACACCCGCGGCTCGGGGCCCTGGGCACGTCCTGCCCGGACCACTTCCTGCGCACCAAGGTCAAGCCGCTGGTCCTGGACCTGCCCGCCGACGCCCCGGTTGAAGACTCTGTGGCCCGGCTGAAGGAACTCCACGCCGCCTACCGCGAGGACTACCAGGGGTATTACGACCGGCACGCAACCCCGGACAGCCCCGCCCTGCGCGGCGCGGACCCGGCGATTGTGCTGGTGCCCGGCGTGGGCATGTTCTCCTTCGGCGCCAACAAGCAGACCGCCCGGGTGGCGGGGGAGTTCTACCTCAACGCCATCAACGTCATGCGCGGCGCCGAAGCCGTCTCCACCTATGCCCCGATCGAGGAAGCCGAGAAGTTCCGGATCGAATACTGGGCCCTGGAGGAGGCCAAACTGGCCCGGATGCCCAAGCCGAAATCCCATGTTGGCCGGATCGCCCTGGTGACCGGGGCTGCGTCGGGCATCGGCAAGGCGATCGCCACCCGCTTCGCCGCCGACGGCGCGTGCGTGGTCATCGCTGACCTGAACCTGGACAACGCCCGGGCCGTGGCCGCGGAACTCGGCGGCGCCGACGTCGCCATCGGCGTCCAGGCCGACGTCACCGACGAAGCCCAGATCGCCGCCGCCATCGAGGAAGCCGTCCTGGCCTTCGGCGGACTGGACCTGGTGGTCAACAACGCGGGGCTCTCCATCTCCAAGCCGCTGCTGGAAACCACGGAAAAGGACTGGGACCTGCAGCACAACGTCATGGCCAAGGGCTCGTTCCTGGTGGCCAAGGCGGCCGCCCAGGTGATGATCGGCCAGGAGATGGGCGGCGACATCATCTACATCTCCTCCAAGAACTCCGTCTTCGCCGGCCCGAACAACATCGCCTACTCCGCCACCAAGGCGGACCAGGCCCACCAGGTCCGGCTCCTCGCCGCGGAACTGGGCGAGTACGGGATCCGGGTCAACGGCATCAACCCCGACGGCGTGGTCCGCGGCTCCGGGATCTTCGCCGGCGGCTGGGGCGCCAAGCGCGCCGCCGTCTACGGCGTGCAGGAAGAGGAACTGGGCAAGTACTACGCCCAGCGCACCCTGCTCAAGCGCGAAGTGCTGCCCGAAAACGTGGCCAACGCCGCCGCCGTGCTCACCGGCAGCGAGCTCTCCCACACCACGGGGCTCCACATCCCCGTGGACGCCGGCGTGGCCGCGGCCTTCCTGCGATGAGCCTTCCTGCGATGAACGCGGTGCCACCAGCGGATACCGACGGCGGCCGGTTTGCCGGCAGTTCCTTTGTCGCTATCGACATCGGTGCATCCTCGGGCCGGGTCATCCTGGGCCGGGTCGCGGGCAGCCCCGGTGGGGCGAGGGCCGAGCTGGAGACCGTGCACCGGTTCCCCAACGGGGTCAAGGAGCTCGACGGCGGCCTCCGCTGGGACTTCGACGCGCTGTTCGCCGAGGTCCTCGCCGGGCTCGCGGCCGCCGCCACGACGGCCGCGGCCCGCGGCGAGAGCATCGCCAGCATCGGGATCGACACCTGGGCCGTGGACTACGGGCTGGTCAACGACGCCGGTGACCTGGTCGCGGCGCCGTTCAGCTACCGCGACAACCGGTCCCGTACCGCCATCTCCCGGGTCCACGAAAAACTCGATCCGGCCCGGCTCTACGCCACCACCGGGCTGCAGTTCCTGCCGTTCAACACGATCTACCAGCTCGCCACGGAGCCGGCCCTGGAGGGGCTGCAGGCGCTGCTCATCCCGGACCTCATCGGGTTCCTGCTCACCGGCCAGCGCCGCACCGAGGCCACCAACGCCTCCACCACCGGGCTCTTCGACGCCGTCGCGGGGGAGTGGGCCACGGAGTTCCTCACCGCCCTGGACCTACCCACGAACCTGTTCCCGCCGCTGATCCAGCCCGGCGAGACCATCGGCACCCTCACCAAGGACATCGCGGGACGCCTGGGACTTCCCGAAACCACGGCCGTGGTGGCCGTCGGCTCGCACGACACCGCCTCGGCCGTCGCCGCCGTACCGGCGGACGCCGGAGGTGCTGGCGCCGGAGGTGCTAACGACAATTTCGCCTACGTCTCCTCCGGCACGTGGTCTCTGGTCGGCGTCGAACTGTCCCACCCGGTCCTGACCGAGGCCAGCCGGACCGCGAACTTCACCAACGAACGCGGCGTGGACGGCACCATCCGCTACCTGCGCAACGTCGGCGGCCTCTGGCTGCTCAGCGAATGCCAGCGCACCTGGGCCGCCGAAGGCTACGGGCCGGGGCTCGAGGAACTGCTCGACGCGGCCGCGACTCTTCCGCCCGGCGGCCCGGTCATCAACGCCGACGACCCCTGTTTCATCGCTCCGGACAACATGCCCGAACGGATCCGGGGCGCGGTCCGCAAAACCGGCGCTGTCTTGCCGGAGCATCCCGCGCACATCGTGCGGTGCATCCTGGACAGCCTTGCCGCCGGCTACGCCCGGACCATCGCCGACGCCGAACGGCTCGCGGACGTCCGGGCCGGCGTCGTGCACATTGTGGGCGGCGGATCCCAGAACCGGCTCCTGTGCCAGCTCACCGCCGACGCCACCGGCAAACGCGTGATCGCCGGACCCGTGGAAGCCACGGCCCTGGGCAACGTCCTGGTCCAGGCCCGCGCCGCAGGCGTGCTCAGCGGCGGGCTGGGGGAGCTGCGCGCCGTGGTGCGTGCCTCCCAGCACCCGGCGGAGTACGTGCCCTCAGCCCGGGCCGCACACCAGAGTGTCGTCCCCAGCGGAGGTGCCCAGTGAGGATCGCGCTTTTCGCCACGTGCATCGTTGACGCCATGTACCCGGCCACGGCCCGCGCCACGGTGTCCATCCTGGAACGCCTCGGCCACGAGGTCATCTTTCCGGCCGGCCAGGCCTGCTGCGGGCAGATGCACGTCAACAGCGGCTACCTCAAGGAAGCGCTGCCCGTCGTCGCCAACCATGTGAAGGCCTTCGAAGAAGATGAGTACGACGTCGCCGTCGCACCTTCCGGTTCGTGTGTCGCCTCCGTGAAGCACCAGCACCCCATGGTCGCCCGCCGCTGCGGGGACGCCGGGCTGGAGGCCCGGGCCGCCGCCGTCGGAGCCAAAACCTACGAGCTCTCCCAGCTCCTGGTGGATGTCCTGGGCGTCACCGACGCGGCGGCGCAGCTGGGCTCGTACTTCCCGCACCGGATCACCTACCACCCCAGCTGCCACGGCATGCGCCTGCTCCGGCTCGGCGACCGCCAACTGGACCTGTTGCGCTCGGTCGGCGGCATCGAACTGGCCGAACTGCCCGAGGCCGACCAGTGCTGCGGCTTCGGCGGCACCTTCTCGATGAAGAACGCGGACGTGTCCTCGGCGATGCTGGCGGACAAGACCGCCAACATCTGCGGCACGGGCGCCGAACTTTGCGCCGGCGGCGACGCGTCCTGCCTGATGCACATCGGCGGCGGACTGTCCCGGCAGGGCAGCGGCGTCACCACGATGCACTTCGCCGAGATCCTGGCCAGCACCCTCGAGAATCCCGCCGCCGTCTCCGGCGACGTCCGCCTCACCACCGGAAGGACCGCACGATGAGCGGCACATTCCTGGGGATGCCGTCCCTGCCGGTCTTCGGCATCGGCAACCTGCACGAACACGAGCCCTTCCCGAAAGCCGCCCGCCGCGAGCTCGGCAACACCCAGCTGCGGGCCAACCTCGGCCACGCCACCCGGACCATCCGGGACAAGCGGCTGGCCGTCGTGTCCGAACTCCCCGACTGGGAGGAGTTGCGCGAGGCGGGCCGGGCGATCAAGGAATCCGTCATGGCCCGGCTGCCGGAACTGCTCGAAGAGTTCGAGGCGAACTTCACCGCCCGAGGCGGGACCATCCACTGGGCCCGCGACGCCGGCGAAGCCAACAGCATTGTCGCCGCCCTCATCCGGGACCAGGGCGCCGACGAGGTGGTCAAGGTCAAGTCCATGGCCACGCAGGAAATCGGCCTCAACGAATACCTCGAAGAACAGGGCATCGCGGCTTACGAGACCGACCTCGCCGAGCTCATCGTCCAGCTGGACCACGACAAGCCCAGCCACATCCTGGTCCCGGCTATCCACAAGAACCGCAGCCAGGTCCGGGACATCTTCCTGCGCGAAATGGAGGGGGTGGATCCGGAGCTCACCAACGAGCCGGCGCGCCTCGCCGCGGCCGCCCGGGCACACCTGCGCCGCAAGTTCCTCAGCGCCAAGGTGGCCGTGTCTGGCGCGAACTTCGCCCTCGCGGACTCCGGGACCCTCGCCGTCGTCGAATCCGAAGGCAACGGGCGCATGTGCCTGACGCTGCCGGAAACGCTCATCACCGTCATGGGCGTCGAAAAGCTGCTGCCGGGCTGGGAGGACCTCGAAGTGTTCATGCAGCTCCTCCCGCGGTCCTCAACGGGCGAGCGGATGAACCCCTACACCTCGCTGTGGACCGGCGTCACGCCTGACGACGGGCCGCAGAACGTCCATCTGGTCCTGCTGGATAACGGACGCAGCGCCGCCCTGGCCGACGAAATGGGCCGCTCCGCGCTGCACTGCATCCGTTGCAGCGCCTGCATGAACGTGTGCCCCGTCTACGAACGCACCGGCGGGCACGCCTACGGATCCACCTACCCGGGCCCGATCGGCGCGATCCTGTCGCCGCTGCTGACCGGGATCACGGCCGAGGAGAACAACTCCCTGCCCTACGCCTCGTCCCTGTGCGGCGCCTGCTACGACGCCTGCCCGGTGAAGATCAACATCCCGGACATCCTGGTGCACCTGCGCGGCGAGGACGTGGACAGCAAACGCGGCAAGCGCGGGAAGCGTGGGAGGGAGCGGCTGCCGAGCCAGATGGACGTCGGCATGAAGGCGGCCTCCTGGGCGCTGTCCTCCGGAAAGAACCTGGGCCTTGTGGAGAAGGCGCTCCCGCTGGGACGGATAGCCGCCGGCCCGGACCGGAAAATCACCAAACTGCCCGGCATCGCCGCCGGCTGGACCCAAAGCCGGGACATCCCCGCACCGCCGGGGCAGTCCTTCCGGCAGTGGTGGGACAAGGAACACCGGGCCGCCGGACCCGATGCAGCCGCCGCCCCGGCTGCCGGCACCGACGCCCCCGGGCCGAAGTCCGCCGGCCCAGGATCAGCCGGAACAGAGGAGAACCCGTGAACGCGCGCGCAGAAATACTCGACCGGATCCGCTCCGCCCTCCGGGACGCCCCGGCAGTACCGGAGGTGCCCCGCGACTACCGGCGCTCCTCCGAGCTGAGCGGGGAAGCGCTGATCGAGCTGCTGACGGACCGGCTCCTCGACTACAAGGCAAACGTCTTCGTCGAGGAAGCCGCCGCGGTGCCGCAGCGGCTCGCCGCGTTGCTGGAGGGCACCGGCCGCTACGCTGTGCCGCACGGCCTCGCGGAGTCCCTGTTCGCGGAGGCGGACGCTTACGACGGCGGCTCCGGCCGCCGCGTCACGGACGCCCCCGGGCAGCGGCTCAGCGTCGAGGAGCTCGACGGGATTGACGCCGTCGTCACCGGCAGCGCCGTCGCCGTCGCCGAAACCGGCACCATCATCCTCGATGCCGCACCGGACCAGGGGCGCCGGGTCATCAGCCTCGTCCCGGACCGGCACATCTGCATCGTCCGGGCCGGGGACATTACCGCCATCCTGCCGGAGGCCCTCCGCCGGCTCGACGGCAACCGCCCGCAGACCTGGATCAGCGGCCCCAGCGCCACCAGCGACATCGAGCTCGAACGCGTCGAAGGCGTCCACGGCCCCCGGACCCTGGACGTCGTGATCGTCCGCGGGTAGGCGGGAGACCGGGGCCCGCTTCCCTGCCACCGCGAGGGAAGCGGGGCCTCCTGGTTTGTGGTGATGGCCCCGGAAAGTCGTTTGCCCCGATCACTCAGAGGAAACTCATGGTCTTCTCAGCAGGGAGTTGAACCATGGAAGCATGTACCTAGTCGACCCCAGAGCCTATGCGCATCGCCTAATGCACCCTGGCGCTTGGTTCCGCGCGACAATCCGCCGGCACGTCCCCGCAAGCGACCACGCCCGCGACCAGCAGCCCACGCACTCCAGGTTCGACTATCTGGAGGGTGGCCTCACGGGAACACTGAGCACGGCCCATTCACGGCACAGGGCCAAGGAACTCGAGCAGGCATTCCGGAACGGAGACGTTTCCTACGAGGACGCGTGCCTGGAGATGGAGCAACTCGAGGGGGAGCTGTGAACGGCTGGCAGCGCTCGACGGAACCGCGCGTTTCGGGTGCCGCTGCCTGCGTTCTAGGAGCAGGTGTTGAGGAAACCTGTGGCGCCAGGGCGGGCATGGAAGGTCACCGTGTGGCCGGCGTCATCGCGGAAGATGGCCTTTGGGCCGGTCACGGTCATGGCGCCGGGCTGGTAAGGGTTTTTCCAGCCTTCAGGCGGGTTGCCGTGGCCGTCGTCCAGCGCCTCGTCCGCGACGAAATAGGTGCCCTGCACGAGCGCTTCATGGATGCCGCAGTGTGTGTACAGACTGTACGGCGAGCCTGAGGCGGCCATAGTTGTTGGGTTGGCCGGGGTCCCACTTGCCGGATCCCCCTGCATCGCGCACCCGCACAGCAGCGCCAACCCTGCAGCGGCTGCGAAGCCTAAGTGGTATCGAGCTGTCATGCCCCAAGGCTCTAGGGCGCTGCCTCAATGGTCAAGAGCCAAGCAAGCCTGCCGGCAGGCAAAAGACAGCTGGGAGGGGCCCGAATGGGGCTGGGCGTAGGGTGGAAGTTGGACGAAAGGAGCACTTCATGAAGAAAATCCTCATGGTACTGACCAGCGTTTCCGAGATCGGCGATACCGGAGAGAAGACCGGCTACAACGTGGCCGAGGCTGCACATCCCTGGAAGGTCTTCAAGGATTCCGGGCATTTCGTCGACTTCGCGTCCATCCAGGGCGGCCAGCCCCCGCGCGACGAGGTGGACTCAGAAGATCCCATCCAGGTCGCCTTCACGGAGGACGAGACCACGCGCGCCGGACTCTACAACACTGCCCGCGTCGACGTCGTTGACCCCGACCAGTACGACGCCGTCTACCTCGTGGGCGGCCACGGCACCATGTGGGACTTCCCGGACAGCGAAGGCTTGCAGAATCTGGTGGCCAGCGTCTACAACGCCGGCGGCTTGGTCGGCGCGGTCTGCCACGGACCGGCCGGCCTGCTGAACGTGGAATTGAAGAACGGGCTTCGCCTCGTCGAGGGCAGGAAGGTGGCGGCCTTCACCAACGACGAGGAGGTTGCCGCAGGGAAGGACAAGGTCATCCCGTTCTTCTTGGCCGACCGACTTGAGGAACAAGGCGCCACCCACGTCTCCGCTGACGTCTTCGAGGAGAAGGTCGTGGTTGACGACCGGCTGGTGACCGGCCAGAACCCGGCCTCAGCCGCCGGCGTGGCCAAGGAGATGGAGAAGCTCTTCGCAGCGGTCATCCATCAGGAAAAAGCCGAGGAACAGCACGACGCGGAGGCTCTGCGCGCCGAGAAGGACGCCGAGAAAGACGCCAAGAAGGCTGCCGCTGAAGCGGAGCACTAACACCAAGATCGCACTGAAACTGGCGGCCACCCCGGCAACGGGGTGGCCGCCTCCGCTCTGCGGCAATCGCGAACACAAAACAAGGATCAGTAGCCGTACTTGTGGACCACGACCTGCACAATGTTGGTGTCGTCGTCCCGACCGTCGTCAGTGATCGTGATGCGTACGTTCCATCCGTCGATGACGCCAATGCCCCGGCAGTCCAGTCCGCCTGCATTGATCCTCTGCTCCCGTACGCATGGCTTGTACTCCTGTGGCGTCAAACCCACCTGCTGAACGTACCGCTCCAGGTCACCCTCCCGGTACTTCCGGTGAGTGTCCCAACGGTATGCGTACTGGGAGCAAGGTCCATCGAGCGGGATGCACAGCGCACTGCCCACCGGCTCCTGCGTTCTTAAGGGTTCCCATCCCGGCTCTGGCTGGAGGCGGTCGGCAATCGTCTTGAGCTCAGCGACAATCTGATCGCTCTTCCACGATGACCAGAGGAAGAAAGCGGTGACAAAGGCAACCGTTACTGCCAGCACACCGAGCCATATTTTGCGGCCCCTGCTCATTCTCGTCCCGCTCCCCACTGCGTACCTCTCTGGTTGTGAGACCCGCAGTCCACCCCGCCACCGCGCTGTGCTGGTCCACCGACCGTCTCGCTTCGCCACCTACCACCCCGAACCGGGTGAATGACAGTCCTGCCGAGCGGTAACCGGCCGTGCCTGCGGAGTTGACTTACGCGGCGATAGCGGATGGGGGTGTCCAGCGGTGAGTGGAGCACCTCGGCCGGTTCGCCGCACCAATATTTCCATTTATACGGAGTTCTAGACATTTATACGGAGTTCTAGAACTGGGTATAACTGCGGGGTTGAACCCGGCGGAACGCCTATGGCCCCGGCGAGGTGGATATGGCACTTTGATTCAGGACCGGTGTGACCGCTAGAAAAAACGATGCCACCCCTTCGTCCGGGCCAAGACCCGGGAACGCGACACTTGATCCGAAGGACACCTACTGTCGGGCTACTGTAGATTATCCGGGACGCCGAATCGCCTTCCAACGAGTACGCGAATGGCCGCGAGTAGAGGCTGATCTTCCAGCGCAACGCCCTCGCCCCCGTAATGCACACCCGTTTCGTCACCCACTGCTTCTATGTCAAAAAGATTGAGGACCTCGGCCACGCGAACCTGATACTCGGTGGCGGTCATTTGGCGAGACACACGAACTGGAATTGTGCTGAGTTTGCGCGCGACCTTAGCAGCGGATTCATTCATGGGCGCACTCTTGCATGGCGTTCCGCCATTGCACAAGGGGCCCCTTCGAGTCGCATGCGTGAGTATGAGGCGACGTCAGGCATTTGCTGGATGATGATGACGCCGTAGCCGAGGCCCTGGAGCTGGCGGATGACGAGGTGGGTGGCCTTCAGTAGGTTCGCGAGCGGCTCCGGTGGTTTCTAAACTATCTTTAGGAACTCCTGTTTTCGCGCCAACCGGGGCGACAGTTGGAACGTTTGGTCGAGTCGTTCCCGTGCGATGGCTTGGGGGTATTGCCGACGGTCGTTGTGTACGCCAGACCCTTCACCTCACGCACCGTACGTACGTGAAATCTGGCAAGTTGTACCAAGTTCTAGCGGGTTCTAGGAAAATCCGTATAACCCGCTAGAACTTCCTAGAAGTCGGTATAACTGAGGTCTTTACCCTGCGAAACCCTGTGCCGAGAATCTGGTTTGTAGCCCCATGCCGTCCCCTGCCAGCGATCGCTGGCTTCCGTCCCGACGACCTTCCCAGAGCTCGTGCATCTTCCGCCTCGGTGACGCAAAGCCTTGGCGGTTATGGACGTCTCGGAGATGATGAATGCAACGGACTGAGAGGGGCGATCCAATGTCTGCTGCGGATGGGGAAGCCCGAGCGTCGAGGGAAGAAACCATTCTGCGTATACGGAGGGGAATCCGGGCGGCCCAACTCCGGGTCGCGCTGGACGAGGCCCGGGGACGACGGACGCCGGAAGCGGGGGTGCGACTGGCACAGCGAACGGCCCCGAACCTGCCGTCCCCATTCGATACCTTGAGAACGCCGGATGGAGAGCTCCGGACGGATCCGGAGGCTCGGAAAGAATTGGCTCTCCATGTGCGACGTAATATTCTGGCCGCGCAGTTGAGGGCCGCCCTGGATGAGGCACGCGGCCGGCCGACGCCCGAGGCCGTAAAGCGACTTGCCCAGAGAAAGCTTCCATCACTCGGGTAAAGACGCAGGATGCCGCCCCGGTACCCTCGGCCACGCCCCGTGGCGCGTGCGGCAGTACCTCGATGTGGGAGCGATTCTTCGAAATATGCACCAAAAGTGCACCACGAAGCGGCTGAGAATGCAGAAAACCCCCGGTTTCCCGGGGGTTTTCATTGGCGGTGACGGTGGGATTTGAACCCATTTCATCATCCCCGCGGTTTCGCGGAAAATCCTCAAAAGCCCTGGTTTTCCAGCTAAAGGGAGGACTTTTGGTCACACTCTCCAACGGTTGAAAACACCACTTCACGGCGATTCCTTTGCCAATTCTTTGCCAATCTGGTTTTGCTGTGATGTGGGAGCGACTGCCACGAAGCTCAGGTTGTCCCCGGACGTGCTACCGTCCCCGCCAGCGACTGCAGTTCAACCTGCCTCAGGTGCACACCCCGCACACCTGCGGCGAGAAGGTCTGCCTGCTGCCGGTCGGCGGACCGCTGCCGCGTCGAAATACGCGCGTAACCGATCGATTTCGCCATGCCTGCTGGGGTCTCATAACTAATGGTGAATACAGCCAATCAACCAGATGGTTTCGAGACGTAGTTATGAGAATCGCCGACGCCGGGAAGTTGGCCGAGAACCATCAAAACTGGGCCACCGTTGTCGAGACACGGCTCGGACCGGCGAGACGTCTCGTAAACCAATGCTTTCGAGACACCAGTCGCGGAAGTGCCGATCACTGGTCAGAGCTCGAGTCTTACCAACGCCACTAGGGACGTGTTCCTGTCTTATCTGTATTGCCTGCGCGCGCCACAGTCCGCAAGCCCTCACGAAGACCTAGCACCCAGTTACCGCGTTGCGTCCTGGCAAGCGGGGCCAATTCCGCATGCAGTTGCCTGCCCGCGGAAATCGCCGCATGTATGTCTTGCGCGATCTTTCCGTCAATCATTTTGAGGTCCCTATCGATGAGGTCAAGGTCGGCCTCAGACCCAAGCAGTAGATCTGCCGTTCCCAAGTAGGCACTGGCCAACGTCGCCCGTGCGAATGCGCGGTCCTTAAAGCTTGGGGCCATGAGCTGTGTCTTGAAGTTTGCAGCATCCTCACGAAGTTGGGCGCGAACGTAAGTCGGCAGGGGAAGCGATGCCCGCCATGGCCCGGAGATGCCCGTATCGGCGAGAATCCACCGTGTGTGGCTTTGGGCCGGCGTTCGTGACCGCGAGACCCGCGCTTCGCTCAGGTAGATGTCATCCGCTCTCAGGACGGGAACGGTTCCGGACAGGCTCGCTTTCCGGTCCTCCTGGAGATTTTCCTGGTACAGGATCTGGAGAGTTCGGATGGCATTCACAATCGTCGCTGCCCCAGGTATCCACAACATGAGCCGAAGTACCCAGCCTGGTCGCGAAGGTCGTCCTGAGGCGTCGACGATTAAATTCATGGTCGGACATATCGTGCAGGACGACCAAGGCCCGGTACCATGGCCACAGTCCGGGCGTCGGGCGCGAAAATCCCGCACGGTACGAACTGGCTCCTCGAATGCCCCCTGCTCCTCCTCAGTCAGCTCAAACCCCTCCAGTTCAGGTTGGTTAAGCACGGTCCTGACTAGCAAAACTGTTTGGCGTTGGATCCGTCGCGACGCTTCAAGGGCCTCGGACGTCGAATTCCCTTGCATCAGGCTGAGGTCTCCAAACACAATCTCGCCCTGTTCGGAGCGGACTCGACGAAGAACAGGCGCCGCGACGGGATCCCTCATTAGGCGGTCGTAAATGAGTGTCACTTTAAGCCATCGAACCAATTCGTTATGGGCTTCTTGACTTGAGTCCAATTGATCACTGATGTCGTCGAAGTTGTCAGTGAGCGTGCCAAATGCTGCTGCTAGACCTCTTTGGGCCGCAAACACAGTGTCGAATTGTGTGGTCACACCCGTGATTCCAGGATCGGATTGAATACCCAGGTTTCCAGTGACCCCTCCATCAACCAACCAAAGACTGTTCGGCCGTCGCAGCCCCTTTCGGTCGCGACTCCCCATGGGATCAACGGGGTGCTTGATTCCGAGCCGGACCGCGGGCAGAAGTGGAGGCAAAGCGGTACTTGCCCGAAGGGCGGTGGAAAAGCTAATTGCAGACGCGTTCATGGGCTGGAGCGGCGGTGCCGCGATGAACGACTGATCCGTGTGAGCGATTATCCCGACATAACCCGACAGCCAGAGCTCTGAGGCGACAAAGACATGTTCTCGATGCCAGTTACTGTTGCTGAGGGAACCAAGTCTGCCTGAGAAAACTTTGTAATCCTGAGCGAGGAAAACGCGCGGAGCCAGCCATAACAGGGCCCCAAGACTAACGAAAAACGCAATGCCGCCGTAGGCCCATATCCAACCACCTACAACGGGTGCGAGCGTGAAGCCAACACCGATGGCTGCTGCCGCTGGCACTATAAACACGGCGGCAGCAATAAGCAGGTGCCGCATTGAGCGGCGACGGTCCATCAAGAGTCCGTACAACTCTTCCAAGGCTTTGATGACCTCGTCATCGGACGTCGGTCGACGGATGGCGATCCATGCGTTTGCAAGGCCGCCGCCGCTGACAGACACAATCTTTCGGACATCCTGCCACTGCCCCGCTGTGACGATCGCAAGCAACGCGCCAATGGCCGCAATGGCAGCACGGTACCCGCCGCCTGACAGATAAACAACAACCCTTCGTGGCAACGGCATCCCTATCCTTGTGGAGGCTCTTTAGCGCGGTATTGGCTTGCGCCGCTTATTTCTACTTGGAACCCTCGTCTGTCATCAAACCACCACTAAAGCACCAGCGAGTGAAGACATCCTAGGCTTCACTTTGGTTGGGGGTGCGACTAAGTGGAGTGCCGGCGCTAAGTAGTGCGGTTGAGCAGCTGTTTCGTAACCTCTGCGCCTCGAATCCCAAGGGTTGCGAGACTGAACCGTCCCGGGTTTGATGCCGCTATCTTCTGTGAGAAAGATAGTGATTGTGCCCAAGCAGCTCCCGCCCGAAGTCCGTGACCGTGCAGTGCGCATGACCATGGATCGGTTGTCCGAATACCCGTCTGTCTATGCTGCTTGCAAGGCACTGGCGCCGAAGCTCGGGGTCGGCGCTGAATCGTTGCGCCGGTGGGTTGTCCAGGCCCAGATCGATGCCGGTGAGAAGACCGGGCCCAGCAGTGATGAGCTGGAGGAGATCAAGCGGCTCCGGGCTGAGGTGAGGGACTTGAAAGAGTCCAATGAGATCCTCAAACAGGCTTCGATTTTCTTCGCGAGGGAGCTCGACCCTCGCCGCCGCTGATCTGTCGATTCATCGACGAAATGCGCGCTGAAGGTTATGCGGTCGAGTCGATCTGCGCCGTCCTGCGGGAGCAGGGCGTGCAGGTCGCCGCACGAACCTACCGGGCGTGGAAGAAACGCCTGCCAGCCCTGCGCACCATCGAAGACGCCCGCATCACGAATGCGCTCCGGGCCTTGCAAGTCCCCGACGCGAAGGGACGCCCCCGGCCCGAGATCATCTACGGGCGGCGGAAAATGACGCAGTGGCTGCGCCGTAACGGCTTCCCGGAAGCCTCCAAACACGCCGTGGACCGGCTCATGCGCGAAGAGGGAATGAACGGCCTTATCAGAGGCCGCAAGACCCGCACCACCATCCCGGGCAAGGACGGCCGCCGCGCCGGGGACCTGCTGAACAGGGACTTCACCGCCCCGGCCCCGAACCGGATCTGGGTGACTGATTTCACCTACGTCCCGGTCTACTCCGGATTCGTCTACGTCGCCCTGGTCATCGACCTCTACTCCCGGGCGATCGTTGGCTGGGAAACCTCAACCGTCAAGGACACCGCGTTCGTCGAACATTGCCTGAGGATGGCCCTGTGGCGGCGCCAGCACACCGGCCGTCCGGCACCGGCAGGACTGATTCACCACTCCGACGCTGGCAGCCAGTACACCTCGATCCGCTACACCGACACCCTGGCCCTGGAGGGTCTGCAACCGTCCATTGGCAGCGTCGGTGACGCCTATGACAATGCAGCCGCCGAGACCGTGATGGGGCTCTTCAAGAACGAGGCCGTGGCAAAGGATTCACCGTTCCGCAGCGGGCCGTTGAAAACCGAAACCGACGTGATGGAGATCGTCTTCGAGTGGGTCCACTGGTACAACAACGAACGCCTGCATTCCGCCCTGGATCACCAGACGCCAGAGGAATATGAGCAGACATATTATGATCTACAAACCGGCCCGTTACCCGACGACGCCGCCAACAAACAGGCGGCATGATTCCCGGGACGGTTCACCTACCGGCGGAACCTCTTAGGGCTTGACGCCGGAGTTTAGGTGGTTCTCATAGTCTTGACCGGCCGCGCGCATGTCTTCTTCGGTCACAAACCCCCTGTCGGCGAGAAGGATGGGGCGATATGATTTTGCTCCGTTAGTGCAGCGTACGTCGTCGTGCCAATTCTCGTTCATAGTCGGGTCGTAGAAACATGACCACCCCTTGCCGAAGACTTTCTCCCGCGACTCTTGTACCGCCTCTTCGATCTCCTGGTCGGTGGGCTCGTAGTCCTCATCAACATACTGAACGGGACGCTGAGAGGTGCGGGTCTGTCGATCTCCGTTAGACGCCCCAGTCAGGTCGGGCTGGCCGAAGAGCAACCATGCGCCAAAGCCGAGCACCGCTGCGCCGCTGATCCAAGCGAGAACGCCGGTGCCGACGTCGGCCCACGCCCCGCTACGGTCCTTAGGTTTCGTCGTCATTTCCCCCCTTTGGATTAGCGTAGCGCTCGGCGCGGACTGGTTGGCAAGAGGCGTGCACGTCCCGAAGACGGTCTGCAGGACTTGTCAAGACTCGTAAGTGAGCAGGAGTCGATCGTGAACGACCTCAGATTCCAGAGTCTCGCCACCCATCTGGAACCGACGCAGCATGCTTCGTCCGACCGTGACGGCAACCTCGGTCTCGAAGATGTGGTCCGGGAAGTCGTGAAGCTCGGCGTGAAGGCCCGATTTCTTCGTTCCATCAATACTCAACACCACCCTCAGGCCGCGACTCTACACGAGCATAGGGAGGCTACCGCTAACTGAAGTTTCCAACGGCTTGCTCTCCCTCTAGGGCCGCTGTCAACACTGTGAGCCTCGCTATATGCATCACTAGTGGTACAGACAAACTTGTGCGTAGACAGAGGCACGGAGTGTGCCGATTCGACCTGACCAGACTTCCCAAGATCACCAACGTCAGTGGGCAAAGGTGCGGGCTCAAGTTGGCGGTCGGATCCGAGAGCTCAGAATGGCCCAAGGGCTGACCCAGGAGGCACTTGCCCTGGAGGCGGGCATGGGCCGCAGTATGCTCATCGGTCTAGAGTGGGGCAAGCGAAGCATGGCCTATGAGCGGTTGTGGGACGTTGCCGAAGTTCTCGGCGTCGGCGTGGAAGAACTGCTGAAGCCGCCGGCCCACCCGCCCCGGGCAAAACCCCACCGCGGCGGAAGCGGACCACGACTCCGCTAGGAATGGAGGCCCCGGGCGTCCGGAAGCCGCCTGGATTCCAGGAAAGTGTCCATGCCGAGTGGTTCAGCAATTCCATGCCTGTTCCACGTGCCGGAACAGCCTCCACGGCACGACGTGTAGCCGCAGTTTGTGAATTCGTGCTCACTCGCTTTGATCCTGAGGGGTCTTCCCTGACGAGTCCGGCCCGTTTTTTATCGCATCCTCCGAGTTGGGGGCCGGCGGCGCACCCTCAGATCCTTGTCGAGATCCGTTACGCCTGCATTCCGCCCTGGATCACCAGACGCCAGAGGAATATGAGCAGACATATTATGATCTACAAACCGGCCCGTTACCCGACGACGCCGCCAACAAACAGGCGGCATGATTCCCGGGACGGTTCAGACTGCCAGCCCCTGTAATACGGGCAGGAGTGGCCGGCCCTCAACAAAAAGTCATTTGTTCCGCCGACTCAGGTCCTTCATCAGCTGCGGGACGCGCCACTGGTCCTTCATCAGCTGCGGGACGCGCCACTGGCCCACTGAGAGGTGGGCGCCCGTCCTGCATGTCCGGGCAGTATCAGTCGAAGCCATGCTCTCTCGCCGTCCCGAGGACCCTCAGGAGATCCCCAACAAGGGCGGCGACCACGTCCTCTGGCCGGTCCTGAATGTCCCGGGTGGAGGCGACAGTAGTGCGGGAGTAACGGTCGGTGTCCATGGCCCCTGCAGTGCCGTACCGCGCCAGATTGGTCCTAAAGCTAGAACGGTGCCCACGGAGGCGAGTAGCTCGCAGCCCTAGGGCCCAGTGCCCGTTGTATCCAGTCTTCGGTGCCATATCGGTCAGCCAGGCGAGCAGGTGCCGGACGTAGGTCACGATCACCCCGTCGCGAACCAGGAACTCACCGTCTTGGAATGGCTGGGTAGCCGTTGAGAGGTAGACCCGGATTCCCCCGGCTTGCTGCACCTCGATGTCGAGAAGGCCTAGCTCCCATGCGCCCTGGGGATACCGGGCGGCGTTCGGTGTCCGGCCCGGGCCGTCGGCTTGTTCGGTGATAAACGCTGTCCCGGCGTCCCGTTCACGTATCGTGCCAGCTTCGGCAGGGTGCAGCCCGGAGTCGCTGCCCATGTTGCCGCTCCCCGACTTGATGATGTCCCTGATCTCCCTGGGTTTCCGGAGGAACTCCGCGCCCGCGGCAGGGATCCGGCCGAGAGGCTCGGCCACAAGGTAGAGGTGGCCTTGCCTGCTCTGATCCGGGGTGAGGTAGTCGCGGGCTTCCTCCTGGTCCAACAGGCGGGAGGCGAGGTCGTCCTGGGCTTGCCTGAGTTGGTGGTAGCGGCGGACTTCCCTGTCAGAGAGTTTGTGGCGGCTGGTTTCGCCGCGGCCGTAGTAGGCGCCGTTGGCCATGTGGGGTGCGACGGGGGAGGGGTCAATGTCGATGACCAGGTAGCCCAGGGCCGGGTCGGCTTCTGAGGGTATTTCGAGGGTGTGCACGGTCATGGGCGGATCGATGCTGTTCCGGGCGACGGCATCGACTCGTTCGGGCTGGCCGGCCAGTTCAAGGGGTTTGGGGAAAAGGCGCTTACGGCCGCCGTCTTCGACAATTTCCTCAATGCCGAGGATGAACGTGCCGCCGTCTATTGCAAGGCTGGCGATAGTGGCGGCGATGGCTTCGTTGCGGGCGGTTGCCTTGACTTCCATGTGATGGGTCTCGCAGATGGTTCCGGTCTGAATCCCGGCGGTGATGTCTTGTTCTGTTTGCGGAGCCCATCGGCTTGTCATGGCGATCCTTTGTGTTTTCGGAGGCTGCTTCTTTGACTGTAGCGCTGGCGACGAGGGCGCCGTCCGGGATCTGTATGCGGTTTGGTCCTCTCCGGAAAGTCAGATTACGCTCGTCTTTCCGCGGATACGGATCCGCAAGGGAGTGTCCCACCAGTTGCGTTCTGGTTCTAAGGAAATGGAACATAACTGGTGGGACAAGATGGCTTTACCCCCGTGCTACACCAGTTCGAAGTTTTCCGGCTTTTCTGTTTCGAAACTCTCGCCGACGAGTTCTACACGCCCGCCGATTTGGAAGGGTGCCTCTACGGTCGCGATGACCGTCTTGTCCTCGTCTTCTGCGTGCGCCAGTTGCGCCACGGCGTGGAACGACGCAGTTCCCATTTCCGTGGTGTCGTCCTTGTGGTCATGAACTTGCCATTCCACCGCGTTTACGTCCGTGAACGCCACGACGGTTAAGTCCCTGTCCTCGCTGATGCCCGCGCGTGAATTCATCCCCGATGGCGCATCTATGTCCAAGTCATATGCTGCATAGCTGCTGAATAGTTCTCGACGATGTTTTCCCCAGTACTCATAGCCACAATCTACTTCAAAGAGTCCCCGGCAGCGGACGAACGCGGAAGCTACTAGGTCGTTCGGATATGGTCTAGCTCAGCGCCCTGTTGGGGAAGCTCTTGATATCCGGCAGAAGGGATTGAAACTATGGCGAGAAGTGTCGTATACGAACGAAAAGACGGTACCTGGGGATGGAGGCTTCGCGCTGACAACGGCAACATCATTGCCACAGACGGAGGCCAAGGCTATGAGAACGAAGCCGAAGCCCGCGCCATGGTAGACGCGATCATTGGTGGGACTTACAAGAATGCAGAGCAGTACCGAGACCCGATCAAGAAGGACTAGCCCGGCGGCTGTCTGGCACGCGGCAAAAAGGAGGAGACCCGATGGGTCTCCTCCTTTTGTGTTTGAGTGCCTTAGTCAGGAGTAGGAGCACTCAAGGTGTCTCATAACCTGAGTGCCTCAAATCCCTAGGGTTGTGAGACCGACTGCTGCGTAACATCCTGCAGTTCAGGTCTCAATCGCCGTAGCGTCCCGTGCCAAGAGCTGATCCTGCCGGGCCGTGTCGAGCGCGCCGGCGACAGTGTCCAAGTCATCCTCGAACAGGTCGGCGTAGCGGTCCAACGTCATCGCGGCCGATGCGTGTCCCAGCATCCGCTGGAGCACCTTGATGTTAGCGCCGGCACTGATGGCGAGCGACGCCGCCGTATGCCGGAGGTCGTGGGGTGTGATTGTAGGAAACGTCGGGTCGTTCACTTGCGCGCGCTTCCGGGCCGCGGCGAACCACCCGCTTTCTGCGTTTCCCGGGCGAAGGTAGTTCACACCGTCCCCCCAAAGGAGGGCATGACTTTCCCTGCCGGCGCAGGCAGACTCAATGGCCGGTGCCAGAAACGCTGGATAGACGATGGAACGGCTCTCATGAGTTTTCGGTGTACCGATGACCATCTTGCCATTGACGTTGACGGCATTCTCTACGATGAGTACGCGCCGCGCAGAGTGGTCCACGTGGCCGACCCGCAGGCCGGTGGCCTCACCCCATCGGAGACCGGTATAGGCCAGGAATCGCACAAAATCGGGGTACTTGGATTCCAAGGCAAGGGCTTCAGCCTGGCTGTGCGTCAGGTACCCGCGGGGACGGCCTGTCCGGCGGGCGATTTTGACGCCCTCTGCCGGATTCGAGGAGATACGTTTGTCTTCCGCGGCGTCGTGAAGAATCCCTGAGAGTACGCCGAGGCACCGTGACACCGTTGTGGGACTGCGATGCTCTGAGAGGGAGGCTACCCACGCTTTGATCTCCGAGCGCAGCAGTGAAGAGACATAACGGTCCCCCCATTTGGGGTGGACGTGGTTTCGCCAGGCGCTTTCAATGCTGTGGAATGTTGAAGGCTTGACCGTGTGCTTGTGGGCTGCCAGCCACTCTGCGCCGAGGGTTTCGATAGTGATGCGCCCGTCCCTCGGTGCGATGAACTGGCCGCTCCGCTTGGAGACCTCCACGCCGTCCAGGAAGGCCTGAGCATCACGCTTGAGTTTAAATCCGCGCTTCTGGCCCTGGGTGTTATTCGGCTTTTTATAGAGCACGCGGTACCACTTGCCGCTCTTATTTTCGTAGGCGTGGATACTCCCCATGCTCTACCTTCCCTGTAGATGCCGTGGTGCGGATGAAGTGTCAGTAAATGTTAGTTTGGGCTTTCCGTCAAGCGCGTAAAAGGCATTGGGAGTGCCGGAATCTGTGACTTCGCAGGGCCGTGTAGCGTTTTTGAAACAAAAGATGGCACAGCCCCTGGGAGCGCTTTTTTGATGGTTTATCAGAGGATTCCGCTGCTTTACGGTGTGTGCCGCGTGTACCACCGATTTTCGACTTTGTCCCGACATCAGAAACCTTGAAAAATGGCGTGCTCAACTGTGCTCGAAAAGCCTGCAGTAGGGGACACTGGGCCGAAACTGGTGCCATTGCTGGGCTCTACGCCCGCGCGCCCAGAGGCAGTTTCTCTTGAGTGAGACTGAAGCCGAGCTGTGCCGAACTGTGTGCGACAGTCCGAGGGTCGATGGGTGATTCTGCGTCGATATCAGCGCCATCATTGGTCGGGTCGGGCGTATCGAGGCCAATCGAACAGTCGCGATGTGTCCATAACCCCGAAGTGTGCCAATCTGTGCTCGCCCAAAATAGCGGGTTATGTAGAGAAATGTGGAAGTTCGTGGGACCACTCACGCATGTGTGTATACTGTGTGACACACGAGATCAATGCTCCGAAAACAGTCACAAGGAGTAGTGGAGAGTAATCTCCCCGAGTGGATACGCACCACAAGGTGCACGGCCGACATAGAAATCTGAAATGGTTCGTCGGGTGATCCTCTTGCCGCTGAAAAGCCGCAAGGGATTCCTATGTCTACAACCATTTCCATAAGCCGACCCACCCTCAGCTCGATCGCCGAACGCCTGGCCGCCATCGAACGCGACGTCGCCAGTGCTCGCATTCCGGTGCTGGATGACCTTCTCACTCCGCCGGCCCTCGCCGGCCAACTGGATGTCACCGAGCGCACTCTCAGCGAGTGGCGCATCACGGGCCGCGGTCCCGCCTTCATCAGACTGGGCAAAACTGTCCGCTATCGTTCCGCGGCGGTCGAAGCCTGGCTGCTTTCCCAGGAGCACCACAGCACCTCCGAGGAGGTGCGTTACTAATGCCCGCAGCAGAAAACCGTTCCGTCGCGAACGACACTTCGAGAGCGGTCAGTCCGCGCAACCCTGGACGACCCTCTGTCCGGTCCAAGTCCAAGGACAAGAAGTCCGCACCGCGTCGCTATCGCTCATTCAAGATCACGCAGTACCTGCATCATCCGGAGACGGGCGAGGCACTTATGACCCCGCGGCAACTCCAAAGGGGCCTTGCCCACCGTTCGATCACCAAGTGGGCATGGACCGAGCACGACAAGGACCATCGTAGTGATGGAAGTCGGGTTCCTCCCCACATCCATATCGCGTTGCAGTGCAGGGATGCCCGCACCCGTGAGCAAATCGCCGAGTGGTTCGGTGTGCCGCTGGAGTTAGTCCAAATCTTGGGCGGCAGGGGCGGCTTTGCGAGCTACCTCCGCTACCTGACCCACGAAGATCCAACGCAACAGGCTCTAGGTAAGCACCACTACCCGGATACCAATGTCGTCGCCAACTTTGATTGGCGAGGCGAAATAGAAGCCCACTTCGCAAGACCCCTGAAGCTCCCGACACGCTTGGACGAGGTCAAAGTCGGAGTGCTGTCCGGGAACCTGTCCATATGGGAAGTCCGTGAGACCGACCCGCTCATGTACGCGAAACACTTCTCTACCCTGAAGCGCTTGGCGGAGGAATACAGGATGGCCAATGTTGAAGCAGGCACCCTGACCCCCAACCACCAGGATATGAAACTCCGGGTGCGTACCGGCGTCACTCTGACGGAGACCTTGAGCTGGATTGCCGATCGGCTGGGCTTCGAGGGCGATAACTATGACCGCATGCTGCGGGCCAGCAACGTCGTTATGGGCAAGGACAGCATCGGAAACGCGGCGTAACTCGTAACTTCCAGCTCCCCACCCGTGGCTGGAGAACCCACGAAAGGAAAAACACTATGTCTATTGAAGATGAGGTTGCAGCCGTCAAAGCAGCGGCAGCGAAGAAGCTCCGGCTCCTGCGGGACCGTGAGCGCAAGCAGCAGCAGGCCGTGGACACGAGGATGCTCATGTTGATGCGCGACAAGCACCCTGGGCCGGCAGCTCAGCTCGAGGGTGAAGCGCGTGCGCAGCTTGCCGCCGAGTCGGCCCAGCGGTCCACACGGGCCAGGACATCGAGGGGGGTGCCGCCGCCGGCGGGCCACAGCAACGGCGGGAATGCCGTTACTCCGCACGACGGACGCAGCACGGAGGATGCGCCGTGACCGGCGGGCAGCCTGTCGTCGACGGCCAGTACCTGGGTGCGGAAGCACCCGGGTGCAGTGCCTTGGTTCGGGTTTGGGGGTCGAGGGGGAAGGGCGGACCCCAGCCCCTCGCAAGCGGCGCTCTGGACGACCAGCGGAGCGGTGTCGGACAGAGTGCCTGCTTGCGTTCGTTTTCCACCGCAGATTTCGTGCTTCAGGACGGGACGGAGGCGGGTCTATGAGCGGCACTTCGAAACAGCTTGCTCCGGAGCCTAGGAGCCGCCGGATCGACACGCGGCTCAGCGAAGCTGAACTCGCGTTAGTCGAGAAGGTGGCGACGTGGCGGGGCTTGCCGCCGTCGGCCTTCGTCAGGGGCGCGGCTCTTGCCGCGGCGAAGCAGGCCGAGGGGCACGGCGGCGGCGCCGAGACTGCGGTGCCGCTGACGGGTGTGCTCACGGCGGTCCAACTAAGGGTCCTCGATGCTGCACGGGTGGACGTCAAGCGCGTCGGGGTGAATCTCAACGAGTTGAGCCGCCTCGGGCGCCGCGGCGTGCTGGACCTCGGAGCCCTTGCCCCCGTGGTCGACGAACTGGCGGAACACTATGACCGCATGGTTGCAGTGCTAAGCGGGAAGGAGTGCACGTGAGCATCACGACGGTGTCTCCGGTTTACGACTTGGGCACCAGGGCGTCCTACTTGGAATTCGGCATCGGGGCGAAAAAGAAAAGCCATAAAGCGGCAGGCACCGACCGGCTGGCCCCGGGGTTCTACTGCGATGCACCGAGCATTGACGCGTTCATCAAGATGGGCAACCTGCTGGCGGAACAGAACAGCCGCAGGGTGAAAGCCCATTCCTACGTGCTGTCCTTCCACCCCGGCGAACTGGATGTCAACGATCCCCACGACCTTAGGCGGGCGGGGGACCTCGCGTTCCTGCTGGCCAAGAAGATGCGGCCCAACAGTCCCGCCATGGTTGTGGTTCACGACGACGGCCGGGGCGGATGCGCCCACGCCCACATCACGATCCTGAACCACGACACCGTCATGGGGAAGGCACCACGGGACCACCGCGTGCATTGGCAGGTGAAGCGCGCCAATGACGAACTGATGCGCGAGGAAGGCATGCAGGTCATCACGCCCGAGCCGGCGCAGACGAATTCCTACTGGGCTCAAAAACGCGGCGGCATGGCGGCCTTCGATCAGCAGCTCGGCGACACAATCACGGAGGCCGCCCTCGACCCCTCCGCGGTTGACATGGCGACCTTCACCGCGGCATGCAATGCCCGGGGAGTCGACGTCGTCACTGCCCAGCACAAGGTCAAGAGCGACGGGTACCGCAGCAGGACAGCCGGTGACACGGCAGCGGGAATCACGTACAAGATGCGGGATGTCTCTACCCCGGGCAAGGACCCCCGGATCCGCCGGCGCAAGGCCTCCGCACTCTCGCCGGAGTTCACCGCCGACGGCCTCGACGAGATTTTCGCCAGGAAACAGGAATTGAAGGAGCAACAGCGTGACAATTATGGATCGTCTCGAACAGCAGCACCAGCAACAAGAGGACCAGCGGACTTCGGAGCTGTTGAGCGTCTTGCTCGACCGGCTCGACCAAATCGAGAAGAACCAGCAGGAGGTCGTGAAGGCCACCAACGAGGCAACACAGATTTCGACCCGCGTCTGGCTGGCACTGGAGCAGATGCAGCGGTCGACGCAGCAGCAGACGCGCTCCGACGCCTCCGCGAACGACTCGCTCGAGAATATGCTGAGGACGCTGGCGAAGACACAAAGCGAGATGCTCGAAGTGCTGGCGAGTTCAAGAAGCGTGCAGCTGTCCGACGGGTCGATGGTCCGGGCCTCCGACCTGTCCGCCCTCGCTTTGACGCGGAAAGTGGCCGCGCAGATCATGGCGCTGTCAGCGACGAACCTGAAGTTGGCTGACGAAGTAAAACGCCGGCGTGCCGTCAACGTCGACCACGACAAGCTCGCCGGTTATCTGGTTCCCCGACTCGGCAAGCAGCTTCTGGAACACGAGCACGCCGTGCGGACCGCTTTCGCTGACGCGAGCGTTCCGATGCTCGCTGAGTTGGAGCGAAGCCGGGTGGCCCTCAGCGACGCCGGGAATCAGGTCAGTGCGCAGGTCCACCGGGCCGGCGAACAGGTGCAAAAGCTCCGAGGGGCGGTGACCTGGCGCACGATCGGCCAGATCAGCGGGGCGCTCCTGCCGCTCGCAATAGCCAGCTGGGTGGTGTTCGGGATGGCACAGACGGTCTGGGCAGCGTTCGGACTTCAGCCGATTCTCCAGACTCTCTGGGGATGGTTCCTGGGCACCCCGGAGTGGTACTGGAAGCTCACCATCGCCAGCACCGCTTTCGCTGTGCTGACGGGTTTCGGATGGCTTACCTGGACGCTCGCGAAAAAGCTGCACGCGTCATTCCGAGACTACTGACGCGAAGGCGGACCGTCCTCTCGGCAGGCTTTCGCGGAAGGCCCTAAAACCGGCTGCGGGGTTCGGGCATGGGCCGCGAGCTGAACGATGACTCGTGGGCGTGAGACCTGCTTCAAATCAGTCACGCCATACCGCACCCGGCCGAGACACGCCCGACACGCCCGACACGCCGGGATCCGTACCTAAGAGGTGCCTTCATACATTTTTCAAGATTCTCTTCGTATCCGAGTCGAATTACGTCGAGAGTGGCTTCTTGATATAGCTATCGAAAAAACTGTAATTTCGACTGGTTTATGCGCATAAAGAACGATGTACTGTTCATTTTTGGTCCGCCGTTGACCGCGTCGGAGAGGGTGCTTCGCGATTGTAGGGTGGCGTCATGGAAAGAGATTCGGATATAAGCTCGTTCCTCCTACAAACGGTTCTCGACGCGCACATGGAAGGCTCGTTTCCGCGGGAGGGACTTCTTCTCCATCTCAAGTGGGAGATGGCCGCTGCGCGGTACAAATCTCCGGAGGACCTCGTCGCCCAGATCAAAAGCTACCAGGACGTAGACGACGATCTCGTCCGTGAGATCATCCGCATAGGAAGGTACGTTCAACAGTGGGAGTTTCCCGAGGAACCTGGACTGTGCGCGGCGCTTCCTGAGGCGACCAAGTGCACTCTGCCCCAGCTAGTTCTCTCCGTTCGTCGTGCAGTGGGCCAATTAGAGCATGTTCGCAACATGCTTGTGGGGGTAAACGTGCGCCTCAACCTACTTGCCGTCGACGAAGCCATAGAAGAAGCGCTGGACCTAGTCATTAATGAATTGGCATCACTGCAAGGTGCCTGCGAGGAGATCGGCAACGGTACAGGCCTTCCGCCCTCGATTCCCGGCAGCGGAGCAGAAGGGTGCCCCTCATGGGCCTCCCCCGAGGGCGCACCCGCATCCCCGTACGAGATCACGCTCCTGGCTAGCGAAGGGCGATGGAATCGCCTAAGCGCTTCTACCGCATACGCGGACGGAATCCGCCAGCACGCCAGTCCGCCGCAACTGGTTCCGAAGCGAATCAAGGATAGAGAGGAAGAGGTAAGTTGGGAAGCCGCAATGGAGGCCGCAGGCGAAGACGTCCGCGTCAGAATTTGGTCCGAGGATCTCGATACGGAAGTAGAACGAGACGTATCCTCGGCCTCGTTCGACGGCGGACCTGTCTCCCCAGACGAAGTCGCTTTCCTGGCACACCTGGCACGATGGAACGATCTGGATCTTTCCGCTGCGTTCTCAGACCAAGTTCGCCTGTATTCCACCTCCCCGCACCTCGTAGCGGAGCGAATGAGAGCTCTAGCGGAGCAGTTGTTTCGGGAAGCCAAACGTCACGAAATCAAAGCGCTGCTGCGGAGCGCCATGGAGCAGGCCTGCCCTCGATGCGATAGTTGGCCAGGCATGCCGTGCCGCACCAAAGCGGGAAAAGAGACAAGCATGCACCGAGCCCGCCTGGCGACCGTGTCATGAACCGACAACCGAGCCCTCGCCCTGCAGAGTCGGCGCTTTTCGCACAGCAGCCACCTGGGGCGGCAGACGTGGACGAAGTTGACCTGAGCGCCGAATCTGGATCTTGTTGCCTACGGGCCGAAGTGCTCGCCCGGAAAGTCGACCTGCTCTTGGACACCATCCCGGCTGAGAACCGAAAACCCTTCGACTATCCGGCAGTCCGCGACGCAGCCCAAGCGCACGGCTTCTTCGTCTCCCCGGAGCAGTGGGACCTGCTGACAGCGGGCAAGGAGCGAGCTCTCCCGGAGGAGTTCTTGCGGGCCTTGGCACGGGTGTTCGGCGTTAGCCCTGAATACCTGTTGGAGGAGGATGGCCCCGTCTCCCAGCGCGTCGAGGCGGAACTTATTCTGCTCCGCAGCATGCGCCGCGCAGGCGTGCGCAATTTTCGTGCCTGTCAGATCGGTCGGATTGATGCAGCGACACTTCGGGAGATAGCCCGAATTCTGGATGAACTTGACTGAGCTTCCCTTGAAGTGGCGTCTACGAAAGGGAACGGCAACGCTATGACTGCTGGCAAACCCCTGCGGGTTCTCGTAGCTGCACCCCAGGAGGCCCTGATGCCGGAAGGTCCGGGGTGGTGGACGCAGATTTCAGCGTTCACATCCGTCGCCCTCTCGGCGGCCATCATCGGGGCGGCCGTTCTCCATTTGCTGAAACTGCGACGTCAAAAGAGGGCTCTCCTTGGCACCGCCGGAACCCATACCGGCAGCCTGGGGCGGAGGCGTGAGGCGGACGACAGGGCCGAATGGATCCGGCGCACCCAGTGGGCCCTCGGGGCTGCTGCCTCCACCAACGACACGATGCACTTCTACGGCACCACCATCCTTGAGGCACTGGCCCGTAGCGATCTGACCGGCCCTGAGGACAAATCGATTCTCGATACCGTCTGGGCAACGTCATACACGAGGATGCACGACGACGAGATCCGGCAGCTCATAGCGGAATGCAGGGGTGCGCACGCGCGGGACAAACTCGCAGCCAACGGCCGAGACTTAGAGCAGGACGCGTCGGCAACCGGAGAAAACGAAGCAATGCAACGAAGTCTTGCGGGCAACGCCAAAAGAGCCGACCCGGCGAAGACGAACCAGGTCTTCGCCTTGCTGCACCGCGAAATCCTCGCAGCTCGACTGAAAGCCATCCTCGACAATCAGCTTGGCCGCGAGACGTCGCCGACGGTGAAGTTTCTGGCTGGGATGCAGCTGCCATCGATCGGCAGGCCGCACCAGAGTGGTGGATCACCAAGCAGATACTGAAGTCCCGACCACCTCGCGGATTAGACGAAGGTCATCCTGATTGAGGCCCCGGCGATGACAGGTGAATCCCCTCGGCGGCCTGAGCCGACGCTGGATCTGCAGGGAGTTGCATGCCGCTCAGTCCAAGCAACGGCGAGTCCGGTTACGGCACTAAGGCTTGTCATCGGCAGCTTTTTCCTTGCGGGCGGATCCGAGAGCGGACATGAGCCGATGAGAGTTGACAGGGGAGCGGAGCAGGTAGCTTGTCTCCACTAGCGAATCGTACTCGTCCTTGGAGATCAGCACGGCAGACCCGCTCTTTGACGTAATTTCAACCTCGGTATGGTCGAGGTTGACGCGCTTGATGAGACGGACAAGGTCGCGGCGAGCTGCGCGCGTTGATATCGCCATAACTGCCTCCTGGTTGTATGAGTCATGCTAGTACTCGGCCATCGTGTTTGGGGTCTTCGTTGCCACTACCAAGCGCTCGTCAGGAACGCCCGGACGCGGCTTGCATAACCACGGCGGTCTGCCTGGACTCGGGAAGTGACTGATCTTTTATGAACACTCTCGCCGGTCACTATGACCGTCCAACACGCCAGATGTAGTCAGAGGCGCGGACCTCTGGAGTGCCAGCTAATGGCTTGGGCCAGGCCGTCAGCAATCCGGTGTACGGATGACTCGATGTTCGAGGGGAGACCCGACAATCCTTCTCTATCTGGAGACGTCCACGGAGGGCGCCGCGTGATCGGCGGCGGGCTTCCGCACACCGCGTGTGCCGTGTGCGGTCACGTCCTGAACCAGTACACGGGCTCGTTCGGTGCGACCTGGGTCCACGCGCTGGAGGAGGACAAGGACCACCCCGCGGTGCCGGTGCCGTCGGAGACCATCCGGACGATCAGCCTCTGCGACTTCTGCCTGGCCCCGGACGCCAGCTGGGTCCTGCCGGTGGAGGACTACCGCATGCCCGGGGGGAGAACGTGGGGGACTGGCAGTGCTGCGCCGGCTGTGCCGCTTTCCTGGAGCGCGGTGACTGGGACGGGCTCACCCACCGGGCCCTGAGTGCAGTCCGCGCCCAAGGGGAGACCGACGGGGTCGAGCTGGCAGTCTTCGAGGCGATGTACAGCCAGCTGCGGAAGCACATCACGGGCCCTGTCCGGCTCACACAAGGCTGACCAGCCAGCAACCGCGAATCCGCCCACGCGCCGACCGACCAAAGGCGACCTCTAAGCCGTGACACAAGGGCTCGTCTCGTCCGCCATCCGGCGGGCGGGTCTTTTCCACGCCTGGGTGAGTATGCCCGGTACTTATTACGTGGGTTTCCTGAAAGCCGCCTTCTTATACGTGATACTGGGGTGTCAATATCTTGCTTGCGTTGGCAAGCGTGGGGGAAAGAAGTTTCAGATGAAGAAGTCTTTAGTGCTCATTGCGTGCGCGTCGGCGGCTCTCGTGCTCGGCGGGTGCGCCGGAACTACGACGGCTGGCAGTTCCGCGGGTAACAGCAACTCGTCGAGCCCCAAGGAGTCGACCGTCGCTTCGTCGGCGCCGACCGAGGAGACCGTCGCTTCCAATAGTGACGCATCCTTCAAAGATGGCGTGCTGACCACGTCGGACATAAAAATTGAGATTACTGACCACAAGATTATTCCGGTGGGCGCCAAGGGCAATGAATACGGAAAAAAGCCCGTCATCGCATTTTGGTACAAAACCACGAATGTGGCTGGCAAAGATGTGAGCCCGATGAATTTCCTGTTCAACATCACGGCGTATCAGGACAACAATCCCAATGCAGAAAACAAGCTTGATGTTGCGGGTCTCCCCGATAACAGTTTTCTGAGCAGCCAGACGGAGAAAATCAAGAAGGGCGGAACCGTTGCAAATGCGGTTGCCTATGAACTTGACGATGCAACAACACCTGTGGACCTCGTCGCATCGAACGATCTGGGCATGAGCGAAATCGGCAAGGTGACATACAACCTGAAGTAGGAAGAGCCGTCTCCAAGACCAGCGGCGGCAGGGGGTGTCCGGTCCTTCCCAATGGTCATGAGGGACCCCGGAGAGAATCTGAAAGGGAGACTGCCTGTTGGCAGTCTCCCTTTCCTGTGCCTTGATCTCTTTCGGTTGCCGGGGTGCGCACGTCCCGCCAACCAGCCGGCCGGGGTCTTCCTCGGGGCCGCTCTGTTCGGCGACCGCCGAGGAGCGGACTGCGATCCCCGCGGCCACGTAGACGCCGCGGGTCCATTGCACCGAAGAAGCCGGAAAGCGCGATGCTTTCCGGCTTCTTTTTTGCGTGCACCGAGACGCTTACAGTAGGCGCCGCTCGTGCGTCAAGGGATTTTCGGCCGAATCGGCGGCTTTTTCAGAAATCTCAGAGATTTTCCGACACGGCCCAAATCCACGCCATAATGTCACTAATGGCGTGGGAATGTGGAGTGCGGACCTCGCTTATAACCCGGCACCTGTCGGAAACGCGGCGAGACACGCCCACATTATTGCCGCATGGCAACTGGCGCAGACTTTGCGGCACACGCTGGCCGCGTACACCCGAAATCTGGGCGCGTACTGCACCTGGCTGGACCGGGTGGGCCCGGATCTGCTCACGGTGCGCCGGGTGCATGTGGACGGCTACCGGCACACCTTCACGGGGGTGTGCCGTCGACGGTGGCGGTGAAGCTCTCAGCGCTGTCGAGCTTCTACGGGTATGCCCTGGGCGAGGGAGCCTCGAACGGAGCCCGGTGGCCACCGTGGTCCGGCCCAATGTCGATGCCGACCACAGCCACGGTGTTGAATGCTGCGGGCTCCCAGCGGATCTTGGCCGACAACGGTGTGGGCGGAACGAGGGACGGTCGGCCCGCATCGGGGTCATCGCCGGAAGGATGCGCTGGAAGAGGGAATGACCGGCTCCCGCCGGTCCCTTTCTGCTGCCGGCGGCCGCCGGTCCGCGGCCCCAGTCGCTTCCGACTGGTGCGCAGCCCGCGACGCAAGGCGGCGATCCGAGAGCGCTGCCTTCTTGGCCTCCGAGGCCGCATCGCTTGCAACCTTCTGCTCCTTCTCAGCAAGTGCGCGTTTGGCGCGCTGAATGCGAACCAGCATCGGCACAGCCTGCGTCCCGATCAATTCACGGAACGTGGTCGTGGCGTGGTCAGGGTGGTCTCGATCGAGCTCTTTGGCCATTGCCCGTAGCTGGAGGACGTTGTCGGGCGTTTGGTTCCGCCTCCTTGGGTCTGTCCACGGGTCATCGGGGTCGAGGTGAACCGTGGGGAGTGGCCTGTCTTCCTCAATGATGTTCCGGACTTTCTTGAGCTTGTCCACCTCGACGGCGACCGACGCTCTCAGTTCCCTCATTTGCATCAGCGTTTGGCGAAAGTCCAGCGGAGTTCGGCACCCCCACATTGCGTTGTCGAACGTGTCAAATGCTTCCAGGAGATGCCGGGCAGCGTCTACTGTCTCCGCCAGTGTGTAGGCCTTGAGCCCGTCGGGGGTCGGATCGAAAGTATCCATCGGTTGCCGCTTGCGGGATTTGGGCTCAGGGCGGGATGCATCCATGGCCCCATTCTACGAAGCAATACCGCAGGGCCCCTTTAGCATCGGCATCTGCTCGCAGTAGTACTGCTCGACCAAGCGCCACACTGTTGCGGTGAGAGGTGTCTCTTTATCGCCATCGACGAGTTGACCGGTTCTGCTTTGTCCGGGATTGAGGGTGTCGGCCACCTCACGGGCACTACCTGACTACAGGGGGCGGATTTGTACCAACGGGCAGTACGACTCAACACGGTAGCCAGGATATTCAGGCCGTCCCTAGGCATTCGTCGTCAGTCAGAAAGGACCCGTTCCGTAGCGGGCGGGGCCCTGTGCCTTTCCACCACAACCCACTTCCTATGGGGACTCCGGCGTTACGGAAAGGTCCGGATTCTCTTTGGGTGAAAGTTCTTGTTCCGCGATCTTGGCTAGTTCGACCGCTCCGTTGAACAGGCAACTGCTATGTGCTTCTAGTTCATCTGCGGTTGGAGGCTTCATTCCACCCCAGGGACCATCGCCTCTGCCCTGATCGGCAAGGCGATTTACACATTTACTCATGTCTTCGCTGAGTACTGTGGCGCGGGAAGATCCGAACGCTTCGATTCGGGTAACTGCTTTAGTGAACTTATTTATATTCGTTGTGAGTTCGCGGTTGACAGGAAGAAGGTTTGTCCGCCGCCGAAGTCATCCGTTGGTCGAGGGCGGCTTGGGCAACTCCCAGACCCGGGCGAATTCTTCGGCAACCTGGGGCTGGCCCCAGACCAGGCGACGGCCATCCTCAACCGAGTCGATCCCATCGGCTAAGGACCCGAAGACGAATTCGTGTGTGATGACTCTGCCGGCCGCGTCTTTCCGCCCCAAAGGATCTGGGAACCGCAGCGCCACCTTCTCTCCGACGCGGTGGCAGACTAGCCGCATCCCGCATTTCGCCGGCCACCCACTGCTGGTCAGTGTGACCACCTTGGAGCGCCGAAGACTTACGGCAGAGTGTTGTCCCAATGGTCGCGCCAGTTTCCAAACAGTCCATCCGTCAGGCTGGTTGAAGCGCTCTTCCACCGTGAATCGCTCGTCGGCAACTTCGGGAGCCGGTCCCTCTCGAAAGCCCGTTCCTGCGCGTCCCGCCCCGAGGCAACGAGGGAAGTGGCTGCATTCCTGGACTCCGCGAGGGATTGATTGCTGGTTCGACCTTGGGAGGAGCGAATGATGGGCTCGGTGGACCGCAACATTCTCCTGTGGAGGCTCAGCAGATTCACGACGATTCCGACATACTTGAAGTTGTCCCGTCCAGGACGAAGCAGATCCAAGTCAAGTCGACTACGTTCCTGCCAGTACTGCCTGACCAATGCATTGCCCCCGGGAAACTCGTTGCCCGGCAGGTGCACAACCGCGTTACCCCACTCCATCAGGAGACCGAGCCGAGCCATTTCGCGGTCAGCCGGCGCAGATACCCGCCCATAGACATCAGCCATCTCTTTCCAAGTACTAAGCAATGCGTCAAGCAGACCATTTTCAGCCAGAGTTCGTCGCAGCGGTGAACTACTGAGTTCAACGATGTCCATGACCAACGAATTTGGCAGGGTGCGGCCCAGGGAATGATCAAGGCGCAGAAACATGTCCACTCGACCCGCTGTGATCCCGATGGACTTCACCCAGTCGAACGTCGCCTTGGACTTGCCGACGTCCTCCCAGTGACCCCTGAAGTAGGTGGTCATTGCCCATTTGATGAACGGTGCGTATGGATGTGATTTCACAGTTATTACCTCCTGAATCTGCAGTGCGTCAGTGACGTCGAGTGAAGAGAATGAAAAACGGTAAAGAAAAGGACCGTCCCGAGGACGGTCCTTCGAAATGTGCTCTCGTGTTGAAAAGGTGTGGTAGTTATGCGGGCAGGCCCCTTTCGGGACTTAAAGCGAAAGACCCCTGCGCCTGCAGAGGTCTATGATCTTGTGGTCCTCAGTATGGTCTTACGTCCGTGACGCATCCAAGTCATTCCTGCCTGTCTGGGCGGGAGCTGCTCTGGTCTACTTTCGGAATTCCGGGAGTTGGGACCACTCCTGACAAGACGAAATCCCGCAGCCGGGCGTGGGGCGTTATCTGGTGAGTTTGTCTGGAGCTGGCGGTGCTGGGGTGGGGGAGTCCGAGCTCCGACGCCCCTTTTTGGGTTCCGTGCTGGGATGGCTTCCCATGCGGGTGGTTCAAAGGACCGAACCCTGTTCGCGCAGGAACGTCTTGATCCGGACGGCGTCGAACGCGGACAGCTGCCCCCATTCCGCCACGGACCGGTCGAGGATCTTCGAGATAATGGCGAGCATGGGTCCCTCGCCGGAGACTCCGGTGGAGAGCAACAGTGTATGAATGATACTCATGTCCTCGTTGCTGCCAGCCCTGGCTTTCTCAGTCCGGCCGACACCGTCATCGAACTGCGAATACGAATCACACATCGTGGTCTCCTGTCCCTTAAACGACAAAAGGAGCCAGTCATGGCTCCTTGCGGGTTTCCCTGGGCGGTTAGCCCAAGTGCGTTAAATGAAAAAAGGACCCCTGAGGAATCCTTCTACTATTATTGTTACCACGCTTAGCTATCATTGTCAAGCGTTTCGGTGACAAAAGATGTTGCGATTTGGTTACAATCTGTTGATTGCCAAAGCGTGGGCCTCGGGGAGAAGTAGATGGCGGCGCGGCGCCCGAGTTCTCTCCTGAGGAGCCTCCTTCCCGTTGCTGCCGATTATAAGTCGCTATCCACTGTGAAGGAACTCGAAGCGCGGCCGAAGGTGGGGGAACTCGACCGTGAACTAACCACCACCGACAAGTCGAGGGCCTAACAGGCGTCCGGAACGTCGCCACCGGGGGCGGCGACAGCTGCGAGACGCCCGCAAGCTGAACTGATTGTGATGCTGCCGCAGGTCCCCGACCACTGGCCAGCTGTAGAGCGATAGCTCACGTAGGGTTCGGCCCATGCCAGTGCGCTTTGGCCTTAGCCCTGAGTGCAGACGACTTCTGACATTCGGTGCAGACGACTTCTGAAACTGACATGGTCAGAACTGGTTTTCGAAAAGAAAACCGGTCAAAACGTGAGCTGGAGGGCTTTGACGGGTGGATGGGCAACAGGTGCCGGCCCCAGTTAGCCGCAGGTGCCTTTAAGCACCCAGCGCGACAGCCGTGTGCCGGTGGGGCGGGTTCATTTACCGGTGAGGGGGTTGCGTTTGCGGAAGGTGCCGGCGATGGAGAGTTTGCTTGAGTATTGGATGGATCCGTAGCGGAAGAGGTGGACGGCGAGTCTGAGGATGAGGATTCCGATGATGAAGAGTTCGGCGATGACGATGGTTGCCTCGAGCGGACTGAGGGTGCCGAAGCCGTTGCGGAGCAGGGCTGTCACGGGGGCGGAGAGCGGAAAGTAGGTGAAGATCTGCACGATGGGTGCGTTCGGGTCGGAGATGATGAGGGTCATGGCGTAGAAGGGGACGAAGATCAGTGCCATCAGAGGCCCGAAGATCGTGCCGGCGTCTTTGGCGGTGGGCATGACCGCGCCGATCGCGACCAGGACACCGGTGAAGACGGTGAAGCCGCCCAGCAGCAGCAGTGCCCCGACAATCATGGTGCCGGGTTCGAAGGTCAGGGTCGAGAGGTCCAGGTCGGGCATGGCGAGTTTGTCGCGGAAGTAGGCGTATCCGACGGCGATGGGGGTGAGGAAGACCAGGATCTGGACCAGGCCGACCATGAACAGGGCGATGACCTTGCCGATGATCAGGGTGGTCGGGTTCAGGGTGGTGAGGATCATTTCGGTGACCCGGTTTTCTTTCTCTTCTAGGGTGCTGTTGAGCATCTGGTTGGAGAGCAGAATGATCGAGACGTAGAAGATCAGCAGGAACATCAGCGGCGGAACGGCGGAGCCGAAGCCGCCGGCGGGCTGGCCGTCCTTGAAGGTCTGGGATTCGGTCGTGACGTCGCCGCTGGCCGCGGTCATCAGTTGCGGGGAGCCGATCGTGGCCTGGGCCGAGGCGGTGAGGAGCTGTTTGGCGACGGCGTCGTATTTGCCGTTGTCGAAGATCCCCTGGTCCTGGCCGTAGATCTTGACCGGCTGGGTGGCGATGTCGGCGGGGTAGGCGAAGTAGGCGTCGGTTGCGCCGTCTTTGACGTCCTGCAGTGCTCTGTCCGGATCGCTGGCCTGGCGGCCGCCCATGGCGGTGGCGATCGCCGGGGTGATGAGTCCGGAGGCGTCGGTGTAGGTGAAGGAGATGGCGGCGGTCTTCTGGGCGTCGGCGCTGGCGGCGGTGGAGGAGTTGCTGAGGTAGATGAGCGCGAACACGATCGCCATCACTACCGGGATGGCCAGGGTTGCGATCCAGAAGCGGCGTTTTTTCACGGTGCGGGTGAATTCGAACCCGACGACGGTGCCGAGGTTGTGACCGGCGAAGGGGCGCTTCGGCGTGGGCGGCTGCGTGGGCGGCGCCGGTGCGGGGGAGGGGAGCTGGGTGGAGGTTTTCTGTGTCATGGTTCTTATGCCTCCGCCATGTCGTGGGTTTCGCCGTAGACCTTGATGAAGACCTCGTCCAGGGACGTCCTGGCGGTGGTGAAGGACCGGACGGCGACGCCGTGGCTGATGAGCTCGTGCAGGACGGCGGCTTCGTCCGCGCCCGGATGGGGGGAGAATTCGGCATGCCCGCCGCCGGCACTGACGATGTCATACAGTGCTGAAGGGGGCAATGCCCCGGTATAGGTGAGCCGGTAGACGGTCCCGCCGAATTGCTCCTGGACTTCCGCGACGGTGCCGTAGGCGCGGGAGGTGCCGTCCTTGAGCAGGATCACCCGGTCACAGAGCCGTTCAACTTCTTCCATCTGGTGGGTGACCATGATGACGGTCGCGCCGGCGCGTTTCTGGTCTTCGATGATGTCCATGAGCAGGCGCCGGTTGACCGGGTCGAAGCCCTTGGTCGGTTCGTCCAGGATCAGCAGTTCGGGGTCGTTCATGATGGTCACGCCGAGCTGGATTTTCTGCTGCTGCCCGCCGGAGAGCTTATCCAGCCGTGTCGTGGCCTTGTCGGCGAGGTCGACCCGTTCGAGGTAGTCCCGGGACCAGGTTTTTGCGTGGATTTTATCCAGGCCTTTGAGACGGCCGAAGTAGACCATCACATCCAGGACGGACTCCTTCTTGTACAGGCCGCGTTCCTCAGGCAGGTATCCCAGCCGGGCCCCGTCCTGGGGGGTGAAGGGTTTGCCCCCGATGTGCAGGGTCCCGGCGGTGGGCTGATAGATCCCCAGCAGCGCCCGGAGTGTCGTGGTCTTCCCGGACCCGTTGCTGCCGAGGAACCCGAAGGTTTCCCCGGCCCGGACATCGAAGGACAGGTCCTTGATGACCGTCGCGTCCCCGAAGTCCATCCGGAAGTCTTTGATGTGTACCAGCGGCTCCGCGGCCGCGCCCCCCAGTGTCATGGCACCACTGTAACCGGCCTGCCGCCGGTGACGGCGGCGGTTGTGCAACGGCCTGTTGCACAATCACGGATCATCGGCGGAGCCGCGGGGAAGGCCGTCTGGCGACTTAGGCGCGGGTAACGGTGAGTGTGATGTTGGGGCAGGAGTCTGCGTAGCGGATCAGTGCCGCTTTCTCGGTGCTGTCGACGCGCAGGCCCCAGCGGATCTTCACTGCCACCCACTGGCCGATGTACGCGCAGCGGTTCTGCGGCGGCATCCACGCCTCCGGGCCGCTGGCCTGCTTTGAGGAGTTGAGTGCGGACGTCTGGGCGCTGAGCGTGCGGGTGTCGCCGAGGTCGTTGTAGTAGGCCACGCGCCGAGCCTGGGACCAGTACCTGGCCCCGGATCCCCAGGCTTCATGGACCGGGACCGTGTGGTCGATCTGCACTGTCGACGCTGAGGTGTGGACGCGGTTATCCCACGAGGCCACCCAGCGTCCCGTGCCGGCCGTGCAGCCGCGGCTGGTAAAGGACACGGCGGCCTTGGACTCCTGGATGAGGACTTCCTGCCGCGTGTTCTGGCAATCCCCGTTGGTGTCCCGCCAGGTGCCGAAGTAGCGGTCCCGGTCGTAGCCGGTGTTGACCTCTGCCGCGACGACGAGTCCGCGTACGGCGGTGCGCAGCGGGGCCTTGTATACGGTTGCTGCTTCGGCCGGAACGGCCAGGCCTGTCAGCAGCAGGCCAGCCACGACCACCGATGCACTGAGCGCCCGCCGCAGCGTAGACAATCGCCTGGATTTCAGTGCCGGCAGGGCCGCGGCGCGGACGTGGCTGGAGCGATGGACCTTCATGGTTCCCCCATATTCAATGAAAGTGACGCCCTAGGACGGCGTGAAGCAATAGTCGCACACCCCACCGACAGTCGTGGCGCCTTCGCAGTCATAGGAAGCAATCGCCCGGAGTGTGAGAAGGACCGCCGATTATGGGACGTCGGGTTTTCTTTGCGGACCAGAGTCTGTGGGCGCTGCAATATTCGTCAGCACGCGGGTCGACCTGGATTACATGGTGCAGACGCTCAAATATCGGCCCACTCGGCATTCGCCCGAACGGGAAGCAGGTCAAGTGGTGATGACGGGGTTCCACCTGCACGCACGGTGGCACACTTCAAGCCAACGTCGTGAGTGATTGCAGACACGCTCAATGTCAGCGTGTCGACTCTCTCGCGAACCCTGGGGCCGGCCCTCGAATTGGGCTTAGTCATTTTCCCTTTGAGTGCCCAAGAATGGGCCTCCTTTAGACTTGAAATTGAGGTTGAGCGGTCGGCAGACTTCCTGCTCACCTGACCGGCGGTCAGGGTGGGCCTCTTGAGAGCCACCTCCCCTGGATGCCTTGAGGCGATCCCGGCACGCGCGCTGGCTATCACCGTGATTCCCGGCGGGGTCCGAAGTTGCCTGTAATCTTGCGAAGTCATTCGCACTAATCAAGGGGAGTTATGCAGTTCAAACCGTCCGCCGGGTTCTTTTCCGGCGGTGTCGTCCTGTCGATCATTGGCTCGGTCATTGGCTTGCTTGCCACCACGACGTTGATTTCTTCCAGCTCTAGCTATTACGGCCCCAGCAGCGGTGCCATTACCTTTACCTTCGTTGGGTGGGCAGCGGCACTCGTAGGCAACATCCTGGTATGCGTGGGCATCACCCGTGCCTTGACGAAAATCGATGCGTTGCCCATTCATATGGCCGTCGGGCCGCAGGCTGTCACCGTCCCGGCGCTGCCAGTGTCGCCGCCTGCGTCAGCACCCTCTGACGTCTAACACCGCGGGAAACCCCATCACATCTTGTTGGATGTGATGGGGTTTTTCTCTGCCGCCCGTCAGAACTTCGGGGTTAGGCGTTGGCCTTGGCTGCGGCCCCCGCTGCCCGGCGGAGGACTGCCGTCGTGGTTATGGTTGTCAGGTGAGTGAGACTGAGCGACCAAAGCGGCCGAGGTTCTTGACGATTGAGCAGGTAGCCGAAGAGCTATGCGTTGGCCTGCCAACAGTGCGGATGTTGTTGAAGACTGGCGAACTGCGAGGGATCCAGATTGGCGGCAAGGGGCTGTGGCGTGTAGCTGCCGCTGACCTTGAACAGTACATCGAGCAGGCATACCGGGTTACTGCTGAGCGGATCGTCGCCGGTGAAGGACCCGACGAAGATGCGGGGATCGCGTGAACGAGTGGAGCGTTGCATTGGTGTGACTCGCGGGAGCCCTCCTCGGGCCATCGTTGGATTGCTGGGACTAAGGTGGCAGCACTCAGCTGAGAGGCAACACGAAGTCAAGTAAAAAGTGTGCGGCGCTGATCTTTTTCGGAGAGCCAGTCCGACAAGAGCTGGAGAAGCCGAAGCCGTTCCGAAAAGGTGTTCCCGTCGGCGAGGTGAGCCAGTGGCCCGAGAGCCCTGTGGAGGATTGGCACCACGAGATGACAGTCACACTGAGGTTCCTTGAGCTAGCGACCCAGCAGGCAAGTCGTCAGGGTGATCTCAGCGCCGGCGTGTTCCATCAGGTGCTCGAACAATCTCGAGGGCTGCCGGGCATCCGCGATCAGATAGCTTCGCCCCGCGCAGGGATCCCGGAAGGTCATGCATCTGGGCAAACTACGGCTTCTGTGTCTAGGAGAACGAGCTTCGCGGGCGCAGTTCGCCATCGAAAAGCCATCGCCCGTAAGGCCGCGACGAGCTGCGCGCGGATATCGCCATGACTGCCTCCTAGTTGTAAGGGACATGCTAGTACTAGGCTTTCGGGTATGTTCACGGCAACTGCGGTCCGACCGCGCGCATAGTCCGCCGCTCATTACGAAGTCGATCAGCTCAGTAAGGCTATGGCCACCTTTGTGCTGGCCCGGGATACTTCAGGACTGTGAATTCGGGCCGCCGAGCCAGAAGAGTGCGACATCGACATCCCTCGCAGACCAAGTGTGGCCGTAGTGGGCCGCCGTCAACCGCAGGTCTTCAACCAGTTCCATGTAGCGTCCATACCTCCCGGGCGCAGGGGAGAGCGGGAGACCCAGAGTCTCCAGCCCGGTTTGGGCACGCTCGTCGTATACCGCCATTCGTTCGGGGGATGCGGCCAGCAGAAGTGCTGAAGCCAGTGCATCTCCCGCTTTGAAGCCAGGAAGCGGTGAAAGCGCCGCCCGGCCGGCAGAAGCCGCCTTAGGTACCGACAGTGACACATCGGTGACGGCAGACACGGCTTTCTCCGTAATCTCCCTGACTTCCTCTTCGGGCTTGACCATAAGTTCACGGACCCAGGGTGTATCCGCGCGGAGGCGCTTCCAGAAGAGCAACGCCCCGATATCGGCTTTGCCGATGCTGGCCGTCGCGCGGATTCGGTCCGCGACGTCGGCGAGGACCTCGTCGTATGCCCGCGATGTGCCTGACATGTAGGCGGCGTGGGAGTCCCGAAGTGTCTCCCAGGCGTGCAGGTCGAGGATTTGAGGTGTGTCGTTCGTTGCGTTCATGTCTTGAGGATGCCACCTTCGCAGCCATCTTCGCCGGAGGCAGCTTCCTTCCCTTGTGAAATCGATAGGTATCGCTGATGCAGTCGGCTTTCCCCGCGGCTCGATCAGTTTCTGTTGAGTCCGAACGTGCGTGTCATAAGCGCTGCTTTGTAGTGGGACTCGGCCAAGTTCACCTCGGAGGACGGTGTGCTGGGTCCGAAGACGCGGAGGAGGCTGAAAACGAAGTGCCGGGCATGGTCAGTCTTCATCCCTGTCCTTTCCCCAGCTGCGCTCTGATGGGCAAGCTCGCGGAGAGCTACGTTCCCGCCGTGACCGTCACGCGCGTAGGCTGTCCACCGGCCAAGTATGCGTTCGGCACCGTCGGCCTTGCCGACGTACTGCTTGCCGTTGGTGGAGTCTGTGATGAGGTAAATCCCTTGAACCTCTGACAGTGCAGCGCGCCAATCGGCGTAGCGGGGATCTTCCACCATGTCGCGTAGTTGGTGGTAGCTGAGCAGCACGCCATCAAACCCCGGGAACTGGACCTTGTCCCGGTCGGCAATCTCCAGCACAGGCATGCGCGCGGCGCTGGCGGAGGCGGCGCTTCGGTGCCAGCTGCGGGGAGTGTCCCATTCGACCACAAGCCGGTCGTTGAGCGGCGCGAGGAAGCCTGACGGGCGCAAGTCGAAGAAGCGGCTCGACTCGGTGCGATCTGCGGTCACTTCGCCGTGGTTCTCGAAGGTACCCCACAGGCGGGAGCGGCGCTGGCCGTCGGCGACGAGGATCACCCAGTATCGGGGAGGGTCAGAGGGGAAGCGACGGGGCGAGAGGTCCTGCTCTCTGGTGTAGGCGAGGACTCGCTCCTCGGTCAGGTCCTCCGGACCGCGCAGCGCCCCGGGGTCGCCCGGCTTGAAGGCGTGGCGGATGACGTGTACGTGTTCCGGCCGGACCGTTGGGTCATAGTCCGCGCCCATGCCAGTGAGCACATGACCGAGGGTGAGGGTTGCACGGGAAGCCGCTGTGGCCGAGACCGCCGTCTCGGCAGGCCCGCAGAGGGCAAAGGGTTGCAGATCAGACACGGGAACACCTTATGCCACCGGCTCGGGCGTTCTTGCGTCGAATTGACAGCCTACGTTCATCTCTGGAAAGGATCCCTGTGCGAAAGCCATCTGCTCTAGCTGTTGAGCGTCTAACGCCATATGCCGATGTGCTGTGAGACGGACTCGGTTGTTGCCTCCCAGCGCGACGCAGGATGTCGTCTGCGGTCGGAATCTATCAGCCAGGGCGCGAAAGCGGACGCCGCGTCGATAGGGTCGGCACCAGACCATCATCCGGCGGATGTCTGCGCTGCTGAGGCGAGGTCCCGGAACCGCGAGCTGGGGCGGATCCGTCCAAATCGATGAAAACCCGCCGTTCTTCCACCAGGAGGTTCCAGGGAGCAAGGTCGTTGTGGCAGATCAACTCGGGAGAAGTTGCAGGCAGCAGCACTTTCCAGCAGGCAACGTCGTCCGGGGTGCATCGCGGGCTATTTTCGTGGATGGCGCGGATGATGCCACCAACCCCCGCCGCAGTTCCTCGTCGGTCACTGCCCGCCCGCTCTCGCCCCGCCTGGTTGCTTAGTCTTCAGCTTATCTGGGCACCTTGGTTGGCTTAGCTTGTGACCGGGTTTGGCGCAATGCTCCGAGTGGGTTGCGCAGGAACTTTTGCGTAGTTTCCCGGCGTTCCTCTTTGCGTAGGAGTTCCGCGTATCCCTTGGATTGGGCCCCTCGGGAATAGTTGGCGAAAGCAATTCGGGCCTCATTCCAGGCAGTTTCCGCCTGCTCGAACTGGAGGTAGGTTGCCGAAGGCGGTTTGGTGGACCGCTTTTCAGCCAAGTATTCGACTGTTGAGTAAGCCATCTCCAGCCGCTGTAAAAGCTGGAACCCGTCTCGTTCTTTCAGGACCGTTCGCCAGAGATCGATGGGGTACCGGGTACGAGCGACATAGATATCCCGGTTGCGGGTTTCCGGGTTCCACGTCAGCAACTCTATTTCCTTCATAGCAACTTTCCATGCCTCCCACATTTCCGCACGGCGCTGGCGCTTGGCGCGGATGCGGTCAGGGATCCAGAAAATCAGCGTGGTCACGACGCCGAAGCAGAATCCGGTAAGAGCGTTGGGCCAATCGATCATCTAGCCAGTATGACAACGGGACCGGGCTCAACGCCGTAAGAGGAGGCGGTGACTATGACAGGTTGGGATGGCCCCGGCAGGACAGGTATTTCTGGCCCCACTTCGTGACTCGCCGGGCAGCTTGTGACGGTTATATGTGGCCCCGCCTTCAGCGTTGGATTCATCAGTGGATGGATGCGGCGGAAGGCTGGTCTGGATGGAGTCGAGAGTGGAGTTGTTCGCGCTGATTCGAAGGGACGCCCGGGTCGAGGGCCTCTCGGTCCGCGCGCTGGCCGCAAGGCACAAGGTTCACCGAAGGACGGTGCGGCAGGCTCTGGAATCAGCTGCGCCTCCGGAGCGCAAAACGAGGCAAGGGGTGGCGTGGCGGTTGGAGCCGTTCAAAGCGGCAATCGATGCCATGCTGACCGAGGACACCACCGCGCCGAGGAAGCAGCGCCATACCGCCCGCAGGATTCTGGCCCGGCTCATTGAGGAGCACGGAGCGGCCGATCTGTCGTATTCGACGGTGCGTGACTATGTGCGGGTCCGCCGGGCGCAGATAGATGTGGAGGCCGGCCGCAGGGTTGAAGTGTTCGTGCCCCAGGAGCACGCCCCGGGTGCGGAGGCGGAGGTGGATTTCGGCGAGGTCTGGGTGGTGCTGAACGGGGTGAAGACGAAGTGCCACATGTTCGTCTTCCGGCTGTCTTACTCGGGCAAGGCCATCCACCGGATCTATCCGACGCAGGCGCAGGAAGCTTTCCTGGAAGGCCACATCGAAGCGTTCAACGAGGTCGGCGGGGTGCCGGTCAGGCACATCCGCTATGACAATCTCACCAGCGCGGTCAGCGCGGTGGTGTTCGGGCAGGGCCGGCAGCGACAGGAGAACGACAGATGGCTGTTGTTCCGCTCGCACTACGGCTTCGACCCCTTCTACTGCCAGCCCGGCATCGCCGGGGCGCATGAGAAGGGCGGGGTCGAAGGGGAGGTTGGCTGGTTCCGCCGCAACCGGCTCTCACCCGTGCCCGTTGCGGAGTCTCTGGATGATCTCAACGACCGGATCCGGGCCTGGGAATCCCTGGACGAGGCCCGGCGGATCAATGACAGGATCCGCACCATTGGGCAGGACTTCACCCACGAACAGCCGTTCCTGGCTCCGCTGCCGGGAGAGACCTTCGACCCGGGGCTGGTGCTGACGCCGCGGGTGGACCGGTCCTCGATGATCACGGTGCGGATGGTGAAGTACTCCGTCCCGGCCCGGTTCATCGGCCGGAAGGTCCGGGTGTCGCTGCGGGCATCCGAGGTCGTGGTTTTCGACGGCCGCGCCGTGACCGCCAGACATCCCCGGATCGTTGCCAAGAGCGGGCAGTCAGTCCAGCTGGATCACTACCTCGAGGTCCTCAAGACCAAGCCCGGCGCGCTGCCCGGCTCCACAGCCCTGGCCCGGGCACGGGATTCCGGTGCGTTCACCAACGCCCACGAGGCATTCTGGGCCGCCTCCCGCCGAGTCAACGGCGACGCCGACGGCACCCGGGAACTCATCGACGTGCTGCTGCTCCACCGCTCCATGGACGCCCGCGACATCCAGGCAGGGATCACCGCGGCGCTGGGCGTGGGGGCGGTCAGCGCCGACGTGGTCGCCGTCGAAGCCCGGAGACACGCCTCAAGTATCCCCTCGGGCGGGTCTGGGCCGGACCGTCATCCCGGTGCTCACGACGACGTGAAAGTCCAACGGGTTGTCAGCCTGACCCAGCGCCGGCTCATGGACCCCGCCGCGGTGATCGCCGGGCTCCCGCCGGACACCCGGCCCCTGCCTTCGGTCACTGCCTATGACGAGCTGTTGGCCAAACGCGCCGAACACCCCGTCGGAACCGTCTCGAAGGAGAACATCTCATGAGCCCTGCCGCACCCTCCACGACGATCACGCCGACTCTGCGCCGGCGGCGCGGCCTCACCGAACAGGCCGCCGTCGCCGCCGTAGACCAGGCCTGCCGCCGACTGCGCCTGCCCACGATCCGGGCAGTCCTGGACGAAGCCCTGACCGTCGCCGGGAAGGAACAGCTCTCCTACCAGGGCTTCCTGGCCGAACTGCTGCTGGCCGAGTGCGATGACCGCGACCGGCGCTCCTCCATCCGCCGCGTCAAAGCCGCAAACTTTCCCCGGGACAAATGGCTCGGAGACTTCGACTTCGACGCCAACCCGAACATCAACCCCGCCACCATCCACACCCTCGCCACCGGCGACTGGATCCGCAAAGGATCACCCCTATGCCTCATCGGAGACTCCGGGACCGGGAAATCCCACCTGCTCATCGGCCTCGGCACCGCAGCGGCGGAGAAGGGCTACCGGGTCAAATACACACTCGCCACCAGGCTCGTGAACGAACTCGTCGAGGCCGCCGATGAGAAAGTCCTGGCCAAGACCGTCGCCCGCTACGGACGCGTGGACCTGCTGTGCATCGACGAGCTCGGTTACATGGAACTGGATCGCCGCGGCGCCGAACTCCTCTTCCAGGTCCTCACCGAACGGGAGGAAAAGAACTCCATCGCCATCGCCAGCAACGAATCATTCTCCGGCTGGACGAAGACCTTCACCGACCCCAGGTTGTGCGCCGCAATCGTGGACCGGCTCACCTTCAACGGCAGCATCATCGAAACCGGCACCGACTCCTACCGCCTCGCCCACACCCTCGCCCAACAAAGCGGAGGCTAGCCGCGGGGTCCTTGTTCAAGATGCCCCACCGGTCCGAAGTAACCCGGTTACTTCGGACCCCAGCGGGCTACCTGAACCAGCCGCGGGCCAAACCGGGATACTTCCAAAAAGACTCCGCGGCCTAAGACCCCGAGTCAACAAAAGCCGGGGCAGTCCCTAGTGACGACTAGGGGGCTGAAGTTGCCAGCCATGCTCTTTGCATTCTCGCTCCTGGTTGTCGATTATTGCGCTAACTCATGGCCGCTTGAATAAGCGGCACTCGGCTCTGGAGAGGAGACCCCGGACTGGAAATCAGTCCGGAGTCTCCTGGCTGCGTCATTCGGCCCAGGCAGTGCGTAGACGACCTTGTAGCTAGTGCGGTTGACCCGGTGGGAAGCTCGTCCCCACGCGATTAACGAGCACCACCGTTGGGCATGGTCGCGACAGACCATGCGGTCGCCGCCTATCCGCGCTGACGTGGAGGACGCCCAGACTTCGACTTCATCACGACGGGAAGAATGGCAAAGCCAGCCATTATTGGGCCTGCGACAAAGCCGAAAAGAAGCGCCTGCGGCCATCCGCCTATCAGGAACCCCACGATGCCCCAGATGACGACCCCAAGGATGCCAATGACAAGGATCCTCAAGGTTCTACGTCCTTCAAATAGAGTCAATGCTTGTTCACCTCCCAGACCCAGAGTAAATGCTTGTTCACATTCCAGATCACAGCTTTCCGAACACCCCGAAGATCGCGCCGCCCACGGCGCCGAGGGCGGTTTGGAGACCGGCGTCTTCATTGCTTGCTCCGTCAGAGCCAGCATTGGCGCCCGCGGCGATGGCTCCGCCCAACGCTCCAAACGCAGCTGCTCCGACCAGGCATCCGGCAACAGTAATAATGGTGATTGCACATACCGCTCCCGTTCCGGCAGTGGCGATCGCTCCGCCCACGAGGGCCCCAACTACGGTACCGAATAGATTTCGACCGGTTGGATCGCTGTTGTTGATGGGGTCGTTGGCTGCGAAGGCGTAGCGGTTCGCGTTCGCCGGGTTTAGCGGTGCGTCCAGGGTGTCCTGTTGGGTCCAGCGTCCGAGGGCAGGGTTGTACCAGCGCTGGCCGTATTTGACCCAGCCGGTGACGCGGTCCTGGATGCCGGCCTTGAACATGTATGGGTTCTGGGAGGTGCCGAGCCCGCCGGAGTTCGCTGTGATGGCCGGGACGCCGTAGGGGTCGTAGTCGTAGGCGAACGCGGTGTAGGCGCCGCTTGTGATGAGGGCGGCGGGGTTGCCGGTGCCGTCGTAGACGTAGAGGGATTGCATCCCGGAGCTGGTGCGCAGCATCAGGGCCTCCCCGGTGACCGGGTCGTGTTCGACGTACGCCGTCGCGTTGTCCTTCTTGTACTGCTCGATGACGGGTTGGCCCTGGGCGTCGGTGCGCCCGTAGGTGACTTTGTAGGTCCCGTTCGGGGTGGTCTGGGACAGCACTTCGTTCTGTGAAGTTCCGGCGTAGGTGTAGTTGTAGGTGGTGCCGGCCTTGGTGACCGAGGTCATCTGCTGGGCAGCGTTGTAGGCGTAGGTGCCGTCCGGGTCCTTGGTGAGGTTCCCGGTCCCGTCGTAGTTGTAGTTGGAGCTGGTGATCTGGTTGGCGGCGTTCACGGTGAGGTTCTGGCTGGGCATGGTGCCGCCGCTGGCGGTGAGCCGGTTGCCGCGGGCGTCGTAGGTGTAGAGGTAGGTCGCCGGCGACGGGCCCGTGATGACTGCCTTGGTGAGGCGTCCGGCCTTGTCGTAGGTGTAGGCGGTGACGGCACCGGTGAGGTTGTTCTTGACCCACTGGATTTTGGACCGGTCCGCTGTGGTGGTGGTCGGGCAGGTCGGTGCCGTGGAGCCGGCGGAGTAGCAGTAGGTGAGGTCAACGACGTCGGTGTTGTCGGCGTTGCCTTGCCCTTGCTCGGCGATGACGCGGGTGATCCGGCCAGTGCGGTCGTAGTCGGTGTGGGTGTGGGCCATCCAGGTGCTCCGGTCGGCGCTGGCCTGCAGCCAGGTGTCGGTGCGGCGGCCCCGGTCATCGGTCGCGACAGCGAGGGTCTTGGGGGCGCCGTTGTAGAGGTAAGTCATGGTGGTCATGACCCCGGAATCGTCAAAGGCGTAGGACGTGGTGCCACGGGTGTCGGTGGTGGAGACCAGGTTGGAAGCCTTGTCGTAAGCGTAGGAGATGGTCCCTCCGCCGGCGGTGTTGACCCGGGAGGTCAGCCGGCCCATCTGGTCATAGCCGTAGGTGGTGGTGCCGGAACCGTCGACCCGGGTGATGACCTGGCCGTTGGCGTTGTACGTGTAGGCCACGGCCGGGGTGCCGTCCGAGAAGGACGTGCCGGTCATCCGTCCGACGGCGTCGTAGGAGTAGGTGGTGGTGTTACCGCGGCCATCGGTGGCGGTGAGCGGGCGTGCCCAGGCATCGTAGGTAAAGGCCCTGGCCCCGAGCGAGGAGCCGGTGACCGGGGTCAGGTCCGTGAGCTCGTGGAGGTTGTTGTAGCCGTACAGGGTCTTGTTCGTGCCGTTCCCCGCCGCGAGGGCGGAGACAACCGTGCCGTCCAGGTTGGTGTTGTACCCCAGGGTGGCTGTGGCGGCCAGGGCGTCGGAGGAGGTCAGGGCGTTGCCGGCACCGTTGTAGGTGTAGAGCGACTTGTTCCCAGAGTCGTCCGTGCTCGAGGTGGCCAGGTACTTGGTGTTCGCGGCCGTGTTGGCGTACTCAGCCTGGCCGGCGGCTCCGCCTTGGGAGGCAGAAACGGTAATGGACTGACCGGTGTTCGCCCCGTAGGTGTTTGTCGTCGTCCCGGAGGTCGTTCCGGTGCCCTGGGTGGCGGTGAGCGTATCGAAGTCCCCGGTGTAGGTCTTTGCCTGTGCCCGGCCCATCGGATCCATCGCCGACGTGACCCGCCCGCCGGTGTTCAGCGTGTAGGTGGTGCGGGGTCCGGACGCGACCGGAACGGCGGGGTCGGTGTTCGGGCCCGCGACGAGGGTCTGGGTCGATGAGGGGTACGTGATCCGGGTGATCGCGTTACCCGGCGACCCCGCGGAGGTGTTGACCCGTTCGATCTGGGTGACCCTGCCCGAGGTGTCGTAGGTCAGCTTGGTCGCGCCGCCCGTGGGCGGGGTGATCGCGGAGATCCGTCCGCTGTCGTAGCCGAATTTGGTGACCTTGCCGGCCGGGTCAGTGAAAGAGATCCAGTTGCCGTAGCCGTCGTTGAACATTGAGGCCTACCTGGTCGCTGCCCCGCTGGTCAGGGAGATGGTCTCGAGGGTGCCGGAGTAGGAGTCGTAGGCGAGTTTGCCGCTCACGCCCTTGTTCCCGCTGATGTCGGTGATTTTCCCGGTGGCCGGGGTGAACGTCGTCGTGTTGCCGTTCCGGTCCGCGAGGGATTTCACCCGGCCGTCGGCGTTGAAGGTCACGACAGCTGCGTTGGTCCTGGAGGTCAGCGTGTAGGTGCCGTCCCCGTTCTTCACCAGGTCGGCCTTGGTGCCGGCCGGTGCCGTGAACGCGGTCGTGGATCCCGAGACCGGGCTGAACAGGGCCGAATAGCCGTCGCCGGCGGTGTAGAGCACGCCCGACGGGGTCGAGGACAGGGAGCCGGTCCCGCCGAGGTTCAGGGTCCACCGTTGCGCGGCGTCCCCTTGCGTTGTGTCGGTGGACTGGGAGTTGAACACCGCGCCGAGCGGAACGTCGCTGTTGACGCCCGGCAGGGTCAGCCCGGTGACCGAGAGCATCAGGTTGCCGGTGCCGACGTCCACGGAGCCGGAGACCTGGTCCGAAATCTGCAGCGGCAGCCGGGTCGCCCCGGGCCGGGCGCCGAGCTGACCGATGGTGGTCTGCTCCCCCGACGAGGCGCCGGGAATGACCATCGGGACCGGCACAACTGCCAGGCCCGGTCCTGCCGTTCCGGCCAGCAGGCCGATGCCCAGGCAGGAGGCGATGGCGCCCCGCAACAACAAAGCCGGCGGCCTATGGCCACCGGCAGATCGATTTGAACGTTGCGGCACAGGCCGCCTTCCCCCAACAAGCATTGTGCCTCCAGACCTGGAAGTGAGTGATGACGCTCACTTTAGGCATGGGTTTTGTCCAATGACTAGAGAAGTTGGCTTGTCATTTTTGTGACAAACCTGATTCCGGTCGAGAAGCCACGCTGGCGGACGGGAAAGAGCGCCGGGAACAGATCAGGGTACTGCCAGGTGACGCCTCCCAGGTGTCACCGGTCAAGACTCTCCAGCAGCACGAAACGTGCCGGGGTGGGGCCATTTTTAGCCGTCCTTCCGGGGCCAGAGATACTTGACACAAGCAAGGCGGCCCTGGGATAAAGCGATTGGACGCAGCTCCTGGGTTCGATCAAAGGATCTTTTGCCGAGACGCTTGGTGTAGATTACGGGACACGTGGTCGGAATGAGTGGTTTTATGCCGCGATTGACGGGCTCTTCGCATTTCAGGGGTGTAGTCGAGATCGGTGCAGCGACCGCCGAAGGCCCGTTGGGGCTTATGACGGCCGTCCGTCGACGGCCCGTAGCGTGTCGTGGTTCTTGACAAGCATGAACTCGACATCGACGGTGCCGCTGCTGTTCAGCTGCTCCACTGCACGCTTGGGTGTCGCCTCGTCGATCGAGGAAGCGGGGGCATCCAACGCCGGCTGGGTCGCGCTCTCCGCACCGTTACGAACTGCTACTTGGGCGAGCAACTGCCTCATATGAGCCGCGTACTGCTCCGCCTCAACAGCTGAAAGGAGAGCCGCCTGGTACTGCTCGGCGGTCACGCTGGGCATTTGCACCCCGAGAGTGCCGGATTCATCGTCGATATCCGAAGTCGCCTCCCCGGGCACCGCCTCTAGCCGGGCGCTGACGGATGGGCTCTCGTTGCGAACCTCGCCCCTTCGTTGCTCCGCCTTATTCTTGGCCCATTTCACCATTTTGGGGACGCCGAGCTTGGTGTCGACTGCAACGTCGACACCGTGCATGATGTGCGGCCTGAGCGCGTCCATGATGCCATTGACGACCTGGCCAGCGACCTGCTGGGCTATTGTCGGGCTGGGCAGCACAGCTGGGGTGTGCGCTTGAATAATCTCATCGATATTTGCCGGACGTGATTCGGTCGGTCCTAAAAGGTTCCCAGTGTCGTTTTCGCGGAGGAGGTCTCGGTCATAGCCGGGGGTTTCCCTGGAGCCAGAGCGGTGCGTCCCCTCGGGGCGTTTCTGCCAGCGCAGCTCTTCAGCGTGGCTCATGCGGTCTCTCTCGGATGTAGGTCACGCCGAAAGCGGTGACTTGGCGGAATTCCTGGCGACGTGCGCCGAGGTCGTATTGGCTGCCCGATCCCTTCTGGAAGATGTCCAAGCCGCGTCCGAGGAGGATCTTCCAGCCATCGTTGGTACGAATTGACCGGTCGTGGATGGATTCGTCCCACGCGACGCTGAAGCGTATGCCAGCGGCGGCAGAGCTTTCTTGAATGTCATTCAGCATGTAGAGCTGACGGGCTTCGGCGTCAAGCTTGTCTTCCTTGGTCACCAGCATGACAGCGATCTCGTCGGCCGGGTCTTTTTCAGCGGCCAGCAGTGCGAGGAGATCGACAAGGTTGCGTCCTTGGTGCGGAAGCCGAATGTAAGGGTCGATGATCGAAATTTCGGTCGCCCCGCGCAGGTAAGGGAGCAACAGCGCATCGTAGGAGACGCCGCGCTGATTTTCCTGGAACTCGCGGTGTCCCTGGAATAATTCTGCTTCAGGTGTTGGTGTGGCATAAGTCAAGGGGGACGAGGCGGTAGACCTAGTGCCCGGCGTAGTCAGCCCATCGTGCTCAGTTGGATTACTTGTAACTCGGTAGTAGGTGGGGTACTCGTCCTCTTCTAAGGTTGTGACGGATTGCCAGTTGCCTGCCTTGTCTGTGTAGCCGAACCTCACCTCGGCCATCGTGGAGTCCATCCGGAGGATCTGGTCCTTGACCCGCTTGCGGCCTTCGATGGCAAACCGAAGGATCTCCTCGATCTCGTCCTTCGTTGCCTCACCTTGGGGATACAGGATCTTCATGAGGCCCGAGAAGGTCTTGTGGATGCCGTCGCGGTCGCGGGTGGAGATGTCCGAGCCGAGCGTGAAGTGTTGTTGGTAGCGGTCCGAGTAATCGGCGTTCCGCATCGACTTGAGCACCTCCGCGATGTAGTCGACGACGAAGCCGTATCCGTCGGAGAACATCTCGCTACGAATTGTGTCGACTTCCCATCCAGGGATGTAGAAGTGCAGGCGGTCGAGATAGGCCGGGTCGTGGTAGCTGTCAGGCAGTTCGTCGAACAGGTCAGAATGTTTGAGCATGTAAGGCACGTTGTGGGAGGTGTTGCCCACGAACACCATCGATGCCTCGGCTCCCAGCGTCTCGACGCCACGGGAGAATGACTTGTTCGCCATGTAGTTCTTCATGATGTCGACGAGCGCCTTGTCGGTACGCTTCTTCTTGCCCGCGAACTCGTCAAATGCAACGACATCCCAGTAGCCGACGAGTCCGATGCGGCCGTTGGAGTTGTTGGCGAAGAGCTTGGGAACGGTGACCTCGCCCCCGGAGATCAACATGCCGTGCGGCGAGAATTCCGAGTAAATGTGCGACTTGCCGGTGCCCTTGGGACCGAGCTCCACGAGGTTGTAGTTGCGCTCGACGAACGGGATCAGGCGCACGAGCTGAATGAGCTTGCCACGGCGTCCGAACAGCTCGGGGTTGAAGCCAACGGACTGAATTAGCAGGCCGATCCACTCGTCGGTGCTGAACTCGCGGCGGGACGTGACGTAACCGTCGAAGTCGAAATTCGAGAGCTGGATCGGCTTGATTGAGCCGAGAATCCACGGAACGACGCGGGCGTTGTCGCTGTGCTGATATTCGATGTCGCAGATGCACCACACGCCACCGACCAGCAGTTTCGGATGAGCCTTGATCGTCGCCGGTGAGACCAAAACCTGCTTGATGCCGAGGTTTGCGAACTCGGCTTCGTAGGTGTCGTCCTTCTCATTGAGCTGAACCTGCACCTTGTCGATGACGCGGTAGCGGCCCTTCTCGCGGATGTTCGACTTGATCAGCTCGGCCTGGTTCCGATGGACGTAGTGGTCAGCAAGGATCTTGCGGACGCTCTCGATGCCGGACTGAATCGTTGCCTCGTCGTCGGAGGCGGCGTACTGGCCCAGGAGGTACTCCAAGACGAACGAGGGCACGATGGCGTTGCCCTTGACCGCCTTGACCAGGTCCTTTCGCACGACAGCGCCGCCGAACACCTCGTTGATCTTCTGGTCGAGGGCAGACTTCACCGGCGGAGCGGCCGGAGCAGATGTGTCGGCGCTCTCTGGAGAGTCGTCGTCTACCACAGCAAGGTAGGCCTGTTCGGCCATCGCAATCAGCTCCTAGAAGTCGAAGTCCGTCGTGAATGAACGCTTGATCGTGTAGCTGCCCTTCGAGAACGGCTTCCACTGAGTCGTGTTTGGAATCGGCTCTTCGAGCCGCAGCTCGACCGGGCGGTTGTTAAACTCGTCGGCATCCTGCGTGAGGTACAGCGTCGCGCGTTGGTAGCGCTCGCGCTGGTCGTCGGAAGCGCTGTCGAAGGTAAGGATGGGCTGGTCGGAGATCAGCGTTTCACCGACGTACAAGCCGAGGCGGACCTGGCGTGGCTGGATCTTGTCCGTCACCGCCTCACGCTGGAGCAGCTTGACGGCGAGCTGGCCGGTCGTGATCTTGTCCGTCTCCGGCATCAGATCGACATGGACGGGGCGGACGTCGCTCTTGCGCTTCTTGTTGACCGTGACCACCGGGACGACGATCTCCTGAAGCGATGCTCCACCGTGGACGTAGCGAGTGCCAGCTCCCGGCTGTGGAATGCGGTGGATCGATTTAGGAATTTGGATGTCGATGTCACCGACAAGGCCGGCCTGGGCCGAGGTGAACGTCATGAAGGACGGGGACGGCTTGAGCGCGCGGCCCAGCACGTAGCGGCGGTTGGTCTTGGTGACCGCGTCGCCTTGGGGTGCCTCGGAGACGTAGTAGGACTGTTCCAGCGGGATGTCCTGGTAGAGAAACCCGTGGTCAGCGGTCAGCAGGATGTTCGTGGCGTTGGCGTTCGTCCACTTCTTCACGAGGAGCAGCAGCTCCCGCAGCGTCTCCTCGGCGGCCTCGAAGACCGTCCGTTCTGTCGGTGCCTTATCTCCCGCCGCATCGATGCGGTCGTGATAGACGTAAAAGATCTGGTGCTGCTTGTAGAGGTCGCGCAACTCGTCGCCGGCCATGGCCAACACGTCGGCTGCGGCAATGGCGTGGCCCTTGACCGTTTGCAGGATCTTGTCGCGGTTGGGCGTACCGTTCGTGGGCTTCCCATCCGCGAGCACAGGGAGTGCCTCGGGATGGAGCTCCAGACTCGACTGAGGAAGCAGCGACGCCATGCCGAGCTGCGTGTAGCTCGGCAACGCTCCCAGCATCGCCGAGAGCGATGCGTCAAAACGGTCTTCGCTGCGGACCATAGATGCGAGTTCTTCTGCGATCTCGTAACGCATGCCGTCCGAGATAATGACGACAGCCTTCGTGCGTCCGTCCTTGACCACGGGAGCGACATGGCGGTCGAAGAACTTGGCCTGCGGCGCGAGGGCGGCAGACTTCCATTCGCCCGTCGGCTCGAGCGCCTGCTGCCAGAGTCCGCCGAAGCGGTAGAGGAACTTGTTGGCGTACTGCTTGTCAACCTCAGTCTTGAGAGCTCGAAGTGGCTTCTGGAAGTCGGCGGTCTGATATGCGTAGGTGAACCAGCGGTATTGCTGATCGATGCGAAACCAGTCGGACTGGTACTTCTGGAGTCCGAGATCCGCCGACGTAATCGTGGTCGGGAGTCCAGCGATGGCCGCGAGCAGCTCGGATGCGCTCTGGATGGCCTCGTACAGCTTGGCGTACTTGGCCTTCCACAGGCTCTCTTGGCGCTGGCGCACCACGTCGGCAACCTCACGAGGCGTGACCGAACGGGCAGCGACGTCGGCTGCGAGATCCACGATCACCCTGCGGTCGATCTCCTCGAAGATCGTGACCGGGACCAGCTCGCGGTAGTCGCGATGCTCGATCTTCGATTTGAGATCGAGCGCCTCGGCCGCGCTGGAGGCGAGCGTCGCCATCATCTCCTGGCTGCGGACGTCGTAGCGCAGGCTGTTGAAGTCAACGCGGATGTTGCGGAACTCGTTGGGAGTGTCGGAGGCGAAGTCCTCGGCCGCCCGGCTGAACATCCACAGGATGAAGTCGTCGATCGTCGGGGTCTTGCTGGGGTACTTGTAGATGCTCGCGAGTCCGTCCCACAGGAACTGGTCGAGCCCGTAGGTGACGAGGTCATCGAGCTTGCCTGTCTTGCCTGCGGCGCTTTCAGTCAGCAATTCGCGGGTGATGTCGGTCAGTGTATGTCCCGGGGACTTGACCAGTACCTGGCACATCTTCGCGCGGAGCCTCGTCGGATCGTCACCGGCCACCAGCAGTTTCTCGAGCGCTTGCTTCCGAGCATTGGCGGCGAAGAACTTCTGGTGCTGCTCGATGACAGGAGCGAACACAGGGTCGTTGAGACCGAGTTCCTGCTGAAGCATGGACGTCTTATCCGCCGTAAAGACCCCATAGGCCAGCTCCAGGTCCAGCAACCAGTTCGCGGTGCCGCGGGGCACGTCGCCGGTGCGGTACACGAGATGCTTGTTGACATGGTCCGCCAGAAGGGTGCACTTCACTTCGAACTCGTTGTCTTGCACGCGAGTGACGTTCACGGCGCCAAGATCGAGGCCATTGAGGTCTGCCTCGTACTCCCCGAGCGGGTCATGCCAGAACAAGACCCGCTTAGCAGCGAGCCGACTCTCTAGGGCTTCCTTGACGGAGGTCAGATCAGTCACTTGCTGACTCCAATCCGGTGATCTTCCGCAGCGCAGCGCCGAGCTTCGGGTAGTTGGTCTTGACCCCGTCGTCCAAGTCGATGTCGACGTTCCGGGATGCGAGCGGGTAGAGCGTGTCGTGCTCATATTCATTCAACTCAACAAGGATCTTGCGGAGCCGGTCCGCCTCCTTCGCGTTCCCAGCCCGCTCGGCCTGCTGGAGGCTCGACTCCAACTTGGTCACGTACTCGCGGAGGTACGTCAGCACGCTCGAAACTGTGGACGGGCTGTAGCGGTGCATGTAGACGAGGGCGTTGAACGATCCCTTAGGGCTGGAGAAGAGCCAGTAGATCGGCCGCTTCTTGTATCGCTGGACGTGGTCGTCGTAGAACTTCGACCTCCCCGCCTTGGTGATGAAGTAGTCCCGCAGGTTCCTCACTCCGAGCGACTCGGCGACGAACTTCAGGTTCTCCTCGAAATGCTGCTCCCCGAATGCTGTCCGAAGGAACTGGCGGAAGAGTCCGACGACGTCGTCCTCGAACCAGTCACCGTCAACGATCGGGATGACGTTGTCAGGATCCGGCTTGAACGTCGGTGAGGGCACCCTGGCGAGGTACTCCTGCAACGTGCCACCTTGGTCGGCCAGGATCAGGCCGGGCTCGCCGAGGCTGTAGCGGCCGAACATGCAGCCGCTGGCGTACGAAACGAAGTCACGAATCAGATCAGCAGTGGCCAGTGCCACGTATTCCTGTTCCGTGCGGCCCGTCCCGTAGCGATACTGGGGATTGGCAAGGACTGAGTGCTCGTGCCAAGGAATGGGTTCTGGCGCAGGCAAGCCAGCCGCACCGGCGACTTCTCGTTCAATCGCATTCTCGGCATCTGCGAGGCTCGAAGTCATCGCAGCATTCTCGGCGAGTTGAGCCTCGACCGCGGTGGCTAAACGCCCAGGACGGACTCCGCCAAGGAGGGTATTGCGCTCGAAGTCTATTGAGAGCTCTGCGTTGTCCCAGTCGCTCTTGCTGAGTTCCCGACAGATCTTCCCATTTATTGGATCGACCTCAACAAACGGAAAGTCGAGGAGAGCCGCCGGACGGAGGTTCAAGGTCGGATTGAGTTCCTTGACCAAGGACGTAACGGTTCGCGAGTTTAGGTAGGCAGAGATGCTGTCGAGCGATGTGCCACGGGAAACGACAAAGCAGCTTGCATCGTTGTGGACGACTCGATGGTCGCTGAAGCGGAAGCTGGGAATCCTGCTTCCGACTTTCGTCCACGACAGGTTCTCGCGGAAGTACAACGGGGCGTTGCGAATCACTGCACCTGGACTCAACTGCTTTATTTGACCTCCGTCGCGTCGCCAGTCCATGACACTAAGCGTAGGGTCGTACCAGCGACGGAACTCGCCGCCCTTGGTAGAGGGGCTCCACCGGTGGGCATCTACGCCGTCGCGCCCCGAGACGTTCACTCTGCTACGGGATACCTCGAACCAGTAACGGACGAAGCGCCCATTGTCACCAGTTTGCGACCCGACACCCGCTTCAACGAAGTTCCGAATGGGAGGTCCTGCGAGGAAATCCGCGATCGACTTGTCTGCGAAGTACGCGATGAGTGCACCGCGTAGCGCCAAGAAGTCCACGGATGTGCGATTAAAGCGGTTCGGATGAGCAGGGTCGGCAACGGTGGCGCGAAGAGCCGTCTCGCGTGCCCCTTTGCCGAGTAGACGAAGGTACGTCCCCGTCGCCCGATCAGTTGAGTGCTGAAACACCGTAGCGGCGACCGCAACTACCTCCCCGCCGAAGGAGTCGAAGACACCCGCACCCAGATGAGCGAGTGCAACGATTCCCCTGGTGGTTAGGAGGTCGCGTCTCAATCCTTCGAACGAAGACAGATACATCCAGCTCTGCATCGTCACGAGGGCACTCAGGCCGCGATGTGCGACCAAAGTGCTCATCCGCGCTATAAAACTGGCGTCCAAGCCCCAAGCTGAACTCGGGTAGTTGGCATCCAGGAAGTCCACCAGAGACTGACCCATGTTTCCGCGACCCATGTAGGGCGGATTCGCAACGGCATTCGAGTAACGCGGCAGCAAGTAAGTGGCTTGGACCAGGACCCGGTGAGCCCACTCGATCGCGTCGGCTTTGTAGATGTCACCACCGTCCTCGAGAGTCTCGAGGTGACGTGTGAGCCTGGGAACCAGATCCGGATCGGGCTGAATGAGTGACCCGAAGGTGTCTGCTTCGGCGAACTGGTTCCAGAACGCCTCCTCCGCGTGACGGTCCCCATTCTTCGTGACCAGGTAGTCGAGCTCATAGGGACTGAACGAGATTGGCTCCAGCACGCAGATGTTCGGCTCGACCGCATTCTTGAGGAAGAGCTTTCGCTTTGCCACGGCCTTCATGGTCAGCGCGAAAGCGGCAAGTGCTCCCGCGCGCGGGTCGATCTCGGTGCCGTACAGGTTGTGCGCGAGGATCAAGCCCGGGATCTCGGACGGCGCATAGCCCTCCTCCTCGTAGATCGCGTACAGCAGGTCGAACGCGTAGGTCAGCATGTGGCCGGACCCGCAAGCCGGGTCGATGACCTTGAGTTCTTCGGGCTTCGTGATCTTGAGGAAGTCGGTCTTCTCGTCTACCGGTGCGATGTAGTAGTCCATCAGGCTGACGAGACCCGACGACGGGCGGTTGAGCATCCAGAGACGGCCGAGCGAGTTCTCGACGAGGTAGCGGACGATCCAGTGCGGCGTGAAGAGCTGGGTCGCCGCGGGGATTTCGTCGGCACCAGCCTTCTTATTATTCTTGAAGCCGGCGAAGACGTCGTCCTTACGTTCTGAGATGTAGAACTGGTACAGCCAGCCGATGACCTCGACGTCCTGGCAGACCTCTTCGGTCAGCACTGTGATCGAGCTGCTGAGAACCGAGTCGCTGGCAAGCAGGTTGGCCGGAATCAGCAGCTCGGTGTAGTCACCCTCACGCTCGAAGATGAAGGGCATAGCCGTGTTCCAGAAGCGGCAGTAGTCGGCAAGGAGGAGCGAGTACGCCTCTGCCTGGGCGTCAACCCCGGGCCGCGGCTGCCGGGTGCCGTTGAGCAGACCGATGATGGCCGCCGCGTTCGCGCCCTTGACCACCTCCGTGTCGACCTGTCCGCGCTTAGCCGCGGCAAGCACTTCGGGCTGGCCGACCTGGTCTGTCGCGGGAGAGACGACGCCGATCCCGGTGTAGCCTTTGGCGTCCATGAACCTCAGCGCGATGATGCGGTTGAACCAGGTATAAGCAACTTTGTCGGAGACATGTGCCTTCCCTTTGTCCCCGCCGCCCGCAGCGGCGATCGACTTCTCCAGCGCGGAGATAGCCTTGGGCTGCTCGACACGCTCCGGAGACCCTTGGGCAAGCACGGCGGTGATCCGCGCTCTGACCTCACGGACGAGTTCGGTGCGCGCCGACGTGGCGAACGACTTGAGCGATGCGGTTTCCATCAGAGCGTGATTCGCTTTCCGTCATTGAGAGTCTTGACGAGCGCGTTACGCAGGGCGGCGAGGTAAGTGTCGACGTCCGCTTCGGTTTCGAGAACCCCGGCGATGGCGGCGACGTGGATCGTCTTGACCGACACCGTCTGCTTGGGCGGCGGTGCGCCGGTGCCTGCACCCTGCTGCGATGCGGCGAGGAAGTCGAGCAGCCCTGGGTAGTCGTTCGTCTCGAAGGTCGCGCCGGTCTGCAGGATGAGTGCGACTTGGCTCTCTCCCGCAACCCGGGCGAGCACCTGGTCGACGAGCTGCCCGGCACGCTGTTGTGTGTCTGTGGTGGCGTTGGCGTAGTAAGCGCTTGCGAGCAGCTCGCTCTTGCGGCCCGCGATGGCGCCGGCCACGTCGGCCCGTTTGTCGGAGACAACGCATTCGATCTGGCCCCGGAGGGTGTCGGCTGCGGCCTTGAGCTGGTTCATCTTGTTGCCGCGGAAGGCATTGGAGTCCGCGAGCAGCGTCGCGACCGGGTCGGCGCTGCCGGCGGGGAGGTAGCTGAGGTTTCCGCTATTGCCGCCAAGGAGAGCTTGGGCCTCGTCGAAGATCTTGGCCTGTTGGCCATTGAGGAACGACTTGATCGGGTCGACCAAGTCCTCCTTGGCCTCGATCAGCTCGTCGGCCTTGTCGAACTCATCGAAGTACCAGTCCACAGGCTTACCGACGACCTGGTCGAGCAGATTGACGACGCCCGAGAGCTGGCTCACGAACGGATACCGACTGCTGGTCACCAGGGCGTTCAACTCGTCGCGCTTGGCCGCGAGTTCCACCTTGCCGAACCGCGCCAGCTCAGTGGGGTCGCTCGGCACGCCGCCCTCGTCGAAGAAATCGGTGCAGAACTTCTTGAACGCGGCGACCTTCGCCGCGTCATACGCCTTCTGGGGCACGACGACCGTGTGCGGCTGCTTGCCGGTGTTGCGAATGAGGAAAGCAGCTACCGTCCGCACGACCGGGTTGGCGTCGACAATGAGGGCGACCTTGCCGGTACCGACGAGCCAACCCAGCACGACCTCGATCGAGCCGAGGTCCCAGCCGTATGGCTTGGACCCGAAGCGGTCAACGATCTTCTTAATAGTGACCTGCTCGCCGAGGTTGGTCTGGGAGATGATCCAGGACTCCATCTCGGTGCCGGGAGAGGTGAGCACCGAGAGGCTCTCCGCACCGAACAGGCCCTGATCATTCTGGACGGCACCCGCGACTTGCTGCTCGGTGTAGGCCTTCCCGCCGAGCAGTCCGAGGTTCGTGTACGTCCGGTTGACGAGCTCCTGGAACCCGTCGGAGACCCGTGCGACGGCGTCCTGGGAGACGGAGGTGATCTCGGCCGCGTTGATGATCAACTGCGCCTTGCCGACGGTTTGGCGGAGGCGCTCGATTAGATCCTTCTCCCGGTCGGCGTTGAGCAACTGCTTGGACTGAAGGATGGCCTGCATCGACGGCGTCGCACCCGAGTTGGTGCGCTGCTTGGTGTACTTCTCCGTCTTGAGGAGCAGACGTAGGTCGGCCAGCAACCGCTTGTCGCGGCCGAGGAAGACGCGCAGCTCGTCCTTGCCGGCGCTCTGCAACTTGATCTCGTCGTCTGTGTAGCTGGTCTCCGGTGTGATGAAGTGGATGGTCAACTCGCGCTGGTTGCCCTGGACAATGTCGTCGAGCTTGTAGCCGAAGGGGAAATCTTGGCCGTTCTTGGCGGACTTGAGCTTGTTGGTCTTGAAGATGTCGGACGAGAGGTACTTGAAGAGCTTGCCGGAGACATCGGACGAGTCGATGTCGACGCCCTTGATCTCCTTCTCGATCTCCTGCTCCTCGTTGGTGAGGTACTCGTAGACGTTGCCGTTGCGCTGCACATATGACTGCGTCTCCAGCAGGTTGAGTGCCTCTTGTACCGAGTCGCCCAGCGTCTTGAGGTCGAGCCCGAAGCGGTCATAGACCAAGACAGTGAGGTTGCGAGGCGTGGCCTTGAAGTTGTCGATGTATTTGACCAGAAACAGCGCCTTCAACAGGCGGTTGGCGAGGATCGTGACGTCGGAGGCGGGATCGGGCAGGTGCTTCTCTGCCTGAAGGATGGCGCTCTGGGCCGCGGATTTCAGAGCCGCACTGATCCCAGCGAACATCTGGTCGAACGTGGCGAGATAGCCCACCTGCTCATCACCGATGCGCTTCGCGACCTCCTGGACCACCCCGAGCATGGAGCGCTCGCCGACCGAGCTGTTCTTGCCCTCGAACACGTTGTGGTCCGACAGGCCCTCGATCGCGGCCTGGAACATCGGGATCTGGTACGTCACGAACGGATAGGTGTTGATGAAGCGACCTTCATCGACGTAGTTCCGGTAGGTTTTCGCGCCATCGACGAAGTCGAAGATCGTCTTGAAGTTCGCGGACTCCTTGGCGTGGATCGCCTTCAGCTCAGCCGCGCCTGCGTGATTCTTCTCCAACAGGCGCTTGCTTATGACCTCCTCGACGTCCTGGCTGGTGAGCTTCAGCTTTGCGTTGAAACGGGCCTGGATCTTAGAGAAGTCGTTGCCCTGCTGCCGGGTGCGGTCACCGATGACCTTGTCCATGTCTTCCTGGGAGGTGACGAAGACCCACGACCGTCCCTTGCACTTCGTGTTGAGGGACTCTGCGATCGTCTGGAGGTTCAGCATGAGCTTCACGTCGTCAGCGATGAACTGGCCGACCTCATCGACGAAAAAGTTGAGCCGGAAGCCCGGCTCCTGCTTGTCGATCCACGCATTCACTGAGGTGGCGAAGTCCTCGATCGAGACGGCGTATGACCTCTGATACTGGGCGATGATGCCGGAGTTGGCCTCCCCGTTGACCTCGGCGAACGCCTTGTCGATGTTGTGGCCTTCGAGGGCGGTCTGCTCGCGGCCCTGGGACCAGTCGATGTTTGCGTGCTTCTGGAATGCGGCCTTAAAGGCAGCGTACTGGCCGCGCTTGTCGAGATCCTCCTCAAAGCGCGCGACCGCTCCGTCGTTTCCGAAGTAGCCACGGCTCTCGTCGAAGACCTTGACGAACACCTTGAGCAGGGCGTCCGTCTGGTCCTTGGCGATTAGCGTCGCCTTCTGGTCGATGTTGAAGAGCAGGCTCTTGGCCGGGATCACGGCGGCCTTCTTCAGCGAGGCGATGAGCATCGCGTCGTCGGTCTTGCCCAGGAAGCTGTCGCTGACCTTCTCTCGAGGGAAGGCTTGGCCCTCGACGTCGCCGAGGAGGTGCGCCAGAATCTTGAGGAGGTGCGACTTGCCGGAGCCGAAGAAGCCCGAGATCCACACGCCGTTGGCGTTCGTGTAGTTGGTGTACTCCTCCAGCAGGGGAGCCACGCCCTTGGCGGCGTCGTTTGTGAAGACGTACTCCTCGACCTCGATCCCGAGGTGGTCGATGTCGTCGGCCTTGACGACGCCCTCGATCGAGCGGGCGACGTCCTTGAGGAAAATCTCATTGAGTTTCATCGGGTCATGCTTCCTGGTCGAGGATGCGCTTCGCGCGGTAGAAGGAGTCGTCCTTGAGTTGGCCGAAGAGGACAAGCGCAGATCCCTGCGTAGCCGAAACATCGTAACGTCCCGGGAAGAACATCAGCATCGGCTTGTCCGAGACGACGGTTTGCAGGTTGTTGAGCACGGCGTGCGACCGCACGAACGGGAACACCTCGCCGACGCCCGTGAGGAAGAGGATCTGGAATGACTCAGCCTCGATGCGTGACTTGATCGCCGGCGCCAGATGCAGCTGGGGGTCCAGCATGTTCTGGAGCATCTTGAGGAAGTCGGGCTTGTCCATCGTCGGCTCGACCGCGAGAACCCGCTCCCAGACGTTGCGCTCCTTGAGTAGATCGAGGCAGAGGTCGAAGAGGTTGAGCTCGAAGACCTTGACGCCCTGTTCGGTGTCGAGCTTGGTCATGATGCGCTTCTTCGCCTGAGCGACATCCAGCGCCCAAGTCGGGTCGTAGTCGTAGATGAAGTGGGCCACCTCCTTGCCCAGGCCCTCCATCTTGAGAAAGCGCTCGCTGCTGAGCACCTTGAACAGATGCTCCTCCTGCTGAGCCAGCGTGGTCTTGTGTTGCACAGTCGTCAGGCCACCCTCGTCGGGAAGAAGCGGATGTCGCTCGGCGTGCGCTGGTTCAGGCATTCGGCAACGCGGGAAGAGAGGAGTGCGGGCTCGATGCGGCCTTGCTTGGTCAACAGGCCCGCCTCGACCATCATCTTGAACAACACCTGCCGGAGTTTCTTGTACGAGAGGTCGGTGACCTCGTCGAGCTCGTCGTGCCACATGGCCTTGGCGCGGTAGAAGGAGTCGTACTCCTCATAGGACACCGAGCCTGCGAGGGTGAGGAACCGCTCGCGGAGCACCTCCTCGGCGAACTCACCGATCAGACCGTAACGGCGGCAAGCAGCAGCCCACATCAGATGACCGCGCTCGGTGGACGTACCATCGGCGACGATCCGGAGCTCGGCGTCGCTGAGGTGCTGGAGTCGTGGGATGAGAGCACCGAGGAGCCGCGTGGCCGAATTGGCAACGCGGCTCTTGAGCAGATTGCCATCTTTGACTTGGACGCGCGTGGACACCCAGTCGTGGTTACGCAGGTACACGGGAGCGACGAGCGCCGCTTCGGTGGCGAGAAGGGCGCCGCTGGTGAACGAGAGCGCGTAGCGGGAACTCCGAGGCGTGTCTGTCATCATGTGCACCTTCTCCGGGCCTGTGGGCAAAATCGATCAAAGTTGTAGGAACCGTCCGGCACTGGTCCTGGACGGGCTGGGTCAGCTCGGCGGGATCGTCTCGTCCGACACAGCAGCGCCGCCCGAGCGGACCCACGCATCCACTTCGCTGGCCTGGAACTTCCAGAGGCGGCCGACTTTGTGGGCTGGCATCGCCTTATCGGAGATCCACGAGTAGACCGTGTCCTTTGTGACGCCCAAGTGACCGGCTATGTCGTCGGCTGACAACCAAGGTTCGGACATGACGATGTCGTCCTCCAACTCGGCAAACCGGATGTAGTCGTGCCTGACCTACTCTAGTCTAGTTACTGCCGGTTTGATGGGGTTTCGGGGTGAACCGCAATCCACAGCATAGTGACCGCCATGTCGTTTACGTTGTTAGCAACGGTCGGCGCAGCGCACGAGCAGACGGCCGAGCGGATTTAGAACTGATACTGCGAGGAAGCCCGCCGTGGGCGGCCTCCTCGGGATCAGCTTCGAGCCCCCTACAGCCCCTGAGAACTCCAGCCGAGCGGATTTCGGAGCTAGTTCCTACCCGACCAAGATGTCTTGAAGGCGCAGATCCGTTAGGCCGCCCAAGCGACGAACGCCCTGCTGCTCATCGAAGTCTCGACCACATACCGTGGATGTAACATCCGGCGCGATCTCTTGGAAATAGTTGGGGGCTCCACTGTCGGAGGCGAAGCCTTCCCCGTCACCGCCGGGGTGGGCGGCCCCGGGTCCTGCCGGTCTGCCACCCGGGGACGGCGCCGTCCAGGAGCTTGACCTTGTCGGGAGCGAGGTCGCCGCGGCGGTGTTTGTACCGCTGGGTGTGGATCCACACGCCTAGGGTATGTTCCCGCTCAGAATCGCAGTCCTTGTGGCGGGGCCAGTCGTGGCCTTCCTCGCGGTGGGCCGCGAGCTGGGCGAGGCGGCGGTGCCAGCGTTCTTCGTCCTCGGATTCCCTTCGGTTTTTCTGCCACCCTGGCATCTGGGCCAGACCGTCACGGTGGGCCGGGTCGAGGGTCCCCTCGGCTGCTTCGCGGCGTCGGTCCGAGAGCCACCGGGCCATAGACCGTTCTTTCTTGTCCTCGGAGCGGTCCCGGGGGAGCCTGGCTTCGGCCCTGATCCAGGCGATAATCTCTTCCATGCGGGCAAGTCCCGCGGGGGAGACGCCAGACTTGGTGCCGACGGCGGCCGCATGTGCCGCCTCAAGCTCGGGGTCCCTCCGGCGCGCGATGACCAAGTGGTAACCGACTGTGGCGGGTTCGGCGCGCACCAGCTCAGCGATGCGTTTTCGGCTCAGCCCGAGCCGGTACATCAACACCCATTCCGCGTCAGGGGCGCGCCGCAATTTGCTGTCCATGATGGGTGTCATCTTGCCACGACGCCTGCTTGAAAGGTCCAGTTGGGAGGACGTTGTAATGTCGCCGGGCGTGAAGTGGGCGCCGATCGGCTTATTAAGCGTCCACCCGGTCCGACAGGGCCATCCAAATGCCCCCCGTCAGCCATCGCAGGGGTCAAGCCACCTGCAACTTAGCCGTCCACTCCGCACGCACCGTACGAAGACCGTGTGGAGTTGCGGCCCCCGGTTATGGGGAACGGGGCAGCACCTCAATATGCATCGGTGCGCAGAGGTCGACCAGCCAGTCCCGGTCCGGGCCTACGGCGAAGATCCGGCCACTGGCTGGCACCACCTCAAAGTCGGCCTCGGTCACACGGTCGCCGAAGAACATGTAGGCGCGATCGCTGTTGTCCTGCCGGGACATCCAGGCAATACCGTCGAAGCCGGCGGCGTACGCAGCCTCTGCCCATTTGCGGGTCTGCGGGTAGTTCTCGCCTGATGTTGTCGTTAGCTGGTCGGGAGCTACCTTCAGGGCACGCAGGTCGGTGCCCAGGAACGACGCCAGGCGGACCTCCCGCTTGATTTCAAGGCCTGCCATGACCTTGCCCTCGTAGTCGCCGTAGGAGATGTGCCCTCCGGTTGCGGGAATGTTCCGCAGCAGCGTTTCAGCGACGGCAGCAGCCTCGGTCGCGGCCGTATAGAGCACCGGAACCTGCGGTGTGCCGAAGAAGTGGAATCGTCCCGTCCCGTTGGGTCCGGGGTTGAATTCCGTCGTCCTGAACCGGTTGTCGTGCAGGCGGTACATGCGGGTCTTACGGCGCATCACGATGGTCCGGGCCTTGAAGGGCGCTGGCGGGTCCGGTGTCACCGGGCCGCCAGCGCTCACCAAGTGCCCTCGAACTGATCCCTGGCCGCCCCCAGCACCCGGTCTTCTTCATGCAGGTGGTCAACGGGCCGGTCCTGCTCGTGGAAGAAACTGCTCGGGGAGGTCAGCCAGAACACCAGGTCCTCGTCGGAACGCTCATTCTCCCTGGCAAGGGCGATGAGCTTCGGCATCGCTGTCACCACGGCGGCTTTGTCGGCGTCGAACTGGAACCCGGGGAAACGATAGGAGTTCCCCCGCATGATGCCGACGATGCTTCCCTCGTTGCGCAGCCCGGATGCCATGGAACGGTTCGGCTTCCTGGACCCAAGAAGTTCAGCGACCTCGACGCTCGTGGGCATGCCGAATTCCCGGGCGATGCTGCGCCAGATGTTCTCGGCAGCCTGAAGACTCCGGGCCGTCTGCGGGGAGACCGGCACGGGAGTCGTGGCCATGGCGGCTCCGAGGGCGTGGACACCCTCCCACACCGCGCTTGCGAGGCTGTTGAGTTCGCCCGGGTCAAGAATCGTTGCCTTTGCCGCTCCGTGGGCCACACGGACGCCAGGAACGACGTCCGGAAGGTTCAGGTGTGACCTGGCTGCTGCGTAGGCATGAAGCTGGTCGAGGACGGCTTCCGGAGCGACGTGAAGGTCATCCAGTTCCTTGAGCAGTTGCATCTGAGCCGGGCTTGGGTGCTCCGCAGTGGTCATGGTCAACCCTCCTTCTCGTATTTTCATGACGTTTTTTACGCTCTAATCGTAGTGTCATATTCATCAATCGGACAGGGGGCAAGTAGCGCTGCGCGTACGACGCGGGGCCGTGACACGATTCGTAAGCAAGCCTTGAGGGTGGTGGGTACTCCAGCATTTGGATCAGGGTCCCTTGTGCAATGGCAGGCCTCGTGCCAGAGTGCACGAACAGGGGCCGGGGTTGCACCGAAATCCCGTCTGGACACCCAGGGGGAATCTCTCAAATGATTGAATCGGATGCTGAGGTCGCACGCGCGCTCAGCGCCATTCCAGTTCGTGTGTCCCGCCAAATGACCCCCATCGAGTCTCGGTTTCGCGTCGCCGAGGTCCTCAACCTTTTTGACATCGAGGCCGTGGCCGACGGAACCGGGGGCATTCGTTACGGGGACGAGGGCGTTGCGCTGGAAGATCAGCCCCTAGAGGCGGCCGTCCGCATACTCATTGGGAGGCGATTCGGCGTCCCGGAAGCTCTCCAGTAGCCTCGGGGCCAGGCTTCACTGACAGCCCTCGTGCGTGGTCGTGTTCACGATCAGCAGCATTGTCAATCCCGGCGGGGTCGCGTTCGTTTCGTTCCTGATCGCGGACTTCTGTATGGCCTATCCTGCAGCAGTCGGGTGGGTTCGTTGGCGCAGATACCGCAAGTCCTGGCCGCAGCCCACGGAAAGTAGCGTCCGCTAGACGAGCCCTTACCTTAGCGGGCGGTCGCCACTTTGATGTTGCATCCCCGTCAATCGAAGGCTTGTTCGCATGTGCATAGGTCTGTGGAGAACATGTGTTCGATAAATGTCCCGCATTCGTCCTAACATTGAGGCGTGATCAAGGCAGGCTCTCCCGAGGACATGGACCGGATTATGGCGCGCCTGGACGCCGACAAGGTCCGCCCGATGGACGACAGCTCGCCGATCCGGGACTTCCCGAAGTACGGCCGACCCCTGGTGTGCGTCAACGGGATTTACGGCAAGGCCGTGGCCTGGTCGCATAGTTACGGTCTGATCGAGTGGCTGGACGTGTCCGGCAAGTACCACCTGGGCTGGGCACAGTCAGCCAGCATCAAGCGCGTAACGGCCGAGGAATGGAAGGGCAGCAGCGGACTCTAGCTCCGATCGAAGAGTCTCCATAAGACCTCATAAACTAATATCCATTTTTTTGGATATGGCTTTATGCTTGCGGATATGGAAAGCGCACTGAACCCGTATTCGCCCGGCTCGGGCCGGCGTCCGGCGGAGCTGGCTGGCAGGCAGGACGAGGTGGACGCGTTCGACCTGCTGATGGCCAAGGCCCGGCAGCGTCGACCGGACCGCGGGATTGTCCTGCACGGGCTCCGGGGTGTGGGGAAGACCGTGCTGCTGAACGAGTTCCGGCGCCAGGCCGAACGTGCGGACTTCATGGTGGTCACCCTTGAAGGCCGGGACGCCGACGGCGGCCCGGACGCCGTCAGGGCGAAGCTGGCAAGGAACCTCCTCCAGGCGGGGCGAAAGCTCAACAACAGGAGTGCCGGAGCGACTTTGAAATCCGCCCTGGGCAGCGTGGCTTCCTTCTCCGCCAAACTGGGGGTTACCGGTATCGACATCGGCGTCGCACTGAGCCGCGGCCGCGCGGACTCGGGGTCCATCGAGGTTGACCTGGAAGAGCTCGTCGAGGATCTGTGCACCGCACTGGCAGAGAATCGGTCGGGCCTGGTCTTCGTGATCGACGAGATGCAGGACCTGGACGCGCCCCTGGTCGCGGCGCTGCTCAGCGTGCAGCATCTGGCCAACCAGCGGGAATGGCCGTTCTACATCGCCGGTGCCGGCCTGCCCAATCTCCCCTCTGTTCTCAGCGAATCCCGCTCTTACGCCGAGCGGCTGTTCAACTACCGGAGCATCGGCCCGCTGCCGCGCCCGGCGGCGGAATCCGCACTGACTGTCCCCGCCGCGAAATTCGGCGCATCCTTCGAGCCGGCCGCCAGAGACCTGCTCCTGGACGCTTCCGGCGGCTATCCGTACTTCCTGCAGGAATACGGCTACGCCGCATGGGAGACCGCACCCGAGAAGGTCATCACCCTCAGCGATGCTCAGGTTGCGGTGGAGATCGGCCGCCAGCAGCTTGACCAAGGCTTCTTTCCGTCCCGCTGGGAGAGGGCGTCCAAGGCCGAAAAGTCCTACCTACAGCTCATGGCCGTCGACGGCGACGAGGGGTCCAGCACCGCCGAGCTGGCCACTAGGGGGCAAAAGAAGCAGAGCTCGATGACGATGACCCGCTCCTCGCTGATCCGCAAGGGCATTATCTACCCGCCGGCGCTCGGTCGGGTGGCGTTCACCGTACCCGGGATGGCGGACTACATTTCACGATTCAAGGACGCCTGACCGCAACTCCGAGTCGTGACCGTTCGAGGACGCTAATTGGGTCATTCCCAAGGGCGCTAGCTAAAGTCCCAGAGAGAATAGCTCCGGGCGGGTGTCGCATGCTCGGTGACGACCCCGTTCTTCGTGTCAATGAACACTGACCCGGTGAAGCAGAGGTACTCAACAGAAACCTGGGCAAGCTTGACCCCTGCAGGTGCCAACTCAGCTACTGCCACCCGGAAGTCGTCAGTAGGAGAAGATGTCTCCGCAACGTCGGAGGTCAGTCTCGACGCGGGTGGTTAGATAGTCGAAACTCGCGTCCATCACACTGCTCAAGCCGAGGTCCAACGCACGTTCCGTCAGGCAATCGATAAGGGGTAGCAGATTTGAGACGTCTCCCACCGCGTAGGCGGACTGCTCCTCGCTTAGGAAAGGCGTTGTCCAATCAGAAGTTTGCAGACTTTTGTCCAGACGGACACCCAAATGGAGTTCCATCAGATATTTAAGGCTGTAGTGGTCCGACGGCTTATCGGGTCCTAGAATCTTGGCGAGAACTTTCGTGCAAGCAACATTTTGCGCCTTGAATCCCCACTGCCAGCGCATGAAGCGAAGGTCAAACGCAGCGTGATGAAATACCTTCTGTAGCGAGGATGAGGTAATCAACGTCAGAATGCGCTCAGGCTTCCCGTCCTGGAGCTGTACGACTTCCGTTCCGATTCCGGCGACATGAATCTGACAGGTAGCGATCCTGTCACTCGCCCAGTCCAGACCGGTCGTTTCGATGTCGCAAGCGACACGTTCTGCTCTCATAGCAGAGTCGGCGAACTCCTCGGTGAGGTCCTCCCGTACGATGCGAACCGGCAATGAAATCATAGCTCGTCGTGGATGGGCAATGGCCCAGCCCCGACCCCGATTAGTCTGGTCATCTCGCTTGCCTCGACCTCTGTGCTTTGGCCTCTGAGAGCCTCAAAATCGGCCTTAACGAAACTCGCGAAAGTACCATTCTCAAGAATTAGGAAAGGAGTCTCGGTGGTTCGGATACCGGTGTGAGGGTACAGGACCAGGACGAACTTCTGGTCGAACTGGTAAAAGCTATGCGTCGGCTGACCCGTGCGGAAATGAACCTTGATCGTACCGGTGGCCGATTTTGCAAGATCGAGCATTTCAGAAGCTGCCTCTAAGATGCGGCTTCGGACTACCGCGGGGTCACGAGCGAAACGGTGTGCCAGCGACGCAACGATTACTTCGTCCTCAGGGTCAGGCAGGAACAGATCCAACCTGTTTCGCTTGTTCTGGGCGAACTTGCGGACGCTGGCTGCATTGTTACCGATCCAACTTCCTCCGTAGGCAAGGTGGATCTTTATGGTGCTACTGCCAGCAAACAGGTCAACCCAAGGAACCTGTTCCACGCTGTTAGCCGCTTTCGTGATGCCAGCCCGGACTACTTCCTCGGATAGGTCCACGTGATCGAGGACTTCACGGATAAGGCTGCGTCGGCCGGCGAAGTCCCAAAGGAAACCGAGACCGCCCGTTGTCAACGCGACCGCGCTGAGGTTGGAGAGCAACGGGTACCAAAACGGGTTCTTGTCGACGGGAAGGTGCCACGCAACGAGGATCAATCCAATCAACCCAGCGGCGGTGAAAACAGCAGAAATTAGGAAGATGCGATAGTTGCTTAACTTCTCCTGCATGGTGACGTTGGGTGGCGTCATATGAACTCCTCAATACCTTCCTTAGCCGTGTGTCGGGAACCAGCGTCGACTTGCGGCCGTGCACGGGGCGAGCTATTTCGCCCGTAGCCATCCTTGCATCGAACTCTGTCGGCCCGCGACAAGTTTGGGGATGAACCTGCGCGCAAGGCATCTAAATCAACGCATGGACGTGCCCGCTACAGTGAACCCGGCTTGGCGACACTCCTAAAAACTTAGCCAAACGTGCTGGCATTTTGTGCTCGCCTGGAGTCATCCCACGACATCGAGGGTGGTCCAAGAAGCTTCTGCGTGGCCTTGATTATGGACCACCCAAACAGATGGTTTCCGCCGGCACCAATACCAGCCCCGATGAAATAGGGGACCTGTTTACCCAGTACTAGCACGCCCTGCTTCGTGCCCCACTTGGTAACGAATCGCGGTCCGAGGACTTTGTTGGCTCTATTGATGACCGACATGGGAATTGCCTCGACAACTTTCTTTCCCCAATATGGCGCTGTGCGGTCGATCAGCGGGTCCAAAGTGATCGTGGCGACAGAATTTCCTAGGAGGGCAGTTGTGACTAGGAATGCACGTCGCTCAACGTCGTCGACGTCCAAACCATGGATTTCAGCAACGGACAGCGTGTAGAAGACCGATGCCTCCAAGAACGAAATCATTTCGCCCAGCGCGACGGGAACTTGCACTAGTCCATTTGGGATGAAGGCGGCCGCACCCGCCGCCGCGCCAGTGCTTGTGACCGCACCGAGATACCACATGTTCAGGTAGGAGATGAGTTCTGCGGGAGACTTGCTGGGATGAACTCGCCGCAGACGCTCAACGTTCGCTACAGCTAGTGGGTACTGCGCCTCAAGCGCCTTGGTGTAGCCCGCTTTGATAACGGCTTTGGGGTCAAACTTCTTGTCTTCTGCCACCAACTGATTATGGCTGTGTGTCACCGGGTTTTGCTCGGTGACACGAATCGAAGTCGTAACGGCTGCAAACACACCCCATAGAGGATTGGCGGCATTTCAAGAAGGCTCGGGTTAACCTGCCGTACTGGCTAGGCCCGTGATCTTCCCGGTACGCCTTGGCGCACGAAATGCCCCGGCGCGCCCGCCGACGTTTGGGAGGGTCCCGGAGAGGGAGCACCCAGTTCCGGCACTACAGATGGGGCTCCGGTTCCCCTGTCTTGAGAGTTGCACGTCCCCGTCGGGCAACCTTGCGCAGCGGGTTGGGCACCCCCGAGACTGTCACCGAACCACGCATCTATTCCGCAGATTGGATGACAACCTGCGACAGCTGATGACAGCAAAAAATAGCCCTGACCTGCGGCGATCGAAGCTGCTGATAGCCCGCAAAAACTTCCGAAAGAGCCGTACTCTTACTCGTCTAGTTCGAAGTCGAGATCAAGGTCCCGTGGTGTTCTCAGTCGCCGCCAGGTTGAAGCGACGCCGGCGGTGGGCAGGGTTGAAGCAGTGGGCATCCGGTCCACGGCGGTCAGTTGTTCCAAGTCGAGTCCGGTCAGCACTGCGATATCTCTGATGGGTACCTGGAAGGTGCGGAACGGACCCAACGGGGGAGCCTCGTCCAGTGTTCCAGGCCGGGGTACGTCCGGGAGGTCGGCCAGCTGGGGTGTCTGGTCCACGACGTATCCGGTGGCGGCGAGGGAGCCGTGGTGCATGAATGCGGCGACTTTGAAAAACTTCAGCGGAATCTGCACACCGCGGTAGACGGGGTCGGTGTCACTGAAGATCGGGCCCGTAAAGACGACGAGCCGCCGGCCGTTGTCCGCTGCGTTGTCCTGCAGGTAGGACTCCAGCCCGAGCCAGAGGTCCATTCCCTGGTTGAACTCGGCCGCCTGCGGGGCTGCGTTCGTGTAATGGAAAGTGTCCGCGTTGGCCCGTTCGGCTTCCGCCAGTGTGTCGCCCCAAACTGCTGATGCCCTGCGGACGAGGTGGCCGCGGTCGATGTCGTTACGGGCGTAGACCGTCTCGCCCGTCTGCTGGTCCGCGCGCAACCGCGGATCCAGTCTCCACGGGATCCCGGACCGGTCCAGATCGATCATTTTGGTGCCGTCCATTCCGAGCGCAGTAACGGCGGCCAGGCGCTTGTCCAGTCGCATGAGCACAGAAAAGTGGGTGTAGGGGAGCAGGACGGACTCGACGCCCTCCAGTGTCGGAATGGGCACCGGCACACCAAGGAAGCCAGCGTCGAAACCGGACTGGTCCGACAGATCGCGTGCAGCAGCACGATCCCGTCCCAGCAACAGTTCATCCATGCCCGGATCCTAACAGCCGCCGGTGACAACGAAGTGAATCGGCGCCGGCCGCTCGAAGTCCGGCCCCCGAAGGCGGCCCGGGAAACCTCCGGCTGCCGGGCCGGACACTACGGCTCCGCAGACACTGCCTTCGGGCGTCAGTTGGCGCGGCCGGCTATGGGGTCCATCTTGTCCGTCGCAGGGCTCTGGGCACCCTGGCCCTGTTGCCTGACGGCGTTTTGGCTGCTGTCCCTAAGTTGTTACCGGGTGTCCCGCGCGATCATTGTAGGCTCGGGGCTACCCAGGGGAGGTATGGCTTTGGAAGGGCGTCTTGCCCAGAGCCAACGAATCTCATGAGGATGAGAACGAGACTCAGGCTGGAGTTTCAGCCGCCTTCGAACTACTGGCAATCCTCATGAGAAGAGCCCCCGCGAGGTTGTCCTTGATCTTCCTCCGCTGATCCCCCGTCGCGTTCGGCCATTGGCTGGCCAACACCTGAAAACGGCTGCTTGCGCCCTGTAGGGCGTCGAACGCCGCGTTCCTGGCGGCTTCGTTCTCGTGGTCTGCGTCTGCCGCCATCCTCAGGTCATACAACCACTGCGGCCACGCAAGCAGCAGGATGAGGTCCAGCTCGCCGGCGTCCTCAATGGCCCAACGGTGCGCCGCCGAATATGCCTGACGGTAGTTGGCAAGCAGAGTTTCACGGTCGCGCCGGTATTCAATACTCATTTGGTGCACCGCAGCGATCATGTCTGTTACGGCGACAATCATCCTGTCCCTGCTGGCTTCTGACCGTTGATCCCGGAGCTGCTGTGTCAGGGTGTCCTTCTGGGCTTTTAAAGCTGCCGCCGACTGAAGACGTTGCTCCTCTAGTGCCGCGTCAGCCAATACAGCTTGCAGCTCCAGCGCTTCCTTAGCCAGCGTTGACTGATGCCTGTTGGTCCGCCCGACGACCATCCATGCCACTACAGCAGCTGCTACGGCGCCAATCGTTGCGCCGAAGGTGCCGCTCCATAGTTGTAGAAGCCACATCTCATCACTGTTCATCACGCATGAATCCTATTTGCATCGACGCCCCACACGCGAAGCTCCGCCAGCGGGCACCGCCTACGTGCGATCCGAACCGAGGCTAGGTCTACTGGGTCAGACTGTGAATCCAGTCCATTCCAGCTTCCACTGCCTTCGTTGTGATGGCTGTTCCAGTCGTCCGGGCCAACTCGACGGCGACCTTGAAGTAGGCGCCCCGTTTCGCTGGTGTTTCGGCAGTCGCTGCTGTCGTCGTCAGCGCGCCGACCAACTGCATGGACGCAGATCTAGCGGGCGCGCCGCCACTTGTTTGCAGATTATCGAGAGTGAAACGTACTTCTTGGATCAGTTGGAGGAGATACAGCCGCGTGGGCACGAGAAGGGAATCATCGCCCCGGATCAGGTCTTCTGCGTGAACCAAGGTCTCAAAAATGTTGGCTTGATTATCGCCGAAAGCAGGTTCCCACTGCACCAGGTCAAGAGTCGTGGCAAGCGACTGAAGAAGGTCTAGAGATGCCTCATCGACCAGAGGGACTTTGCCTGCGGTGGTCCAGCCCGTGCTTATAGCGAAGAGCCCCTGATACCAGGAAGGGACTTTTTTCCTGTAAACGGATACATCGGTTCCGGAATCTGCCAGCGCATTCAGAGCGGCCTGAATATCGGCGAGCCAGTCAAGTCCACGTCGATGTTCCGCCCAGAAACTGGGGTTGAACGGATCGCCGTCTCCTCTTACAGACATGGCGCTTAGAGTTTGTGGTACTTCCCATTGACCAAAAAGGGCGAGAAGACTGCGTGCACTGTTCATCGGGTTCCCGGGCGTATAAGAAGGCTCGACCGATTCTATCGATATCAAGGCAAGAAATCGGTCGATTTTGACCTGCATGCAGGAGAAAAATGCATTCTTGCCGGGGAATGCCGTGACTGCCTCTGTCCCTTGGGCTGTAGGGCAAGGTTGGCGGCTGGGCTCCCGTGGCGCTGGAAGGTTTGCCAATTCTTTGCCAAAGGGCCCATTCAAGGCAAAGCAAAGGCCCCTACTTCCCTTGTAAACAAAGGGAAGCAAGGGCCTCGCTACATGGCGGTGACGGTGGGATTTGAACCCACGTTGGCTTTTACACCAAACAACATTTCGAGTGTTGCACCTTCGGCCGCTCGGACACGTCACCAACCTGACTAGGGTACCGGAGCAAGGCGCCCATCCACAAAACGAGCCCCAACGGCACCCGCCCGCCGACTCGCCGGAACCCGCCGCCCTTCCCCGCGAACAGCCCGGGCACTAGATTCGTAAGCACAATGACGACTTCTGAACAGCACGCCACGGCCACCGCCTATTGGACCGTCGGCCCCGAACAAGGCGAGCTCCGCAGCGAGGACCTGCCCGCCCCCGGACCCGGCGAGGCACTGGTCCGGACCCTGTATTCGGGCATCAGCAAGGGCACCGAACTGGTAGTCCACCGCGCGAGTGTCCCGGAGTGCGTCGCCAACGCGATGGCGGCCCCCAACCAGGAGGGGGACTTCCCGTACCCGGTGAAGTTCGGCTACCTCACCGTGGGGGTGGTCGAGGACGGACCGGAGGGCTGGGCCGGGAAGACCGTCTTCTGCCTCTATCCGCACCAGGACCGCTTCATCGTCCCGGTCGAAGCCCTCACCATCATTCCCGACGGCGTCCCGGCCCGCCGCGCGGTGCTCACCGGCACCGTGGAAACCGCGATCAACGGCCTCTGGGAGGCCGGACCCCGCCTGGGCGACAGGGTTGCTGTGATTGGGGCCGGACTGGTCGGCGGCATGGTGGCCAAGCTCCTGGCCGGGTTTCCGCTCGCGCGGCTGCAGCTGATCGACGTCGACCCCGCCAAACGGGCGTTCGCGGACGCACTCGGCGTCGACTTCAGCCACCCCGACGATGCCCTCCCGGACTGCGACATCGTGATCCACTGCTCGGCCTCGCAGGAAGGACTGCAACGGAGCCTGCAGCTGGTGGGCGACGACGGCGACATCATCGAAATGTCCTGGTACGCCGACCGGAAAATCTCCCTCCCATTGGGGGAGGACTTCCACGCCCGCCGTCTGTCCATCCGCGCCAGCCAGGTGGGGATGGTGGCCCGCGCCCGCCGGCACCGCCGCACCAACGCCGAGCGTCTCGCGCTCGCCGTGTCCCTGCTGCAGGATCCGGTCTTCGATGTCTTCCTGACCGGCTCCTCGACGTTCGCAGAGCTCCCCGGCGTCGTCCAGCGCCTCGCCGACGGCAACCTGGACGCCCTGTGCCACGTCATCGAATACCCGTCCTGGGACGCTCCATCCGCCGACCAGCCCACTGAGTTCAAATCCGCCGACCAGCCCACCGAAGCCACGAGGTAGCCCGTGTTTAGTCTGACCGTCCGTCGCAATTTCATGATCGCCCACAGCCTTCCGCGCGAGGTCTTCGGCCCGGCCCAGGGCCTGCACGGGGCCACGTTCGTCACGGAGGTGACGTTCCGCCGTCGTGAGCTCAATGACGACGCGATTGTGCTGGACATCGGCGCGGCAGGGGACGCGGTGGACGAGATTCTGGACGAGCTGAACTACAAGAACCTCGACGAGCACCCGGACTTCTCCGGCAAGCTGAGTACCACCGAAGCCCTCGCCCGGTACATCGCCGACGCCGTCGCCGCCCAGATCCGCGTCGGCAACGACGGGCGCGACCTCGCCGGGCTGGACGTCACCCTGCGCGAGACGCCCGATGCCTGGGCCAGCTACTCGCTGGACTTCGACGCCCGCTAGGCCCCGCTGATGCCGCCGGCCAGCCCTCGTATCCGTCTTGTGGTGCCCGGCAACGTCCGGCACAACTCCGGTGGCAACGTCTACAACGCGGCGCTCGCCGCCGAACTGGCGGCCCTCGGTGCCGCGGTGGAAACCTGCCCGCTCGACGGCGACTGGCCGGGAGGCAGCGCGGGGGACCGGCGGCGCCTGGCCACGCTGCTGCACGCCGGGCCCGACGGCGGCCGGGCCGGGGGCGGCGGCCCTGCAACTGCCGGGTCCGCAACCTGGGGCACGGTGACGGTGGTCGACAGCCTCCTCGCCTGCGGTGCGCCCGACGAGCTGGAAGCGGCTGCCGCGGCCGGGGTCCGGGTCTGGATCCTGCTTCATATGCCCCTGCCGGACCACGCGGAGCGCGAACGCAGGGCCCTGCGGGCCGCTGCCGGCGTCATCTGCACGAGCGGTTCGGCCGCGGCGGGCATCCGCGCCCGCCACGGCCTCGACGGCCTCCGGGTGGCCCTGCCCGGGACCGCCCCCGCGCCGCTCGCGTCCGGCAGCCTGTCAACCGGCGCTCCGCACTTCATCGCCGTGGCGGCCCTGCTGCCGAACAAGGACCAGTCGCTCCTGCTGGACGCGCTCGCCCGGCTCACGGATGTGCCCTGGACGGCGTCCCTCATCGGCTCGGACACCGCCGATCCGGCCTACGCCGCGCAGCTCCGGAACTCCGTGGAACGCCTGGGCCTGGCCGGGAGGGTCCGCATCCCGGGCGAGCTCCGGGGCCCGGCACTGGATGCTGAGTGGGATGCGGCCGATCTCAGCCTGCTGATCTCCCGGGCCGAAACCTACGGCCTGGTGGTCACCGAATCGCTGGCCCGCGGCATTCCCGTGGTGGTGCGCGAGGGCACCGGAGCCGTCGAGGCGCTTGCCGCCGGCACCCGGCCCGGGCCGCCGGCGGCCGGCATTCCGACGCCGGACAGCCCGCCGGACTTTCCGGCGCCCGGGTTGCCGGGCGCCGCCGTCGGGCTCGGAACGGACCCCGCTCCGCTGGCGGACCTGCTCCGCCGCTGGCTGGACGACCCCGGCCTCAGGGACCGCTGGCGGGAGGCGGCAGCGGCCGCCCGGGGCCGGTTGCCCGGCTGGGACGCCACCGCCCGGACCGTTCTGGGCTTCCTGTCCACGGAACCGACGGAACCGACGGAACCCACCGAAACCGCGGAAACCGCGGAACTCGGTGAAACAGAGGCACCCAGAAACCATACGGCGCGGGTTGATACGGCTTCTTGATACCGCTGACAGAGAAGCTGTTGGAGAATGAGCCCATGAGCACCCACCCTGTCGCCACGCAACCGCCGTCGGTAGAAAAGCCCGTCATCCTGCCGGAGGCGCAGAGCCTGACCCCGGAGCGGCTCCGGGCATGGTCCTGGCACCGGCAGGGCCTGGATGGCTCGCTGGCCGGCTGCACTGCGGAGCAGGTCCTCGCCCGGGCAGGCTGGGCCCGGTCCGTGGGCGGCGCCAACCCCTACCTCACGCTCTTCGCCCGCGCCGGGATCCGACGCGAAAAGGTGGACGCCGACGTCCTCGCCCACCGGATCCTGGAACTTCCGGTCGCCCGCGGCTGCACCTACGTCCTGGGCCGGGAAGACTTCGCCTGGGCGCTTCAGCTGGGCAGGGACGCGGCCGAGTCCGCGTTCAAGGTGGTCGGCCGGCTCGGCGTGGACCGCGGCGAGATCACGCTGCTGGAAGAGCAGGTGCTGCACACCCTCGCCGAGGCGGAGGGGCCCATGGATCCGCGGCAGCTCAAGGACGAGCTCGGCGATTCAGTGCGCAACCTGGGGGAGGAAGGCAAGAAGAAGGGCGCCACCACCACTCTGCCTACCGCCCTGGGGATCCTGCAGTCCGACGGACGGATCCGCCGGGTCCCGGCGAACGGGCGCCTGGACCAGCAGCGCTACGCCTACCAGCCATGGGGCCTGCCGCCCAGCGATCTTGACGACGAGGATGCACGCACCGAACTGATCCGCCGCTACCTGGGCTGGACCGGCGGAGCCACCTTCAAACAGTCGCAATGGTTCACGGGGTTCACCGTGGCGCAAAGCAAGGCGGCGCTCGCCGCCGTCGGCGCCGTCGAGGTGCCCACCGCCCTGTCCACAGCAATGGCCGGGTCGCATGCCGCCGCCGGCGCGGACCCGCTGTGGATGCTGCCCGAGGACCTCGGCGGCCTCTCCGCCTTCGAGGAGCCGGCGGGGGAACAGATCCAGCTGCTGGCAGGAACGGATTCCCTGTTCCTGCTGCGCCGCAACGCGGCGGACCTGCTGGCCGAGGAGGACCTGCACAAGCCGGCGCTGGGGTCCCTCGCGCTGCAGGCGGATCTCCCGGACCACCCGATCCTGGACCGCGGCCGGATCATCGGACTCTGGCAATACGATCCGGCCCAGGAACGGATCGTGCCCTGGCTGTTCCACGGCCCCACGCCCGCGGTGACGCAGCGGATCGCCGAGGTGGAAGCCTGGATCCGCGAGGACCTCGGTGATTTCCGGGCCTTCAGCCTGGACTCTCCGGCCTCCCGGCAGAAGCGGATCGATGGGCTCGCGGCTTCCGCTGTAGCCTCAGCGTCACCGGCCGGCGCGTCATCTGCCGGCGGCGCAGGCTAGCCGGAACGGATCAGGCGCGGTGCCCGGCGAAGAAGTCCCGCAGCAGCGCTGCGCACTCCTGCTCACGGACGCCTGCAACCACTTCCACCCAGTGGTTGAGCCGGCGCTCGCGGAGGATGTCGAACACGGAACCCGCGGCGCCGGCCTTCTCGTCCCAGGCACCGAACACCACCCGCGGAATCCTGGCGAGGACGATCGCTCCAGCGCACATCGCGCAGGGTTCCAGCGTCACCACCAGGGTGCAGTCCTCCAGCCGCCAGCCGTCGTCGCCCTTGCCTTCCAAAGCCCGGTGCGCCCGCAACCGCGCGGCGGCCTCCCGGATGGCGACCATCTCGGCGTGGGCCGTCGGGTCCCCCAGGGCCTCGCGTTCGTTTCGCCCGGCGCCCAGCACCGAACCGTCCGGTCCGATCACGACGGCGCCGATCGGCACGTCTGCGGTGGCCAGGGCATTCCGGGCCTCAACCAGGGCAAGGCCCATCCACTGGGCATGGCGCGGCTCCGGGGAAGTCATGGGTCAATGATAGTTTCGATCCTAAGCATGCTGTTCAGCCCGGCTGCGCAGTCCACGGGTTCAAATAGTCAAATATTCGGGAGACGGCCGTGACCACCAGAACAGAGAACTGGCTGACGGAGCGCTGGGGCAAATGGGTGGTGCCCTACGCGGCGCTGTGGATCACCATGCTGATCGGCGGCGTGGTGGTGGTGATCCTGGCCCTGACGAGTGCCGAGGTCTACGACAACGTGGTGGACGACGCGGGCCTGGCGAACCTGGACAAGCCGGCGCTGGCGTTCATGGAGCAGCTTCGCAACCCCGGCCTCGACGCGCTCATCACGGGATTCACCAACATCGGCGGCGGCATCGGGATGCCCATCCTGGCAAGCATCCTCACGGCAGTGCTCATCTACACCTCCCGGTCGTGGCGGCCGCTGATCCTGATCGGCGGCGCAGCCGCGGTCTCCGTGACGGCCACGTCCCTGGGCAAGAAACTGATCGGCCGGACCCGCCCGGACCATGCCGACGCCGTGCCGCCCTACGAGAACTCGCCGTCGTTCCCGAGCGGCCACACGCTGAACACCACGGTGGTGATCGCGCTCGTGGTGTACCTGGCCTGCCTGCACATCAAGCGGACCGGCGCCCGGATCGCCCTGATCGCCGCTGGTGTGATCTTCATCGTCGCGATGGGCCTGAGCAGGGTCTACCTGGGCCATCACTGGATGACCGATGTGATCGTCGGGTGGGTCATTGGTCTGGCGTGGGTGGGGATCGTGATCCTGGCCCACCGGCTCTTCCACGTGCTCCGGCACCGCGAACACGCCGGCGACGCGCCGACTTTTGAGCATCCCGCCCACCTGCATGACGGCGCCACCAAAGGCAGTGCCGTCGGCACTGCACAGGCAGGGACGAACGACGCCGATACCTCCGGCCCCGCGGGACGGTCTTCAGCATCCGGGTGATAGTTTTGACCCATGCGCACTCTCGTTGTGGACCACCCGCTGGTCGCCCATAAGCTCACCGTTCTGCGGGACAAGAACACCCCGTCCCCGGTCTTCCGCCAGCTCACCGAGGAGCTTGTCACGCTCCTCGCGTACGAAGCCACGCGTGACGTCCGCACCGAACCGGTGACCATCGAGACCCCCGTCAGCACCACCGTTGGCACCGCGTTCACCAAGCCCACCCCGCTGGTGGTCCCCATTCTCCGCGCCGGGCTGGGCATGCTCGAGGGCATGACCAAGCTGGTCCCCACGGCCGAGGTCGGCTTCCTGGGCATGGCCCGCGACGAAGAGACCCTGGACATCATCACCTACGCCGAGCGCCTCCCCGAGGACCTCACGGACCGGCAGATCTTCGTCCTCGATCCCATGCTGGCCACCGGCGGGACCCTGCGCGAGGCCATCAAGTTCCTCTTCAAGCGCGGCGCCTCCGACGTCACCTGCATCTGCCTGCTTGCCGCCCCGGAAGGCCTGGCCAAGCTGGAGGAAGAGCTGTCAGAGGCCAACGTCACGATCGTGCTGGCCTCGATCGACGAGAAGCTCAACGAGAAGTCCTACATCGTGCCCGGCCTGGGCGACGCCGGAGACCGCCTCTACGGCATCGCCGGCTAGGAGCGGCGCCGCCGAGGCGCAACACGGAGGATCCCTTCCGCGTCGCCGCGGACCGCGCTAGCCTGTGCGCCATGGATTGGAAACTTGAACTCGTGTTTGTGCCGGTGTCCGATGTGGACCGGGCCAAGGATTTCTACGTCAATAAGGTGGGCTTCAACGCCGACTACGACGAACGGCCCATGGAGGGCCTCCGGTTTGTCCAGTTGACGCCTCCGGGCTCCGGCTGCTCGATTGCGATCGGCGAGGGCCTCAACGACGCCCCGCCCGGTACCGCACCGAGCCTGCAGCTTGTGGTCAGCGACATCCAGGCCGCGCACAAGCAGCTCAAGGACAACGGAGTGGACGTCAGCGACGTCGACATCCAGGACTGGGGGCACTTTGTCCACTTCGCCGACCCCGACGGCAACAAGTGGGCAGTGCAGTACATCCCCTACCGGCCCAACGGCTGATCCCGGCAGGCTCCGCGCGGCAGGCTGACCCGGGGCCATGCGGCAGGATGGAGGCATGAGCTCTCCATCCCGTTCCGGCACCACCACCCTGACCGCCCGCGCCGTCCTGTTCGATATGGACGGCACGCTGGTGGATTCCACCAGCATCGTGGAGCAGGTGTGGACCACGTTTGCGGCCCGCTACGGCCTGGACATCGGCGAGATCCTGCGCTCCTCCCATGGCGTCCAGGCCATGGACACCGTCCGCAGGTTTGCTCCGGCCGGTTCCGACATCCAGGCCCTCGCGGCCGAGCTCGGCCGGATGGAGCTGGCCGAGACCCGGGGCATTGTTCCGGTTCCCGGCGCGCCGGAGCTGCTGGCGAGCCTGCCGCCGGATGCCGTGGCGCTGGTGACGAGCGCGTCACGGGACCTGGCCGGGGTCCGGATGGCAGCCGCGGGGATCGGCGTCCCGGCCGTCTCGGTCACATCGGAGGACGTCATGCGGGGCAAGCCCCACCCTGAGGGATACCTCCGGGCGGCCTCCCTGCTGGGTGTCGCCCCGGCCGACGCGGTGGTGTTCGAGGACGCCCCGGCGGGCATCGCCGCGGGCATCGCCGCCGGCGTCCGGACCGTGGCCGTGGGGCCCAATGCCGGCGAACTGCCGGACGGTGTGCTGCACATTCCCGACTACTCCGGGGTGGCCGTGACCACACACGTCACCGGCGCCGGCCTGCGCACCCTGTCCTTCACTTTCTAGCCCCCACCTTCCAGCCCCGCCGCCGCCCGGCCCGGACCCGACGGCGTCGCCCGCCTACCCGGCCAGCAGGTACACGCTGGTCCCGCCCACGGTCCGGGCGGTGAAGTTGTCCTGCACCCAGGCGGCAATCTGCGCGGCATCGTTGGCTCCGCTTTCGCCCTGCATCAGGCGCCCGGCAACGAAGTAGTGGATCCTGCCGTCGGCCACGTATTGCTGGAACTGCGCCAGGGTCGGTGCGGGATCCGTGCCGTTGAAGCCGCCCACGGCCATCACCGGGAGCTGCGTCGCCAGTTGGTAGCCGGCAGCGTTGTTGGATCCGACGACGGCGGCGGCCCACGTGTAGGTCCCGGCATCTGTCTGCAGCGCGGCCACGAGCGCCGCCGACGGCGTGCTGGCCCCGAGCAGGCCGCCCATTCCGCCCGCCCCTGGTCCGCGGCCTGTGCCTGTGCCGTTGCCGTTCGCCGTCGTGGCACCGCCGAAGCCGCCTCCTGCCGCGCCGCCGAGGGCCGGCGGTATCCCGGCCCCGCCCCGTCCGGACACGGACGGCCCGGCGCTGACAATCGAGCCGCTGTGGGCCGTGGCCGCGGTGGACAGCGAGTAGGCCAGCGGACCGGCGAGGGCCGCGGCGACGGCGAGCGCCGCCGTCGTTCGCGCCACCGTCTTGGACGCCATCATCCCCGTCCCTTTCACCCCCGCGGCCCCCTTGGCGCCCGGGGCCGCGGCGGCCAGCACCAGGCCGGCGGCGGCGAGCGCGCCCAGCAGCGTCACCCAGCGCAGCCACGGCATGTACGCCGCGGTGCGGACCAGGAGTTCGGCGGCCATGGCGCCGGCCGCCACGATCGCCACCGCGAGGACGGCGGCGGCCACGGGCTGGTTCCGTCGCTGCCAGAGCAGGACGCCGCCGAGCCCGGCGAGCCCGGCGATCCCGGGCGCCAGCGCCACCATGTAGTACGGGTGGATGATCCCGGCCATGAAGCTGAACGTCAGCCCGGTAACGGCAACCCAGGAGCCCCAGATGATCACCGAGGCCCGTACCGGGTCGGTGCGCGGCGCGCGGCGGCCCAGCCAGAGCAGCCCCGCTCCGAGCAGCAGCGCCGAGGGCAGCAGCCAGGCGATCTGGCCGCCGAACTCGCTGTTGAAGAGCCGGAACAGCCCAGGCGTGCCCCAGCCGTTGCTGCCGCCCACACTCCCGGTTTCATCCCCGTTCAGCCGGCCCAGGCCGTTGTAGCCCAGGGTCAGCTCCAGGATGGAGTTGTTCTGCGAGCCGCCGATGTACGGGCGGTCCGCCGCCGGAATGAGTTCGACCCCGGCCAGCCACCACCCGGCGGCGACGGCCATCGCCGCGCCCGCGCCGAGCAGGTGAAGAATGCGCCTGCCTGCCGCTGCCGGCGCCGCGAGCAGGTAGGCCACGGCGAAACCGGGGACAACCAGCAGGACCTGCAGCTGCTTGGTGAGGAACCCGAAGCCCAGCAGCACCCCGGCGAACAGCAGCCAGCGCACGCGCGCGTCCTGGATGGAACGCAACACGGCGTAGGCGGCCGCGGTCATGAGAAGCACCAGCAGGGCGTCGGGGTTGTTGAACCGGAACATCAGCACGGCCACCGGTGTCAGCGCCATGGCCGCACCGGCGAGGAGCCCCGCTCGGTGGGCCAGGCCGGCGTCAGCCGTGGCGGGGGCCGCGGCCCGGCGGACGGCCAGATATACCAGCCAGACCGTGCCGACCCCCATGAGCGCCTGCGGCACCAGGACGCTCCAGGAGCTCAGCCCGAAGATCCGCACCGACAGGCCCATCACCCACAGCGACGCCGGCGGCTTGTCCACGGTGATGGCGTTGGCGGCGTCGGAGGAGCCAAAGAACCAGGCCGCCCAATCCTGCGACCCGGCCTGGGCCGCCGCGGAGTAGAACGCGTTTGCCCAGCCGGAGGCGCCGAGGTTCCACAGGTACAGCACGGCCGTGGCCAGCAGCAGCCCCGCCAGTTCCAGCCGCATCCGCAGGGCCGGGGCGCCAAGGACGGCGCGCGTGCCGCCGGCAGCCGGGGGCTCCAGTCGCCGACGGCGGTCCCGGGCTTGCGGCCGCGGCCGCCCCGGCGTGCGGGCCGGCGCCGTGTCGGGGCGGGGGCTCAGGGTGTCAGTCATGGCGGTCTACGCTCCCAGTTTGTAGACGGTGGCGTTGCCCACGGTCTGGGCCTGGTAGTTGGCCGCGACCCAGGTGGCGACCTCGGAGTTGCCTCCGCGGCCCCCGCCCATGCCGCCCATGCCGCCGGAAATGAAGTAGCCGATCTCGCCGCGGTCCACCATCGCCTGGAACTGTGCGAGCGTCGGGTAGGGGTCGCCGCCGTTCCAGCCGCCGAGCGCGATCACGCTGGTGCCGGTGGCGAGTTCCAGGCTCGCGGCCTGGGTGGCGCCGGAGACAATCGCGGACCACTTGGCGCCGGAGGACTTCAGCAGCGCGGTCAACTCCGCCGAGGACGTTTCCCCGCCGGGGCCGCCGCCCATGCCGTCACTGCCGGCACTGCCCGCGCCGGCAGTGCCGGCCCTGCCTGCCGCCCCGAAGCCGCCGCCCATCGCGGACGCGGTGGGGCCCGACGTGGGGATCGAACCGGAATGCGGCTGGGCGACGGTCGCCAGTGTCCACGCGGTGCTTCCGAGCCCGCCGGCAAGCAGGCAGAGGATCACGACGCCGGCCGTGGCGGCCTTGCGGAACCGCGCCGGGAGAGCCGCCATGCCGTCCGCCCGCAGGAGCAGGGCCGCGGCGGCGAGCACGCCCAGGACCACGATGATCACCCGGAGCCCGGGAAGCCAGGACGGGTCGCGGCCCAAGAGCACAGCCGACCAGACCGAGGTGGCCAGCACCGTCACGGCCAGGACAACCCGGGCGGGCCAGTAGGCCCGGCCCCGCCACAGTTCCAGGGAACCGATGCCGGCCAGCGCCGCGATGGCGGGGGCCAGCGCCACGGCGTAGTACGGATGTACGGTGCCGCTCATGAAGCTGAAGATCCCCGCAGTGATGACCAGCCAGCCGCCCCACAGCAGGAGCGCCGCACGGGTTTTTGAGGTCCTGGCCTCGCGCCGGGTGAACCACAGCCCGGCGGCCAGCAGGATCAGGGCCGCCGGCAGCAGCCAGGACACCTCGCCGCCGAAGCTGGTCCCGAACATCCGGGTGATCCCGGCCGCGCCGCCGAAGCCGACGTTTCCGTTGCCGCCCGGGCCGCCGGCGTTGCCTCCCAGGTTTCCTCCGCCGGGCATGCCCCCGCCTGACCCGGTGATCCGGCCCAGGCCGTTGTAGCCGAACGTCAGTTCCAGGAAGCTGTTGGTCTCAGACCCCGCCATGTACGGCCGGACCGAGGCCGGCGTCAGCTGGAACAGCACAACGTAGCTGCCGGCCACGACGGCGATCCCGGCGGCGGCCGCCAGCAGGTGCAGGAGCCGGCGGCCGAGGGTGGTGGGCGCCGCCCACAGGTAGGCCAGGGCCAGCCCGGGAACGATCAGGAAGCCCTGCAGCATCTTGCTCAGGAACGCCAGGCCGATGACCGCGCCGGCCGCGGCGAGCCACTTCCAGCCGGCCTTCTCGATGGCGCGGGTGGTGAGGTAGGCCGCCAGTACCAGGCACAGGGTGAGCATCGCGTCCGGGTTGTTGAACCGGAACATGAGGGCGGCCACCGGGGTCAGCGCCAGGGCGCCGCCGGAGAGCAGGCCCGCGGCCGGCCCGGACACCCGCTTGATGGTCAGGTGGAGAAGCCCGACGGCGGCCACTCCCATGAGCGCCTGGGGAATGAGCATGCTCAGGGCCGAGAAACCAAAGATCCGTCCCGCGAGGGCGGGAATCCAGAGTGCGGCCGGGGGCTTGTCCACCGTGATGGCATTGCCGGCGTCGAGGGAACCGAAGAGCAGCGCGGTCCAGTCCTTGGTCCCGGCCTGGATCGCCGCGGCATAGAAGGAGTTGGCGTAGCCGGTGGCCTCCAGATTCCACAGGTACAACGCCGCGGTGACCACCAGGAGCAGCGCTGCCGAGGGCCGCACCCAGCGGGGCTGCGGTCCGAACAGCAGCCGGTCCCGGCGGCTTTGGGCGGCCGGCGCCGGGGACGCGGGCAGATGGGGCGCCGTCCCGCCGTCTCCGGGAACCGGGTGTGGCTGTTCCTCGGCGGCCGGCGGCCTGCCGACCGGGGAACCGCCCTGGGCTCCGGCGGTGGGGCTGATGGTTGCCGTCATTTACTTGGCCTTTTCTGTGCGGGGGAGGGAATGATCGGGGGCACCGGGCGCCGGAACGGCAGCGGCGGGCCTGTGGCGGAAGACCACCAACCGGAAGAGCAGGAACTTCACGGCCGTGGCGGCCAGGTTGGCGGCGGTGACCGTGAGCAGTTCAAGCCAGCGGTCCGGGGCCGCTCCCGACGCGGCGTGAACGAGGGCGAGTGCGCCCGAGGTCAGGGCCAGCCCGATGCCGAAGACCAGCAGCCCCTCAAAATGGTGGCGAGCCGCCTGGCTGCCGCCCTGGATGCCGAACGTGAAGCGCCGGTTGGCCGCAGTGTTGGCCACGGCGGTGGTGAGCAAGGCGAGGAAGTTTGCCAGCTGCGGGTCCATGAACCCGCGGCAGAGCAGGAAAATCGCCAGGTAGGCCAGGGTGGAGGCCACCCCGATGCTGCCGAAGCGGACGAGCTGTCCGAAGAGGCTTCCGCCGGGGCTTTGTTCCTGTGCCCGCGAGGCGGCCGGCAGCGGTCCGCGGGCCAGGGCCGCGCGCAGGTCGGGAACCGGGATCCGGCCCGAGACCAGGTCCCGGCTCAACCGTGCCATGCCGCGCAAGTCCGCGAGGGCCGTCTGGACGATGTCCACGCTGGAATCCGGGTCGTCGGTCCAGTCCACCGGGACTTCGTGGACGCGCAGGCCGCACTTTTCTGCCAGAACCAGCAGCTCGGTGTCGAAGAACCAGGCGTTGTCCAGCGTGTGGGGAAGCAGTTGCCGGGCCACGTCCGCCCGGATCGCCTTGAAGCCGCACTGCGCGTCACTGAAGTGGGCGCCCATGAGGGCCTGGAGCAGGAAGTTGTAGCTGCGCGAGATGAATTCCCGTTTGGGTCCGCGGACCACGCGGGAGTTGCGGGTCAGCCGTGTCCCGATCGCCAGGTCGGAGTGCCCGGAAATGAGCGGGGCAAGGAGCGGGCCGAGGGCCGCCAGATCAGTGGAAAGATCCACATCCATGTACGCCAGGACCGGCGACGGCGAGGCCAGCCACACCTTGCGGAGTGCGTTTCCGCGGCCCTTTTCTGCCATATGGACCACCGTCACTTCGCGCAGCTCGCGGGCTACCCGTTCCGCGGCCTTGAGCGTTCCGTCGGTGCTGGCGTTGTCCGCCACGGTGATCCGGAAGGAATGCGGGAAGGCGCCGAGCAGGTACGCGTGGAGCCGGCGCAGGCAGGCCTCGAGGTCCCGTTCCTCGTTAAAGACCGGGATGGTGACGTCCAGCAGGGGCGTGCTGGCGCGCGTATCAATGGCCGTGCGCCGGCCGCCGGGGCCGGTCAGGGCCCCGGCGATCGGGCCCGGGACGGGTGCGTCGGCCAGTGCAAGCCCCGAGGGTGCCCCTGGGGCCGCCGGGCCGGCCGGCGTCGCCGTGGAGCGGGGCAGGGTTCCTGTGGCCTGGTCTGTGAATGTCATGGCTCAACTTTCCCGGCGGCCCATATGAGGGCTTTAGGGTCAAGCTGTGCGGGGGCTGTGGAAGTCCGGGCCGCCGGGGCCGGTCCGGCCGTGGAGACGCAAAGAGGCCCCGGATCCATGCGGATCCGGGGCCTCCAGGGCGGGGGCGGCTAGTGCCGGTTTAGTACCAGTTGTGTGCGTAGTGGAAGTTCAGGGCGCCGCAGGGGGAACCGTAGCGCGACTTGACGTAGTTCAGGCCCCAGTTGATCTGGGTCCGGTAGTTGGTCATGTAATCGGCGCCGGCGCTCGCCATCTTCGAGGCGGGCAGGGACTGGACCACGCCGTAGGCGCCGCTGCTGGCGTTCGTGGCGGTGGTCTTCCAGTCGGATTCCTTGGTCCACAGCTTGTGCAGGCACTGCATCTGGCCGGGTGCCCAGCCATAGCTTCCCAGCTGGGACGCGGCGTAGGCCTGCGCGCCGGCGGGGTCGTCGACTGCGACCGGCGCGGGGGCCGGAGCGGCTGCGGGGACCGGAGCGGCTGCCGGAGCGGGAGCTGCCGCGGGAACCGGAGCAGGTGCAGGGGCTGCCGCGGGGGCCGGAGCGGGTGCTGCCGCGGCTGCCGGCGCGGCAGCAGCGGGGGCGTGGATCAGCGCTTCGGCTGCCTTAACCTCCGAGATCTGGGGAGCCACGTTCTTTTCCGCTGGAGCGGTCGGCCCAGCCACCTGGACCCGCTCGAAGTTGAGCTTGGCCAGCGGGTCGGCGATCGTGGCCGTCTGGCTCGCAACATTCGCCGTGTGGGCGCCCGGCTCTGCCGCCTGGCTGGCGGCGCCGCCACCCAGCAGCAGCGCGCAAGCGGCGGTGACGACGGCGGCACGGCGGCCGGTTACACCGAGCCCGGCGGCGAACCTCGACAGGGCGGATGCCTGCTTGACCGGTTCGGCGCGGTGGCGCGACTTGGCGGCGCCAACTGAGCGGGAATGCGAACCGCCGTCAGGGCGTGTTTGTACCTGGAATTCAGTCATGGTGGCCTCTCAACGCCGGCGGAGTTAGCTGTCGGGTTCGGATGAGGTCATCCGGCCGCACGGAACATCACGTGTCGGCTTCACCCCGAGGGCGCATGAAAGCAGATTGCCCGGGAACTCTGGGTCCCCCGCCTCTGCCTGGTCCAGCGGAATCCGGGAAGCGGCAGAGTTTGGCGTCCGTCCGGATATGCGGCACCGATGGCGGCGCACGCTAACGACGCTACAGGACCCGGCCGCTTAAGTCACATTTTGGTAACAGGAGTCACAGTGCCGGGGTGTCGGGTTGCGCCGGGCTCGCCGGTCGACCGTCCGGGTCGTTTGCGCCGGCGGCGGCCGTTCCGGTTACGCCGGCGGCGGCGAGGCGGGCAGCCGCACGGCGAACTCCGTGCGGCCCGGCCGGGACGTGACCTCGACTGTTCCTCCGTGGGCCTCCACGATCGACTGGACAATGGACAGGCCCAACCCGCTGGTGCCCTCGGACGTCGGCGCGGCGGTCGCCGTGCCGTGACCTCCGCGGCTGCCGGAAACGGCGCCGGAGGACGAGCGTGCGGGAGCCCCGGACCCGACCCTGGCCGTCGCGACGGCAGAATCGGCGGGGACGGCTGCGGGGTTCGACGCCGGATTGGTGCGCGAGGCGTCGGCCCGGGTGAAGCGGGCGAAGACCCGGCCGATAAATTCCGGGGCGATGCCGCTGCCATTGTCTGTCACGGTGACCACGGCACTGCCGTCAGCCGAGCGCATGACGCCCGTGACCACCTTGGTCCCGGGTTCCGTGTGCTTGCGCGCATTGGACAGCAGGTTGGCGAGGACCTGGTGAAGCTGGGTCGCATCACCGCGCACCACCACGGGCTCGTCCGGAAGTTCCAGCTGCCAGATGCGGTCCGGGGCCATGACTTTCTCATCGCTGACCGTCTCGATGGCCAGTTGGGTGAGGTCGACGTCGGAGATTTTGAGCGGCTGTCCCTCGTCCAGGCGCGCCAGCAGCAGCAGGTCCTCCACGAGCGTGGTCATCCGCTCGGACTGGCTTTGCACACGGGCGAGGGACCTCTCGCCGTCGGGGGTGAAATGCTCGGTCATCCGCATCAGCTCCGTGTAGCCGCGGATGGCCGTCAGCGGGGTGCGGAGTTCGTGCGAGGCGTCGGCGACGAACTGCCGGACCTTCATCTCGCTCTCCTGCCGCGCCTCGAGAGCGTTGGAGACGTTGTCCAGCATCTTGTTCAGCGCGTAGCCCACGCTGCCCACTTCCGTTCCGGGATGGGCCGCCGACGTCGGGACGCGGACCCCGAGCGCCACCTCGCCGGCGTCCAGCGGGAGACGGGAGACCTTAGTGGCAACCTCGGAGAGCTGTTCCAGCGGCTTCATGGTCCGCCGGATCAGGGCCGTGCCGGCGAGCCCGATCAGCACGAGCCCGCCTGCGGACACCACCACCATGGTCCAGACCAGGGAGGCCAGGGTGCTTTGTTTTTCTGCCAGCGGGAGTCCGGTCACAATCACGTCACCGTACGGTGTTCGCGCCGCCGTGAGCCGGTAGGCGCCGGCCGAAAGGCTGCGGTCCACGGACACGCCGCTCGGGGTGAGGGCCAGGAGAACCTTGTTGTCGGCGGGGGAGAGGCTCTTGACCGCGCCGTCCCCGGCCAGGAACCCGGCCCTGCTGACTTCGCCGTCCACTATCCGTGCGTTAAGCGTCCCGACGCCCTGTCCCCGGGCTTCGAGGGGGTCGGGGCGCCTGCCCGAATCGTCGGAGGAGGGCCGGCCGAACTCGCTCGAACGGTGCGAGGCCTGGTCCAGCTGGGTGTCGAGCTGCCGGGTGAGGAAGAGGTCCATGGAGGCGTAGCTGAACAAGCCCACAGCGCCGCAGATGGCCACGAGCAGCGCCATGGCGACCAGGACCAGCCGGGTGCGCAAATGCCACGTCGACGGGTTGCGCCAGTCGCGTCCGGGGACGCGGGTCATGCCGGAAAGTGAGGGCACGGATCAGTCCGCCGGTTTCAGGACGTACCCGGCTCCGCGCACCGTGTGGATCATCGGAGCGTGGTTGGCGTCGACCTTCTTGCGGAGGTAGGAAATGTACAGTTCCACGATGTTCGCCTGGCCGCCGAAGTCGTAGTCCCAGACACGGTCCAGGATCTGGGCCTTGCTGATGACCCGCTTCGGGTTTTCCATGAGGTAGCGCAGCAGCTCGAACTGCGTGGCGGTCAGGTGCATTTCCTCACCGGCCCGGGTGACTTCGCGGGTGTCGACGTTGAGCACGAGGTCTCCCACTACGAGTTCGGCGGTGTCCATGGCAGCCACTCCGGAGCGCTGGACCAGCCGGTGCAGGCGCAGCAGCACCTCTTCCATGCTGAACGGCTTGGTGACATAGTCGTCGCCGCCGGCCGCCAGTCCGGTGATGCGGTCCTGGACGGCATCCTTGGCGGTGAGGAACAGCGCCGGCACCTCCGGCGCGAACGCGCGGATCCTGTTCAGCAGTTCGACGCCGTCGAACCCGGGCAACATCACGTCCAGCACCAGCACGTCGGGGCGGAACTCCTTGGCTAGCCGGACGGCTCCGGGCCCGTCCTCGGCTACGGCCACAGACCAGCCGGCCATCCGGAGCCCCATGCTCATGAGCTCGGAGAGGCTGGGCTCGTCATCCACCACGAGGGCGCGGATGGGGGAGCCGTCCGGATGCGTGAGCTGGGGAAGGTTGTTGGTCATGGAGTGCGAAGTGGCCATGGGGACAACTCTCCGATCTGCCGGTTAGGCGGGGCTTTGGGGACCCTGTGCGGCACCTGTGAATCCCAGCCTAGCGAGCTGGATGCCGTTGCGGGACCGTACGGGCCGCACCGGCCATGTTCAAACCCCTTTACCGTCCGGCGCCAACGTCACAGGCCGGGCTGTCGGCCCGCACAGCCCAGGCACAGGATCGCTCACCACTCTGGGGTGAACACCGATCCGCACCCTAAAGGAGAAATACCATGAGCGGTCAGCATCCCGGAGCCGGTTCCGGACCAGCCCCCGAGCCAGCCCCCACGCCCACCACCGGCGCGCCAGCGGCGCCCGCGCCGGTAACCACACCCCGTACTGCCTGGCAGTACGGCGCCGGACACACCGACGCCGGAACAGTCCAAACCGGGCACGCTGACGGCGGGCGGCCGGAAGCAGGCGCTGCCGGCGGCTGGGGCGCGCCCCCGGTTTGGACGGTTCCGGCCTCGGAACCTGCCTGGGGCATGCCCCGGCAGGAACCTGTGCCCGCCGCAGCCACAGGCTGGGGCGCGCCGGGAACTTCCGCCAAGACGGCCTCGGCGGCAAAGCCATGGACCCTCAAGCGGGGGCTCGCCGTCGCCGGAGCCGCCGCAGTCCTGGCCGTCGGCGCCGGGGCGGGCGTCTATGCCCTCACCTCAAGCGCAACGGCAGCCACCGGTGCGGCCGGCGGGGCGGGCGCCGGCGGACCCGGCGGCCAGGGTGTCGCCCCGGGCGCGCCAGGTTCAGCGCAAGACGGTTCCGCGCAAGGTGGTTTCGCGGGCGGCGGCATGCCGGGGCAGGGCGGTCCCGGCGACTTCGCTGCCGGGGGGATGGGCAGCGGGCTTTCCGCGGCAGTACACGCCGAATACGTGGTGCTGCAAGGAAGCGCGTACACCACGATGGCCGAGCAGCTGGGCACAGTGAGCGAGGTCAGCTCGTCCTCCGTGACCGTCAAGAGCAGCGACGGTTTCACGCGCAGCTATGCGCTGGGCAGCGACGTCGTGGTGAGTAATCTGCAACAGCGGCGCCAGCAGGCCGGCGGCGCGGGCACGCAGCTGAGCGTCGCGGACATCGTGGCGGGCGGGACGGTGCGGATCGTGGCGGCCAAGGACGGCTCCGGCTACACGGCGGCCTCCGTCATGGTGGTCGCGGCGACGGCCACCGGCCAGTCGAACTGACCCGCCGCAGCCGCCATCGCCACCGTGCCTGACCGGCGGCGATGCCGGCTGCCCACTCCGTGGACCGCCTCGCAGGCGGCGGTGGGCAGGCGCGGTTTGGCCCAACTCGCCGTGCTGTGAATGATTTGCCTGATGCAGTCGGCCTTGACCGAATAATATTCGAGAAAGCGCACTTGCTGACCTTCCGGTCAGTAAAACACTTGTTATTTTATTGCCGCTGCAGAATTGTGACTTGCGCTACAAATCCTCGATCTGTCTCACTATGTGGAACCTGGGGTCCATTGTTACTTGCACGTTTACATTGTTACGTTGCACACTTCAATTGTGAACAAGAACTCAACAGCACCTGCAGCCGCAGCTTCCTGGATCAGCACACCCGCTGGTACCGAGATGCGCTGTTGTCGAATGCACGCCTAACTTTTACACCCCTAAAGGTTTCCAGGTATTCGCCCCCCAGCCCAGAGTCGGGCGCCCCTCCCCAATTTCATTGCGGGGAAAGAAGCATTCGAGCCGCGATGACGGCCATTCACATTGAGGTAAGCATTCCATGTCAGTTGCATCCGGATACGTCCACATCTCCGTCCGTAACGCCAGCAAGGCCGGCCAGGCCTCAGGGATCCGCCAGGGCTTTGGCGGGCGCTCCGCGTTCGCCCCCGCCGGATCCACGGGCAGCTTCCCCGCCCCCGGATATGCAGCGCAGGGCTACAACCCTGACTCCTACGGCCAGCTCCGTGCCGTCCCTCCCGCCCCCGCCACGGCGCCCACCCCGGTGATCGCCCCGGGTGCCGGCAGCCCGGTCCGTCCGGCCCCCAGCGACAACGTCGCCCGTGGTTTCGTGCTGTACATGGGCATCGACGAGGAAACCGCGGCTGCAGCCGGCACATCCATCGCCAAGCTTGCCCAGGAAATCCGGGCCTACGCACAGTCGCTCGTGGCCGGCGCCGAAAGCTATGCCGCCGTCGCCGTCGCGCCGGCCAGTGCCCCGGGTTCCGCCCTCGACGTCGTCCGCTCGACCTTCGGTGACCCCACTGCGGGGGCCCGCCAGCGCACCGAGACCGCCCGCCTGCAGCAGCCGCAGGATCCGCGGCCGTCCGGGGTGCTGATCGACCTCGCCCGCCGTGAGGTGCACCTCGACGGCGAATCCCTGAACCTCACGTTCAAGGAATTCGAGCTCCTGAACTACCTCGTAGAGAACGGCACCCGCACCGTGGGCCGCGACGAGCTCCTCGAAGGCCTGTGGCGGAACGCCGAAGAGGTCCCGAATGAGCGGACCATCGACGTCCACATCCGCCGCCTGCGTTCCAAGCTGGGCCGCCTCGCCAACACCGTGCGCACCGTGCGCGGCCAGGGTTACCGGTTCTACGAGCACCCCGAAGTGGTTGTCTGGGCCGCTCCGGAATACTCGATCTAGCTTCTAGCCCACGCAAAGCGTCCGTTCCCTGCCCAGGGAGCGGGCGCTTTCGCTTTCGCGGCACGATCCCTCGGCGCCTGCGCTCGCCCCTTCCCGCCGTCCCCCTAACCTCGCACGTCCCCACCGGCTCCCAGCCTTCGCAAGCTCAGGCCGGGTCCCCCGCCGGCGTGGGCCCACGGTCAGGGAACCCCGACGGCGGAGCTCACGCGACAACGGCGCTTTCGGGACGTGCCGCTGCGCTACAGCGCCCTCACTACCCGGAACGTGGCTTTGCGCGGTCTGGCTGACGGGCCTTTGCCGCCGCTGCTGGTGGTTTTGGTTGGACTCTGTTGCCTTTCGGGGGTCCGGCGTAGTCTCGGACCGTTGAGCCGACTATTGGGAGGAAGACATGTCTGTTGCACGGATTACTACCCTGAGCGCGAACTCCAAGACCTCGTTTGATGCCGCCATCAAGGAGGGCGTCGACCGGGCCAATAAGACCCTTCGCAATGTCACGGGGGCATGGGTGAAGGAACAAAAGGTCGAAATCAGCGACGGCGCCGTCGTTGCCTGGCACGTCGTGCTGGAAGTGACCTTTGTCCTTGAAGACTGAACGGACGCTGGTGGGATGCGCGCCCGTGGGCCAGCCGCCGCACTAGGATTGGGGCATGAGCGCGCATCACATCAAACGGCTGGTGATCATGCGGCACGCCAAGTCCGATTGGCCCGGCGGGGTTGCCGACCACGAAAGGCCGCTCGAAGAACGCGGCCACAAGGACGCCCCAGTCGCCGGAAAGTGGCTGCTCAAGCACGGCGTGGTTCCTGATTTCATCCTCTGCTCCAGCGCTTTGCGGACCCGCCAGACCTGCACGTGGGTGTGCCACGCCCTCGGAGACAAGGCGCCGACGCCCAAGCTCGAGGATGGGCTGTACGCCGCCTCCGCCTTGCGCATGCTGGCCGTCATCAACCACGTCCCTGACACCGTCACCACCCTCATGGTGATTTCCCACATGCCCGGGGTGCAGGACCTTGCGATGCATCTGGCGTCGCGCGACTCCGACCACGATGCCTACATGGACGCCGCCACGCGCTATCCGACCAGCGGGCTGACCATCCTGGAAACGGAAAAGTCCTGGGCCGAACTGGACGGGCAGGACGCCAAGCTGACCCACTTCAAGGTCCCCCGCGCCAAATAGCCGCAGGTCCGCCCGGTGAGGGCTGCGGAATCCATAGCAACCTGCGCCGATCTGCGGTTTACTGATGCTGTTTAGTCATGTGGTTTTTTCCAGTGGTTTTGGGGCATCTGTTGCAACCCGGAGAAAAGGTGATCAACGTGGATTCAGGGCAGCTCATAGGAATTATTGTCGGCATCGTCGTGGTGCTCGCGATCGTAGCGGTGGCGGTCATGGTCAGCCGCAAACGCAAGGTGGCCGCAGACCGGAACCGTGCGGCCGAGATGCGTGAACAGGCCAAGGCCGACGAATTCGCTGCGCGGGAACGCGACGCCAAGGCGGCCCGTGCCGAGGCCGACGCGCAGGAGGCCGACCTCGAGGCCGAGCGGCTGCGGCAGGAAGCCCGCAAGCGCCAGGAAGAAGCCGAAAGCGTCCGCTCCGGCGCGCAGGAGCAACTGCGCAAAGCCGACGAAGTGGACCCGGACGTAGTCACATCTGAACGCGGCGGCGAAAGCGGGCAGATGCCGACCCGCGGGGATTTGCGCGCCGAGAGGGCCGCCGCCGAAACCACAACGGGCAGCCACGTCCCCGGCCAGCAAACGTCCGGCCAGCAAGCGTCTTCCGGCGAGCCAGCGTCTTCCGGCGAGCAAGCGTCCGGCGAGCCAGTGTCAGCCGACCAGCGCAGCCGCGAGGACGTAACCCGGACCGACACGGCCCCGGGTCCGGATGCCACCCCACGGGAAGACAGGCCTCGAAACCTCTGAGCTGAACTCCTGGGCTGCCTTCCGGCGGAAACTCCTGTGCTGAACCTCTCCGCCGGGTGGTGATGCGCGGGACTCAGCGGCGGGCCGAGGCCCGGGCTGGTGATTTCGGGGCAGGCGACTTGGCCGGTGCCTTCATTGCCGGCTTGACCGGTGTCTTCGCCGGTGACTTGGCCGCGGGCCGGGCAGTGGCCCGCGGAGCAGCCGCCCGCGGAGCCGCCGGGCGCGCGGCGGTTCCTCTCGACGTCGGCCGCGGTGCGGAGAGCCGCGGATTCGCAGACCTGGCCCCCGCTCCCCGCGCGCCGGACGCCGGGCGGCGTCGCGGAGCACGGCCCGGGGAACGCCGGCCGCGGCTCCTGCCAGGCAGTACAGTGCCGGCGAACAGCAACAGTAAGGTGACGGCTCCGGCGGCCGCGGCCAGATAGAAGTACAAATCCGGATGCTCGGAATCGACGCGCGTGGACAGGGCGTCGGGATCGGGGTTGAAGGCCAGCCCCCACTGACGCAGGAAAGCGACCCCGAACGCGATGAAGAGGATGCTGCCTACCCCGCTCGCGGCCAAAGTCTTGTGCCGGCGCCGGACCACCACCTCCGCCACGCAGGCCACATAGGCCGTCGCGGCCGCCCCGACGAACCACACCAGCACCCACTCTTGCAGGGTGATTCCGGTCAGGACCAGAAGTGCCAGGGCAGTGAGAAACGCTCCGATGGCGACTTTCCCGTTGGTACCCATGTGACGCATGTGAATAATCATGCCTGAGCAGGCGGCTGCTTCACGACGTAGCCGCGCATGGAGGCCATGATTGCGGCCACACTCTGCTCCCTGGTCCGCTCCGGGTTGTACGTCTGGCGGTCCAGTCCCACCACGAAGCAGGCCCCGAAGATTGCCGTTTCCAGGCTGCCCCGGGAAACGGCGGAATCCACGGGATAGACGGCGGCGACCCCGTCGATGGCAGAGCCGATCACCGCGAGCAGGCGCCCGCGGAGCTCGGCGAAGGTGTCCTGCCATTCGCTCGGGGTCCGCCAGCTTTCGCTGACCCAAAGCCGGGCGAAGGAGGGGTACTCGGCCATGAAGTCCATGGCCTGGCCGATCATTTCCTCCATGGCGGCGAGGGGGTCGGCGGAGCCGTCGCGGACACTCAGCAGCCGCGCCAGGAGGATGTCCACGCCGTGGCGCAGCAGCTGGGCGATCAGGTCCGACTTGCTGCCAAAGTTGTAATACACCGTGCCCTTGGACACCCCGGCTGCCGTGGCGATCTCGTCCACCGTCACGCCCGCCGCGCCGCGCTCCCCGATCAGATCCATGGACGCCTCGAACAGTTTCTGCTTCGTGGCGTTCGTGCGGGCGGGACGGAGTTTCTTCTCCCCGGCCCCCACTGTGCTCATACGGCGATCTCCGGTTTTAGGGACTTCAGGGTCCAGAACTTGTGCTTGTGAACGGCCAGTGTGGAAAGCGCCGCCCCGAGCACAGTGTACCCAAGGAGGCCAACCACCGTGGGCACGATCAAGGAAAGGTCCGCGCCGTAGATCAGGTGCCGCATGCCGGCCACCACATAACCCATAGGCAGCGCCTCGTGGACAAAGTGCAGCGGCTGCGGGGTGGTTTGCCACGGGAAGGTTCCGCCGGAGGAAACCAGCTGCAGGACCAGCAGGATAAGCACCACGAATTTTCCGGGAGTTCCCAGCAGGGCCACGACGCCCTGGATGATGGCACTGAAGGCCATAGCGGCCGCCAACATGAACAACCACATCAGCACCGGGTGGGCGGGCTTGAGGCCCAGGCCCAGGTCCACCACGAGGGTGAGCAGCGTGGCCTGGATGACTGAAACGGCAAAGAATGGCAGCCAGCCGCCGACGGCGATCTTCCATGACGGGGCGTTGGACGCCAGTGCGCGTTGCGTGATGGGCCGCATGGCCTGGACCAGCATGAATACGCCGATCCACAGGGCCAGGGTCAGGAAGAATGGCGCCAGGCCGGCACCGTACGACGCAGCCTTGGCCTGGGATACGTCGCTGACGGCAACAGGGTCCGCGATCACCTTTGACAGGCTGTTCTTCTGGGCATCATCGGGATTGGGGATCTTCCCGGCACCCTTGTCCAGCTCTGAGGCCAGGGTGGCGGCGCCATCCGAGGCCGTGCGGGCGCCGTCCTCCAGCTGGCCCGCCCCGTCGTCGAGCTGCCGGGCGCCATCTGCGAGCCTGGCAGTGCCGTCGACAGCGCTCTGCTCGCCCGCGGCCAGCGCGGCCGAGCCGGCTGAGAGCTGGTTGGCGCCGTCTGAAGCCTTTGAGATGGCATCAGTCAGGGCCGGCGTCGCTCCCGCAAGTTTGGCCGCCCCGGAACTTACGGCGGCGGATCCGTCGGCAAGCTGCTGGATCTGGGCTGCATCTGTTTGGATTCTGGACTTCGCATCGGCCACCGGGCTTGAGGCTGCGGCGGTATCGAAATCGGCCAGGATTTTGCCGGCCTGGTCGGGGGTGATGATCCCGGCGGCAACCAGACGGCTGTTGGATTGCACCACACGGTCCCGGAGGCCCTTGTCGGCAGCGCTGAGTTGCCCGACGACGTCCTGGACTTTCGTGTTCAATGCCGCGTTTCCTGCCGCGACTTGCGCGGCGCCGTCCGCGAGTTTCTGTGAGTCGGCAGGGAGCGTGGCCGTCCTGTCCTTCAGCTGCGTCAGGCCGGCGCTGAGCTGGCCGGCGCCTGAATTGAGCTGGTTGGCGCCATCGCGCAGCTTCATTTGGCCGGCGGCGAGTTCTGCGACTCCGCCGTTCAGCTGGCTCGTTCCGGAATGCAAACTGGCTGCCCCGTCCCGGAGTCTGGCAACGCCGTCGGAGAGTTTTCCGGCCCCGTCGGCGGCCTGGACTATTTGAGTATGGATTGTGCCGAAGCCCGTCAGGAGCTGGTTCGCAGTCTCCTCGCCCACTTCCTTGGCAACCGTCGAATGCACGGCAGTGGTCAGCTTGTCCACGATGTTGCTGAGGACGTAGTTGTTGGCATCGTTGGTGGTGACATTCAGCATGGCTTGGTTCGCGGCGTCAAAGCTGCCCGGGGAAACCAGGTTGGCCGAGAAGTCCTTGGGAATCTTGAGCGCGAACGCATACTTGCCGCTGCTCACGCCCTGGTCCGCTTCCGCGGCGGTGGTGACTTTCTGCCAGTTGAAGACGTGGCCGTCCACGAGGCTGTCGGCGACCTTTTTCCCCGCCTCGAGCCGGGTCCCGTTGCTGGCGGACGCGCCGGTGTCCTCGACTACCAAGGCGGCGTCGATCTGGTCCAGGTTCCCGTACGGATCCCAGTTGGCGTAGAGATACACCGCGCCGTACAACAAAGGCACCATGGTCAGCGCCAGGATGGTCAGTTTGGGCAGGAGCCCGCCAGTCATGCGCTTGAGCTCGGAGCGGGCCAGCCGCAGAACAGTCACTTTAGGGCCTCGGTTTCGAACGGGATGTGTTCAGGGTTCCGGTGTTTCGCGGGATGGCCTTCTGTCTTCTGCGCATCAGGCTGGGAGGGGTCCGCGGATGCGTCAACGATGGAAACCGTTGCGGCGGCAGCCTCAACGGCGTTCCCGATTGCGGCGGAGGGCCCGGTCCAGCCGTCCGGCAGTGCCGCGACGGTGACGACGACGGCGAGCGGCCGGCCGCCGTCGTGCGCCAGATCTTCCAGCCTGGGAAGCCAGTCCGCGGGATCTGCGCTGTGCCTGTCCGGAGAATCGACCACCAGCAGATCTGTTCCGGGGTTGGCCAGGGCAAGGGCGGTGAGCAGTTCGACGCGTCGCCGGGCCGGAATCTGTTCGGTCCAGAGGCCGGCAATGTCCTCGAAGCGGTTGACCTTGAGCCAGGGTTTGCTCAGCAGAGCACCACGATAGCGCCGGGGGATGAGCGCGAGGTCCTCGGTGACGAGGTCGCCCACGCTGAGATGCTGTTCGGGCTCGTTGACACCGGGGGAGTCCACGAGTGCACTGGCCAACCGGAGGCGCTTAATCTTGGAATTTCCGTCCCAGCTGAGCACTCCCCCGGAGGGCTTCATCCGGCCGCTGAGTGTGAGGGCGAGGGCTGTTCGCTGGTCCTGGCCGTCGCCTTCAACCAAGAGCAGCTCCCCGGCACGTACCTCAAGGGACGTGGGTGGGAGCAGGTCATTCCGGCGCCCGTTCACACGGAGCTGTTGCACGGAGAGCATGTAAGCCTTTCGCAGGGTCTGGTCTGCTTCAAGGCTAACCGAACTGACTGGTCAGTTCAAATAGAACAGCCGCTTGTGATCAACGGATCAGAGGCCGTACTCCTCCAGCAGGCGGAGCCAAACTTCGCTGATGGTCGGATAGGAGGGCACGGCGTGCCACAGCCGGTCCAGCGGGACTTCCCCCACCACCGCAATGGTGGCTGCGTGCAGGAGTTCAGCGACATCCGGGCCGGCGAACGTGGCGCCCAGCAGCACCTTGCGGTCCTCGTCGATGACCAGCTGCGCCCACCCTTCATAGTGTTCGGCGTGCAGCGAAGAGCCGGCCACCTGGATGGGGAGTTCCACGGCGGAGGCCCGGAAGCCGTCCTTCTCCGCCTGCGCCATGGTCCGGCCGACGTTCGCCAGTTCCGGATCGGTAAACACCACGTTCGGCACCGCGTGCTCGGAGGCCGTCTGGGCAAAGCGGCTCCACGGTGCCGGCTCGCCGCGGAGTTCGCCCTTGGCCCGGGCGGCAATGGCGTCTCCGGTGGCCCGCGCACCGTACTTGCCCTGGTGCGTCAGCATGGCCCGTCCGGCGGCGTCGCCGGCAGCGTAGAGCCACGGGTTGCCGGACACATCGTTCTCGGTGGCGTGGTGGACTAGTCCGGTGGAATCGGTGGTGAGCCGCAGGGTCCCGCCCTCGGGTGCCGGGAGGCCGACGCTGTCCAGGCCGAGTCCCTCTAGGGCGGGGTGCCGGCCGGTGGAGACGAGCAGCTTGTCCGCCGTGATCGTGGCGCCATGGGCCGTGCCGTCAGCGGTCCCGGCGCCCGGGCCGTCCTTGGGGCCGCCCGTGGGACCGCCCTTGGGGCCGCCGTCGAGCACGACCGTAAGGGAGCCGTCCTCGTTCTCATGCACGCTCCGCGTGCCAGTGTGCAGGCGGAGATCGACGCCATCGGCGCGCAGGCCGGCAGCGACCAGATCCGCGGCCTGCTCCGGGAAAACACCCAGGAGCCCGCCGCGGGCCACGAGCGTCACGGACGAACCAAGCCGGGCATAGGCCTGGGCGAGTTCGACGCCGGCAACGCCGCCGCCGAGGACCGCAAGCCGCGGGGGAACCGCGCGGGCTGAGGTTGCCTCCCGGGTGGTCCAGTACTCGACGTCGTGAAGCCCCTCGACCGGCGGCTGGTTCGGGGCGGAGCCCGTGGCGACCACCACGGCGTGCCGGGCCGTGAGTGCGTAGCCGTTGCCGTCCAGCCCGGCCACCTCGACGTGCCGCGGGGCGGTGATCCAGCCGTGGCCGCGGATCAGTTCGATGCCTGTGTCCTCCACCCACTTGACCTGGCTGTCGTCCTGCCAGTTCGAGGTGAAGTAATCCCGGCGCTTCAGCACGGCTGCCGGATCCAGGGTGCGGGTGACCGCTTCCCGGGCGCCGGGGACCGTCTGCGCGCCATGCAGCGCAGTGCCCGGCCGCAGGAGGGCCTTCGAAGGCATGCAGGCCCAGTACGAGCACTCGCCGCCGACCAGCTCCGCCTCGATGAGCACTGCTGTCAGGCCGCCGCGGACCACGCGGTCCGCCACATTCTCGCCCACGGCCCCGGCGCCGATCACAATGACATCGAATTCCCGCTCAATCTGTGCCGTCATGGCACCAGCCTACGCCGGGGCCACGGCCGGATCCGGGGGAGCTCCGGGCTCCGGAGATGCGGGCTTCCGGCGTAATGTGCCGGGCCGAACCCTTTGCAGGACGGGGGACGGTCGATACTGTTGGGACCATACTTGGGGGAGGAGGCGGCCATGGCCGCACGCAACATGACAACAGGCCCGGCCATACCGCTGGCAAGGTTCAGCGCCCAGGCCCGGCTCCGGGCGCTCCAGTCGGACATCCTGGAGCTGATCCTGGAACGCGACCTGGTTCCCGGCGACCCGCTGCCGACCGAAAACGAGCTGACGGCGGCACTCGGCGTCGGCCGCAACACCCTGCGGGAGTCCTTGAAGGCGCTCCAGGCGCTGGGTGTCATTGAGATCCGCCACGGATTCGGCATGTTCGTGGCGCCGAGCAATTTCGAGGCCCTGACCGACGGGCTCACCTTCCGCGCCCGGCTGTCGCTGCGCCACCAGGGCGAGGAAGCCCTGCAGCTCGTGGAGGTCCGGCAGGCACTCGAATCCGGCCTGGTCGGCGCCGCCATGGACCGGATCAGCGCCGAACAGCTGGCCGCCGTGGAGGAGTCCGTGAACCGCATGGAAGCGCTGGCCGACGCGGGGGAGCCGTTCATCGAGGCCGACGCGGAGTTCCACCGCAGGCTTTTCGAGCCGCTGAACAACGACCTGCTGATCAGCCTGATGGACGTCTTCTGGAAGGTCTACCGCCGTATCCACCTCGAACTCGGCGGGCCGTACGCCGTCGACTTGCAGGCAACGGCCGCAGTGCACCGGGGGATCTATGAGGCTGTCGCAACGGCGGACAAGGCACTCGCCTCCGAGCGGCTCAGCACGCATTTCGACGACATCCGCAACATCATCGTCCGGTCCACGGCCTGAGACCTGCTGCCGGGCCGCTCCGGCCCAACAGCTGCCGCCGGCGCCTAAGGCGGCCGCGCCGGCGCCCAGCCTGGCGCCTAAAGCAGCCGGGCCGGCGCCCTGGCGCCTAGGGCATCCGGCGGTTAAAGCAAAAGATCCGCCCCGGTGAACCGGGGCGGATCTTCATCTGTGCGCCCAAAGGGATTCGAACCCCTGACCTTCTGTTCCGTAGACAGACGCTCTATCCAGCTGAGCTATGGGCGCATTCTCGGCTCTTGGAGAACTTCTCTCTCCCCGAACCTCGAATTACTTTACGCGAGCCCGGGCCCAGTTACAAATCGAAGCGGGTGTAATCTAGCTGACTAGACCGGTCTACGTGACCTTAGTCACAAAAAGGAGGGATGATGGCCGGCCAGTTCCTTGAATTTCCGCGGTTTTTGATTTGCTCGGCCCCGGTCATCCCACGTCCGGGCCCGAAATGGGCCCCCTGCCGAGCCCTAGCATTTAGGACACACCACTGAACCCGAGGAAGGGAACCGTAATGGGAGATCTGGCGCGACTGCCGTTGCTTGAAAAAGCACCCACCACACATGCCGGTCTACTGGCATGGGTAGAAGAGGTAGCTCAACTGACCCAGCCGGACCGGATCTACTGGGTTGACGGGTCCGAAGCGGAAAACACCCGGCTGACGGACGAGCTCGTTGCCGCCGGCACCCTGACCCGCCTCAACGAGGACCTCTTCCCCAAGTCGTTCGCGGCCTTCTCCGACCCCGCCGACGTGGCCCGCGTCGAAGAGCAGACCTTCATCTGCTCCGAGAACGAGCACGACGCAGGCTTCACCAATAACTGGATGGCCCCGGCGCAGATGAAGGAAAAGCTGCACGGCCTGTTCGCCGGCTCCATGCGCGGCCGCACCATGTACGTGATCCCCTTCGTGATGGGCCACCTCGACGCCGAGGACCCCAAGTTCGGCGTCGAGATCACCGACAGCGCCTACGTTGTCGCCTCCATGCGGATCATGGCCACCATCGGCACCGAGGTCCTGGACAAGATCACCGCGACCAACGCGTTCTTTGTCCCCGCCCTGCACTCCCTGGGCGCCCCGCTGGCCCCCGGCCAGGCCGATGTCCCGTGGCCCTGCAACCCGGACAAGTGGATTGTCCACTTCCCGGAGGAGCGCTCCATCTGGTCCTTCGGCTCCGGCTACGGCGGCAACGCCCTGCTCGGCAAGAAGTGCTACGCCCTGCGCATCGCCTCGGTGATGGCACGCGACGAAGGCTGGCTGGCCGAGCACATGCTCATCCTCAAGCTGACCTCGCCGGAGCAGAAGAACTACTACATCTCCGCCGCTTTCCCGTCGGCCTGCGGCAAGACCAACCTCGCGCTGCTGGATCCGACCATCGAGGGCTGGAAAGTCGAAACCCTCGGTGACGACATCACCTGGATGCGGTTCGGCAAGGAAGGCGAGCTCCGCGCCGTCAACCCCGAGGCCGGCCTGTTCGGCGTGGCTCCGGGCACCGGCTGGGGCACCAACCCCAACGCGATGCGCGCCATCGCCAAGGGCCACAGCATCTTCACCAACGTCGCCCTGACGGACGACGGCGGTGTGTGGTGGGAGGGCATGACCGACGAGGTGCCCGCGCACCTGACCGACTGGCAGGGCAACTCCTGGACCCCGGATTCGGACAAGCCCGCCGCCCACCCGAACTCCCGCTTCTGCACGCCGATCGACCAGATCGACATGCTGGCCGAGGAGTACTACAACCCGGACGGCGTGGAGCTTTCCGCGATCCTGTTCGGCGGCCGCCGCAAGACCACCATCCCGCTGGTCACCGAGGCGCGCAGCTGGTCCAACGGCATCTTCATGGGCTCAACCCTGTCCTCGGAGACCACCGCCGCGGCAGCCGGTGCCGTCGGCGTTGTCCGCCGGGATCCGATGGCCATGCTGCCCTTCATCGGCTACGACGCAGGCGATTACCTGAACCACTGGGTCAACCTCTCCGCGAAGGCCAACCCGGAGCGGCTGCCCAAGATCTTCCTGGTCAACTGGTTCCGCCGCAATTCCGAGGGCGGATTCGCCTGGCCCGGATTCGGTGACAACGCCCGGGTCCTGAAATGGGCCATCGAACGCCTCGAGGGCAAGGCCGACGCCGTGGAGACCCCCATCGGGTTCGTCCCCACCGCTGACGCGATCGACCTCAAGGGCCTGGACATGACCCCGGCCCAGGTTGAAGAGGCCGTCCGTGTCGACCCCGCAGAGTGGACCACCGAGCTGGCCTCGATCGAGGAGTGGTTCGCCAACTTCGGCAGCTCGCTGCCCGAGGCGCTGCGCGCCGAACTCGCAGGACTGAAGGAGCGCATGGCTGCCGAGCAGTAGCAGCCGGCAGAACACAAAGCAACGCGGGGTCACTTACGGCCCATCCCACCACCGTGGATGGACCGTAAGTGACCCCGCGTTGCGGTTTAACCAGCGACCGTTAGAACCCAGGACCTCTCGGAAGATGCGGGGCCGCCGTTTTCGTTGGGTGCGTGACGCCGGGACTTAGGTCCCTAGGCCGCGTCCGGCCGGATCCCTAGGCTTGTCCGCATTCCATCAGCCGGGCCGGCCGACGAGTGGAGCGTGCGCTGGGGGCATCCCGGGCGGGTGCGGCCGCGCCCCCGACCTGCTCGCGGTAAGCGAGACTCAGGAGTTCCTCATGCTTGTCAACGACGACATCGATGCTTTGTCCAGCGCTGTCAGCGGCCCGGTCGCGTTGCCGGACAGCCCCGAATTCGCGGCGGAGACGTTCGCCTTCAACGTCGCAACAGTGCACCGGCCCGAGGTCGTTCTGGGGGCCGCAGATGCCCGGGACGTCGTGGCCGCGGTTAAGTGGGCGGCCGAGCGCAGGCTTCCCGTGTCCGTCCAGTCCACTGGGCACGGCGCCGAATCTGCGATCGATGGCGGCCTGCTCATTAACACGCGCCGGCTGCAGGACGTGCAGATCGATCCGGAGGAACGCACCGCGCGCGTCGGCGCCGGGGTGAAGTGGCGCACCCTCCTGGAGGCCAGCGTGCCGCACGGGCTCCTCGGATTGCACGGCTCCAGCACCGACGTCGGAGTCGTCGGCTACACGCTCGGCGGCGGGCTGCCCGTGCTCGGCCGCGCGCACGGCTTCGCGGCGGACCATGTCCGCAGCATGGAGGTTGTCACGGCCGACGGCGAATTGCGGCGGATCGACGCCGACGCCGAGGCCGAGCTGTTTGCACTGATGCGCGGCGGCAAGGGCAACCTCGGGATCGTGACCGCCCTCGAGTTCAGTCTCTTTCCGTTCAGTGATTTCTACGGCGGCGGCATCATCTATCCCGGGGCGGATGCGGCCACCGTCCTGGCTGCCTTCCGTCACTGGCTGCCCACGCTGCCCGAAGATGCCTCACCCTCGATCTCGCTGCTGCGGCTTCCGGACATGGACTTCGTTCCTGAGCCGCTGCGGAACCAGTTCGTCGTGCACCTGCGCTTTGCCTTCCTGGGCAAGCGCGAGGCCGGCGACGCGCTGCTTGCCCCGATGCGGGCGGTCTCGACCCCCTTGATGGACACGGCCGGGCCCATGAGTTACCTCGACGTTGACCAGATCCACATGGACCCGGCGGACCCGCTGCCCTTCATGGACGGCGGCGCGCTCCTGAAGGATTTCGGCGAAGAGGCGGTGGCTGACCTGCTCGAGCTCACCGGGGACGGTTCGGACTGCCCGCTGCTGCTGGTGGAGGTCCGGCCGCTCGGCGGCGCGCTGGCCCGGACTGCACTGTCCCGGCCGGGGGCTATGCCGGATGCGGTGCCGGACGCCGTGTCGGGGCGGGACGCGGCCTTCCTGCTGTTCCTCGTCGGGTTCAAGATACCGCCCCTTGCCGAGGCCGTATCGGCCTCCATCAGCGGGATCCTGGCCGCGATGGCTCCCCACTCCACCGGGTACACGCTGGTCAATTTCCATGGCGCGCCGGGCGACGAGGAGGACCGGGCCCGGGCCTGGACGCCCGCGGTCTATGAGCGGATGCGGTCCGCGAAGTCCACGTACGATCCCGGTAACCTCCTGCGCTTCGGTCACGCGATCACCGGGGTGCCGTCGGCGGGCTGACGCGCTCTGCGCGGACTCCGGGGCACCGCTTCACGACGGCGGCCCCCACCTTCACGAAGAGGTGCGGGGCCGCCGTCGATGAGTGTTTTAGCTGGCGAGCCAGATATCCGGGCCGAAGACCTCGTAGTGGATCTTCGTGGCCGGGATGCCGGCGTTGATGGCCTCGTTGCGGATGTTCTTCATGAACGGCAGCGGGCCACACAGGTAGAGCGAGGCGTTGGCCGGGAGGTCCACCTCGCGCAGGGACATGAAGCCCGCGTTGGAACCGGCTTCGGGCTGCTCGAGCCAGAGCTGCAGGTCGGCGCCGTCCAGACGTTCGACGTCGTCCGTCATCTGGGAGCGCAGCGCCCAGCTGTCCAGGTTGCTTTCGGCGTGCAGGACCAGGACCTGGCGGTCCGAGCCGGACTCGGCCAGGGATCGCAGGATGGACGCCGTGGGCGTGCAGCCGATGCCGGCCGAGGCCAGGACCACGGGGCCGTCGCCTTCCTTGAGCGTGATTTCGCCGTAGGGGTTCGAGATTTCGATGACGTCGCCCACGGCCACGTCATTGTGCAGCACGGGGGAGACCTCGCCGCCGTCGTCGAGCTTGGTGGTGAAGCTGCGGCTGGTGCCGGCGTCGCCGGAGAGGGAGTACTGGCGGACCTGGCGGAGCCCGTCCGGAAGCGTGACCTTGACGCTGACGTACTGGCCCGGCAGCGCCGCGGTGATGGGGGTGTCGTCTGCCGGTTCCAGCGTGAAGGTCATGGAGCCGGTGCCGGCCGGAGTCTTGGCGGCAACCTTCCAGGGGGTCCACATCTTGGCGTTGGCCTGTGCGGCATAGAGGCCCTTCTCGAGCTTGATGAGGGCGTCCGCCATGAGCCAGTAGACCTCGGTCCAGGCTTCGGCGATTTCCGGGGTGATGACCTCGGCCAGGTCCTCGGCGATGGCGGCGAAGAGGTGCTCGTAGACCACCTGGTACTGCGGTTCGGTGATGCCGAGGGAAGCGTGGCGGTGCGCGATCCGGGACAGCACGGTCTCCGGCAGGGTGTCCGGGTTGTTCACCAGGTGGCTGGCGAAGGCGGCGATGCTTCCGGCCAGGGCCTGCTGCTGATTGCCCGAGCGCTGGTTGGAGCGGCTGAACAGGCCGTCCAGCAGTTCGGGGTGGGCGGCGAAGAGGCGGGCGTAGAACTTGGGGGTGATGTCCCCGATCCGGGAACCGACCAGCGGCAGGGTGGCCTCGATGACGGGGAAGGACTTGTCCGAGAGCATGCTGACTCCTGAGATAGTGGCCCGGCGTCTTCAGCCGGGTCCGCGGCGATACTTGCATTTCAAATACAAATATCTATGCCTCATTTCTACACCGCGTAGAAATCTATTCCAAATCGACCGGATTCCGGGCGTGGCGGCGGCGGGAGAAGGCGGGTGTCAGTGACAAGTGTCGCTGCCGGAGAAGGAACCGGATCCCGGTGGGGCAGAGCGCCGGTACCGTGCCTGAGCCTGGCATGCCGGTCATCCCGTGCCTGCCTGAAGTCAATGGCCAGGCCCGCCAGGAAGGGCGTTTGGACGCCAAACCAAAGGTTTTCCCCAGATTGGGCCGGAATCCCGCCGGACAGCGGCCCGAACCTGCCGGGCCGCTCAAAGCCCCGGGCGCAGCCCGATCGCGGCAAAGACGGGCGCCATCTGCCGGGAGGTCGGCAGCGACGCGATCACGATCCCGTCGAGTTCGCCATAGAAGGCTTCGCGGGCCCGGGCCAGCGCGGCCCGGAGCCGGCATTCGGTGATGAGCGGGCACGTCCCGCCCGTGGCAATGCAGTCGGCCGGGTCCATGCGGGTGTCGAGTTGCCGCAGCAGCTGGCCGACCGTTGCGGTCCGGCCGGCGCTGCTCAGCCGGGATCCGCCGTTGCGGCCGCGTTCGACGTCGATCAGGCCCAGTGCGCGCAGCTTCGCCATCGCCTTGCTGACGTGGTTGTACGGCGTGCCGACAGCGTCGGCGATGCTCTGGGTGGTCAGGAGCCCGCCGTCCGGAGCGGCCGCGAGCACCAGCAAAGCGCGAAGGCTCACATCGGCGAACGCATTGATCTTCATATCCCCAGCCTAAGGGCGGTCTAGTCCACCCAGACGGCGGGCTCGTTGGTATCGGCGGCCAGCTGGCCGAACTCGAGTTCGTGCGTCCCGGCGTTCGCTGCGTAGGGCAGCACGGCGGCGAACAGGGAGCCGTCCTGGTGCTCTGCCGCGACGTGGATGGCGTCCGAGTCTTCCTCGAGCAGCGTGATGTCGCAGACGACGGCGGCGGCCCGGAACTCCTCCCGGTGCTGCCGGAGCAACTCGTGGAGGTCCCGGATCATGGCGTCCGCGTCGAAGTCGGCGTCCGATCCGTCGCTCGCGTCCGCGGGTGTCACGGCCACCAGCCGGACTTCGCCGTCGTTCTGCACCACCAGGGCGAAGGGCAGAAAGCCGCCGTTGCGTTCCAGCTGCTCCTGCGCGGCACCGACGCCGGTGCCGAGAAGGTTCTCCAGGTCCGTGGCGCTGGCGTCCGGCACGGACTCGCGCCAGGATCCGGTGTTGGCGGATTCTTCCGGGTGTACTGCCACCGCTAGCCCCGGACCAGCGCCAGGACGCGGTCGCGGACGCGTTCCATGGTGGCGGCGTCCGTGGCTTCAACGTTGAGGCGCAGGAACGGTTCGGTGTTGGACGGGCGCAGGTTGAACCAGTAGCTGCCGTCGGTGGCAATGAAGGTGCTGCCGTCGAGGTAGTCGACCTCGACGTCCTCGTCGTGGAAGTCCTCGCGGACCCGCTCGACCGCGGCGGCCTTGTCCTCGATTTCCGAGTTGATCTCGCCGGATGACCGGTACGGCTCGTATTCGCGGCCGAGTTCGGAGAGCGGGCCCTCCTGTTCGCCCAGGGCGGCGAGGACGTGCATGGCGGCCAGCATGCCGGTGTCCGCATTCCAGAAGTCGCGGAAGTAGAAGTGGGCCGAGTGTTCCCCGCCGAAGATGGCCCCTTCCGCGGCCATGACGGCCTTGATGAAGGAGTGCCCCACGCGGGTGCGGACGGGCCGGCCGCCGTGGCGTTCGACGAGTTCGGGCACCGCGCGGGAGGTCAGCAGGTTGTGGATGACGGTGGGCGTGTCTTCACCGAGGCCCTGGGCACGGGCGATTTCGCGGCGGGCCACCATGCCGGTGATGGCCGACGGCGAGACAGGCTCGCCCTTCTCGTCGATCACGAAGCAGCGGTCGGCGTCGCCGTCGAAGGCCAGGCCGATGTCCGCGCCGTGTTCGACGACGGCGGCCTGCAGGTCGCGCAGGTTTTCCGGTTCCAGCGGGTTGGCCGGGTGGTTCGGGAAGGATCCGTCGAGCTCGAAGTACAGCGGCACGATCTCCAGCGGAAGCTTGGGCAGCAGGGCATCGCCAAGCACGGCCGGGGTGGTGAGGCCGGCCATGCCGTTGCCGGCATCGACCACAACCTTCAGCGGCCGGGAACCGCGCAGGTCCACCAGGGAGCGCAGGTACTCCGCGTAGCCCTTGAGGACGTCCTGCACGCCAATCAGGCCAGTGCTGCCGGCCGCGGGGATGGCGCCGGCGTTGAGGTATTCCTCGGCGCGGGCCTGGATTTCCATGAGCCCGGTTTCGGAGGAGATCGGCACGGCACCGGCCTTGGCCATCTTGATGCCGTTGTATTCGGCCGGGTTGTGGCTCGCGGTGAACGTGGCGCCGGCGGCGTTGAGGGCCCCGCACGCGTAGTAGAGCTCGTCGGTGGAGATCAGGTCCAGCAGCTGGACGTTGGCGCCGCGGGTGGCTGCGCCGTTCGCGAAGGCTTTGGCGAACTCGGGGGAGGAGGGGCGCATGTCCCCGCCCACCAGCACGGTCTGCCCTGTGAGTTCCAGGACGTCGACGAAGGCGGCACCGACGGCTTCGACGATCTCCGCGGTGATGGATTGCCCCACGATTCCGCGCACGTCGTAGGCCTTGAACGAGGTCGAGAGGTCAAAAGTCTTTGTCTTGTCCGTAGTCACGCGTCTTATCTTACGTTGCGGCCCTGACGCGCCGGCCTGTCCCCGCCCTTGTCTACACGCCGGATTGTGCACATAGCGGGTACCGGCTTCGTGGCTGTCGGAGGGGGCTGGGATACTGAAGCAATGGCCAGTAACCAGAACGCCCTTTCCAGCACGGCCCTAGCCGGCACCCCATCCTCGACCCGGGAACAGGCCCAGAATGTACTGCGGGAGCTCGTGGGCCATCCTGAAGCCGAGTTCCATGACGGCCAGTTCGAGGCCATTGAGGCCCTGGTCGACGGCGGCAGGCGGGCCCTGGTGGTGCAGCGCACCGGCTGGGGGAAGTCGGCCGTGTACTTTGTTGCCTCCCTGCTGTTGCGCCGCCGCGGCGCCGGGCCCACCCTGATCGTGTCCCCGCTCCTGGCCCTCATGCGGGACCAGGTCGCGGCCGCGGCGCGGGCCGGGGTGCGGGCGGTGGCGATCAACTCAGCAAACCAGCTGGACTGGGACACTGTCCGCGAGCAGCTCGCCGCCGATGAAGTGGACGTCCTGCTGGTCTCGCCCGAACGCCTCACCAACCCGTCCTTCCGGGAAAACCAGCTGCCCGAGCTCGTCCGCCGGACCGGTCTGCTGGTGATTGACGAGGCCCACTGCATCTCGGACTGGGGCCACGACTTCCGCCCCGACTACCGGCGCATCGCGGACCTCATCACGCAGCTCCCGGACACCGTCCCGGTGCTCGCCACCACCGCCACGGCCAACTCCCGGGTGGTGCATGACATCGAGGAACAGCTCGGCAAGGACGTGCTCACCATCCGTGGCGCCCTGGGCCGGGATTCGCTCCGGCTCGGTGTCCTGACCCTGCCCGATTCCCGCGAACGCCTCGGCTGGCTGCTGACCCACCTGCAGGATCTGCAGGGCAGCGGCATCATCTACACCCTCACGGTCTCGGCCGCCGAGGACACCGCCCGCCTGCTGGCTGAGGCGGGGCACGAGGTCCTCGCCTACACCGGCCGCACGGACCCCGCGGACCGGGAACGCGCCGAGCAGCTCCTGAAGGACAACCAGGTCAAGGCGCTCGTGGCCACCTCCGCCCTCGGCATGGGTTTCGACAAGCCGGACCTCGGCTTCGTGGTGCACCTGGGCGCGCCGTCGTCGCCGGTGGCGTACTACCAGCAGGTGGGCCGCGCCGGCCGTGGCGCGGCCAACGCCGACGTCCTGCTGCTGCCAGGATCCGAGGACCGCGACATCTGGCAGTATTTCGCCACCGCATCCATGCCGTCCGAGGAGAAAGCTGCCGCGGTCCTGACGGCCCTCGCCGAGGCAGGCGCGGCGGTGTCCACGGTGGCGCTCGAGGCGCGGGTGGACCTGCGCCGCACCCCGCTGGAGCTGCTGCTGAAAGTCCTGGCCGTGGACGGCGCCGTCGAACGCGTCGGCGGCGGCTGGCGTTCCACGGGACAACCGTGGAACTACGACGCCGAGCGATACGGCCGGATCGCCGAGGCCCGGGTGGATGAACAGGACTCGATGGTCATCTACCAGGACACGGCCGGCTGCCGGATGGAATACATCACCTCGGTGCTGGACGATGAAACGGCCCGCGCCTGCGGCCGCTGCGACAACTGCGCGGGCCGCTGGTTCCGCGCCGACATCGCCGAGGACGCCACGGAGACCGCAGGGCAGACCCTGCGCCGGGCCGGCGTCGCCCTGGAACCGCGGCTGCAGTGGCCCAGCGGCATGGACCGCCTGGGCGTGCCGGTCAAGGGCAAGATCAAGCCGGATGAGGCCCTCGCGGACGGCCGGGTGCTGGCGCGCCTGACGGACCTTGGCTGGGGCGGGGCCCTGCGGGAGGCCTTCGCCGCCGGTGCGCCCGACCGGCCCGTGGACCCGGGCATGCTGCAGGCCTGCGTCCAGGTGCTCCGGGAGTGGGGCACCGGAGATGCCCGGACCGCTGGCTGGAGCGGGGCCGGCCGGCCTGCCGCGATCATCAGCCTGCCCTCCCGCGGGAAGCCGTTGCTGGTGGATTCCCTGGCCCGCGGGATCTCGGAGATTGGCCGCATCCCGTATCTGGGCCAGCTGCAGCTCAATCACGGCGGACCCACCGGCGGCCGCGGCGGGAACAGCGCCTACCGGCTCGCCGGCGTCTGGGACCGCCTGGTGGTGGGACCGGAGCTGGAGGAGGCCCTGGCTGGAATCCGTGGCCAGAGCGTCATGCTGGTGGACGACCTCGTGGACAGCCGCTGGACCCTCACCGTCTCCGGGCGGGCCCTCAGGCTCGCGGGCGCCGGCGCCGTTCTGCCGCTGGTGCTGGGCCAGGCCGGCTGACCTCAGCACCGGCGTGGCGGGGGAGGACCAGGCTGTCCAGGGTGCTCAGGAGCATCAGGACCGCGATGGCCAGGAACGCCGCCCGGTACGGCGCCGCCGGATCACCGGGGACCCCGGTGGATCCCGCGCGGCTGCCTGCCTCGAAGACCCGCAGCAGGAGCGCCCCGACCGCGATCCCGGCCGCGGTGGCGAGCTGCACGAGCGTCGCGGAGACGGCGTTGGCGGACGGCAGCTGGGCCGGGACGACGTCGGCGTACTGCACGGATGCGTACGCCGAGAACCCGATCGAGCGGAACGCCCCGCTGGCCACCAGCACCGCGACAATCAGCGGTTCCGGCGTGCCGGCGTCGAGCAGCGCGCACAGCGCAAAAGTGGCCGCGGAGGCCAGAGACGCGAACACCAGGACGGGCTTGAACCCGAAACGCCGGATCAGGGGCGTCGTGGCGGGCTTGATCCCGATGTTCCCCACGAACACGGCCGACACCATCGCCCCGGCGCGCAGCGGGTCCCAGCCGAAACCGACCTGGAACATCAGCGGCAGCAGGAACGGCACCGCGCTGATGGTCAGGCGGTACACAAAGCCTCCCGTCGCCGTCGCGCGGAACGTCCGCGTGCCGAAGACGGACAGATTGAACAGCGGCGTGCTGGTCCGCCGCATCCAGGCCGCGGCGGCGGCCAGGAGCAGCAGGCCCGCAGCGATCCCCGCGGCCGCCAGCAGTCCGGCGTCCCGGCCGCCCATCAATTCCAGGCCGACCAGCAGGGATCCCACCCCGAGCGTGGTCAGGACCAGTCCGAGCCAGTCCAGGCGCCGCGTGCTGTCGCCGCGGACTGGGGGGACCAGGCGCAGCGCGGCCAGGAAGGCCGCCAGGCCCAGGGGGAGGTTGACCAGGAAGATCCAGTGCCAGGACAGGTAGGTCGTCAGCGCTCCGCCCACCAGCGGGGCGAGGACCGGGGCCAGCAGCCCGGGCCACACGAGGAAGGCCGTAGCCCGCAGCAGATCCTTCTTCGGGGTGCCGCGGAGCACCACCAGCGTGCCCACCGGGACCATCATGGCGCCGCCGGTACCCTGCAGGACGCGGCTCAGCGTCAGCATGGTCAGGTCCTGGCTGAGCGCGCAGAGCAATGACGCGGCCGTGAAGATGGCGATGGCAAGACAGAACACCCGGCGGGCACCGAGCCGCTCCGCGAGCCAGCCGCTGAGCGGGATGCCCATCGCCACCGTCATCAGGTAGGCGGTCATGGAGATGTTCACGTCGGCGGCCGGCACCGCGAAATCGGCGGCGATACTGGGTATGGCGGTCGTCAGGACGGTCCCGTCGAGGAATTCCATGAAGAACGTCGCGGCCACCAGCAGGGCCAGCCGCGGGCTCCAGCTGCCCCCGGCCGGGTCCGCGCCGCGCGGGGAGGCGTTCATGCGCGTGTCTCCATGGTCCGGCTCACCCATAGCGCCGGCTCATCCACTGCACTGATTCACCCATTGCACCGGTTCACCCATGGCGCAGGGGTGGTTCCGATTCCAGCACGGCCATGGCGGCGTTGTGTCCGCCGATCGCACTGACGGCGCCGCCGCGGCGGGCACCGGAGCCGCAGAGCAGGATCTGCGGATCATCCGTCGCCACGCCCCAGCGGCGCGCCGGGGTGTCCAGCGGTTCGCCGTCCTCCACGAACGGCCAGTCGAGGCCGCCGTGGAAGATATTGCCGCGGGGCATCCCGACGGCGCGTTCAATGTCCAGGGTGGTCTTGGTTTCAATGCAGGGCCGCCCGTCCGGATCCGTCATGAGCAGATCCTCGACGGGCTCAGCCAGGACGGAGTTCAGGGAGGCCAGGACGGCTGCCTGCAGTTCGGTGCGGCGGTCCTCGTTGTTCTCCGCCGTGACCAGCCGGTCCGGGACGTGCAGGCCAAAGACGGTCAGCGTCTGGGCGCCGGCGGCCTGCAGTTCCGGGGACAGGATGGTGGGATCGGTCAGCGAGTGGCAGTAGATTTCGCACGGCAGCGGCGAGGGCACGGATCCGGCGGCGGCGGTGCTGTAGGCGGCGTCGAGCTGGGACCAGGTCTCGTTGATGTGGAACGTCCCGCCGAACGCGGCCTCGGGGCTGACGGATCCGTCCAGCAGCTCCGGGAGGCGTTTGAGCAGGAGGTTGACCTTGACCTGCGCACCCTCGCGCTGATGGTTCGGGTTGGGGCCGGCAGGGGCGCCGGCTGACAGGTCGGCGGCAGGCCGGCCGCGCAGCCGGTCGAGGACCACCGGCGCCACATTGGATAACACCCACCGGGCGGAAGACGAATGGTCCCGCCCGCCGTGGCGGTAGTCCACGGCGCCGCCGGGCCGGACGGCGGTCACGTCCGCGGAGGTCAGGATGGTCGCGCCGGCGTCGCGCGCGGCCCGCTCCAGCTCGCCGGAGACCGCGCCCATGCCGCCGACCGGCACGTCCCAGTCCCCCGTCCCGCCGCCGATCAGGTGGTAGAGGAAGCAGATGTTTTGCTGCAGGTCCTCATCGTCAGCCCGGGCGAAGGTACCGATCAGCGCATCCGTCAGGACCACACCGCGGACCAGGTCGCTGCCCAGCTCCCGGCGGATCGCCTGTCCGATGGGATGCTCGATCATGGCCTCCCACGCCGCGTCGGCCCCGGCCCGGCCGGCGAGGGCCCGCGCGTCGGACCGCGCCAGCAGCGGCGCGGTCATGGTGGGCCAGAGTGCCTCCGTGAGCTGCCGGCACGCGGCGTAGAACGCGGTGAAGGCGCCGAACTCGCCGTCGGGAGCGCCGACGGCGGCGAACGACGCGGCCGTGGCGGCCTCGTCCCCGTTGTCCACCAGCAGGGCCCGGCTGGCATCCGCGGGGTCCGGGGTGTAGGAGGAATAGCGCCGCCGCGCCAGCGTGATGCGCAGGCCGAGGTCGTCGATGATCTGCCGGGGCAGGAGGCTGACGAGGTACGAATAGCGCGAGAGGCGGGCGTCGACGCCGTCGAACGCGTGCGCGGATACTGCTGCGCCGCCGGCGTGTTCCAGCTTTTCCAGGACCAAGACGTCCCGCCCGGCCTTGGCCAGGTACGCGGCCGCGGCCAGTCCGTTGTGGCCGCCGCCGACGATGATGGCGTCAAATTCCGTGTTGCTCGACATGGGCCTATCCTGCCATCCGGATCCGCCGGCGGGCGTGAGGCGTCCGGCCACCGGACGGGCCGGGCCGGGGGGACGTGACTGCTGGGGGCAGACCAGCGCGAATGAACGCCGTCGATCCGCCCTGATCTGCCCGGGAACGCAAAAAGCCCCGGTCCGAGGACCGGGGCCAAACGCGGAGACGGGGGGATTTGAACCCCCGGTGGAGTTGTGCCCCACACTTCATTAGCAGTGAAGCCCATTCGGCCGCTCTGGCACGTCTCCAATTGCTAATAACTAGCCAACCAAGGATACGCAGAAGGTGCCACGCAGTGCAAAACGGCCGCTCCAGAGCAACGCGGGGTCAGATCCGGCCCATGCGGGGCCCCCGGATGGGCGCTAAGTGACCCCGCGTTGCTTGGGTGTGGGCCTTACGCCTCGGTGCCGGCGAGGGCCCGCCACAGGAAATGCTGGCTGCGGCTTTGCAGGGCCGCCGCCTGCCGGTTGTCCGAAGCCCCCGCGTGGCCGCCCTCGAGCGCCTCGTGGAACCAGACATTGGGGATGCCCATGGCCTGCATGCGGGCCGCCATCTTCCGGGCCTGGACCGGCCCCACCCGGTCATCCGAAGTCGCCGTCCAAATAAACGTCTCCGGGTAGTCCACGCCGTCCTTGAGAAGGTGGTACGGCGAAAACGTCTTCAGGAACTCCCACTGCTCGGGCACGTCGGGGTCGCCGTATTCGCCGATCCAGGAATAGCCCGCGGACAGTTTGGTGTACCGGCGCATGTCCAGGAGTGGGACCCCGCAGGACACGGCGCCAAAAAGCTCAGGGTACTGGGTGAGCATGTTGCCCACCAGCAGCCCGCCGTTGGAGCCGCCCACGCAGCCGAGCCGCTGACGGGACGTGACGCCGCGGGAGATCAGGTCCTTCGCGACGGCGGCGAAGTCCTCGTACGCCCGGTGGCGGTTGCCCTGCAGCGCGGCGCGGTGCCAGTCCGGCCCGTACTCGCCGCCGCCGCGGATGTTCGCCACCACGTAGACGCCGCCGCGGCGGTGCGTGCCCTCGCCCTCTACGCCGCTGGACTCCGCGGTCCGCCGCTCCAGCCACGCCCGGCCGATCGCGCCGCTGTACGCCGGCGTCCGCGAAATCTCGAAGCCGCCATAGCCGGAAAGCTGGGTCGGGTTCTGGCCGTCCAGCACCAGGTCCTTGGCGGCCACCTGGAAGTACGGAACCTTCGTGCCGTCGCTGGAGGCCGCGAAGTGCTGCTGGACCTCGTAGCCCGCCTCGTCGAAGAATGACGGGGAGGTCCGGATCACCTCGTGCGTGCTGGTCACCGATCCGCCGTCGCGGGCTAGTGTCCCGCGGGTTAGGGTGGTCGGCGTCGTGAAGCCGGTGGCCACCAGCCAGAAGTCGTTCCCTGCGCCCGGCGCCTCGCCATCGGCGACCGAGGCGGCGCCGCCGGTACCGTCGTCGTCCGAGCCTTCGGCGTCGTCTTCGTCATCCACCGCGAAGGCATTGACGTCGTGCAGGGGCGGGCAGGCGTCCAGCACGGTGGCGGCCCACGCGGCGTCCTTACCGGGGCGCCGCGGATCCAGGACGTGGATCTCCGAGGACACGTCCCGGAGCAGGTTCAGCAGCAGGAAGTCCCGCGTCCAGCTCCAAGACTGCAGGGAGGTGTGCGGATCGGGGGTGAAGAGCACGGCGAGGTCCCGGGAGCCGGCGAGGAAGTCCTCGAAGCCGGCCGCGAGCAGGGAGCCCGCCGGGTGGGTGGTGCCGTTGACGGTCCAGTCACGCTGCGGGCGGAACAGCAGCCATTCACGGTGCGAGCTCAGGTTCACGTCCGCCGGCACGTCGATCTGCACCCATGCACCATCGCGCAGCACCGAGGTGTTCTTCTCGAAAAAGCTGATCCAGTCGACGGCAAACGTGCGTTCGAAGCCCGGCGTGGAGTCGTGGGCCACGATCGCCATCATGTGGTCCTCGGGAATGTCGAACAGCTGCTCGGCCTGGGCCAGGGACTCGCCGCGGCGCAGCTTCACCCCGGTGCGGGCATAGGACGAGGTGGTCCGCGGCAGATCGTGGGCGGTGGTGGCGACCAGCAGGGTGTCCCCGTCCAGCCAGGAGGCGTTGCCCTTGCCGGTCGGGAGGTCGAAGCCGCCGTCGGCCGGGTCCACGAAGCCGCGGGCCTCGACGTCGAACTCCCGGTGGCGGTTGGCGTCCCCGCCGTCGGGGGAGAACGCCAGCAGGGCCCGCCGGTGGGGTTCACCCGGGGCCGGGCGGAGGAAGTTGGCGCCGTGGAAGACCCAGTCCTGGTTCTCGGCGGCGGCGAGGGCGTCGACATCCAGCAGGACATCCCACTCGGGGGTCCCGGCCCGGTAGCTGTCCCAGCTGGTGCGCCGCCACAGGCCCCGGGGGTTGTCCCGGTCCTTCCAGAAGTTGTAGTACCACTCGCCGTGCTTGCCCACCATGGGGATCCGGTCGGTGGAGTCGAGGACCTCCAGGATCCGGCCTTCCAGATCGGCGTAGTCGGCGTCCTCGAGGAGCTCCTCGGTGCGGGCGTTCTGTTCACGGACCCACGCCAGCTGCTCCTGGCCGTAGATGTCCTCCAGCCAGATGTTTTCGTCGACGGGTTCGGGGGAAGTCCCTCCAGCAGGGAGGGCGCCGGTGGCCTCGCCGGACGCGGACGGGTGGTCAGCTTCTGTGGTGGTCATTTTCCCATCCAAGAACATCGGTGCGGCAGTGGCAAGTCACACCGAGGTCAAGCCTGCGGCCGGTTGCCGATACGCTGGATGCCGTGGGCATATCTCGAAGCATCCGGACGGCAGTGATAGGCGCCGGTCCCCGGGGCACGAGCATGCTGGAACGGCTCCTCGCCAACTGGGCCTCCGCCGGCTCCGCGGACACCCTGCACATCGACGTGGTGGACCCTTACCCAGCGGGCCCGGGGCACGTCTGGCAGCCCGGACAGTCGCGGCTGTACCTGATGAACACGCAGTCCTTCTATCCCACCGTGGTCCCCGAAGACCCGGAACTCGTGCCGCCCCTGGCCGGGCGCACATTCGACCAGTGGCGCGAACTCCAGCAGGCCCACCCGCACCCTTCGCTCACTGACGACGAACGTGCCGAGCTCTCACGGCTCGGCGAGGCGGACTTCCCCAGCCGGGCCCTTTACGGCCGTTACCTGCGGTCCACCCTCGAGGAACTGCTCACCGTGCTGCCGGCCGGCGTCAGCGTGGACTTCCACGCGGCGAGGGCGACGTCCGTCCGCCACGCCGCCGCGGAGGCCGCCGCGGCGCCGGGCCCGGACCTGGCCGCCTCCGGGCCGGCCGGCGCGAAGGACGCTGCGGTGCGGTTCGACGTCGTGCTCGACGACGGCACCGTACTTACCGTCGACTCTGTGGTGCTGGCCGTGGGCCACCTCGACGCGCGGTTGAACCCTGAACAGCGGGAGCTGCTTTCCGCGGCGGAGGAACTCGGTCTCCTGTACGTGCCGCCGGCGGCGCCCGCCGACGTCGACTGGTCCCGGGTGCCGGGAGGCAAACCTGTCCTGGTGCGCGGCATGGGCTTGAACTTCTTTGACGTGATGGGACAGCTGACGGAAGGGCGCGGCGGCCGGTTCGTTGCCGGAGAGGGCAACGCTGAACTGACGTATCTGCCGTCCGGCCGCGAACCGCTCATCATCGCCGCCTCACGCCGCGGCACCCCCTACCGGGCGAAGGCGACACTCACCGGCTACTACCCCGGAACGGTCCGGCTGCGCTACTGCACTGAGGGCGCGATCGCGAAGTTCGCCGACTCCGGAATCCGGCCCTCCTTCGACTACGACCTCTGGCCGCTCCTGCACCGGGACGCGGTCTGGGCCTACTACTCCACGCTCGCGCGCTCGCAGCCCGATGCCATCCTGACCGGCCCGGCCGAGTTCCTGCGCGCCCTGGACGAGTCTTTGCGGCCGCACGCTCACTCGACCGTCAAATGGGAGCACACGGCGGAATCGGTGATTGCCGTCCATGTCCGGGCATCCCACCGCCTGGACCTGCTCGGCCTCGCGGCGCCCCTGGCCGGGCGCTCGTTTGACTCCAGAGCCGAACTGGACGCCGCCGTCGTCGACTACCTGCTCGACGACGCCCGGCGCTCGGCCCTTGGTGAGGACGATCCGGTGAAGATGGCGATCGGCGCGCTGCACCACGGCCGGGCCGTGCTCAAGACCGCTGTGGCCGATAGCGGCATCACGGACGAATCCTGGGTCGCCGGCCTCCGGGGCTGGTTCGAATCATTCGTGGAAGGCCTGGCGAGCGGTCCGCCGGCGCTGCGCTCCGCGCAGCTCGCGGCACTGGCCCGGGCGGGAATCGTGCGCTTCGTGGGCCCTGACCCCAAGTTCGGCGTGGACAGGCGGGCCCGGATGTTCACCGCGGCGTCACCATGGGTGGGCGGCGGAATGGATGAAAGCGCCGACGGCGGGGCGGAAGGTGCCGCGATGGAGCCTGCCGGCGTCGGTGGTGCTGCCGCGGGCGGTGCTGGGGTCCGCGGTTTTGTGGGCAGTGCCGGCGTGATCGGTGTTGGATCAGGGACGGCGCACGCGGGTGCGGTAAGGGACCGGACGGAGAACGCTGTGTCCGGATTTGGGGCGGCCGCCGCGTCCGGTTCCGGGGCGGGGGCCGTGTCCGCGGCGGCGATGATCGAGGCGCTGGCCCCGGCCAACCGGGTGGCCGTTAACTCTTCGCCTTTGTTGGAGCAGTTGCTCGCCGAGGGGCTGGTGCGGCCGCGCCTCATGATGAGCGTGGAGGGGACCCCGGTGCAGACTTCCGGGCTGGACGTCGTCCCGCATCCTTACCGGCCGCTGGGTGCCAATGGGTCCGTGACGCCGGGGCTTTACGTGCTCGGGCTTCAGCTCTCCGCCACGCAATGGGGCACGGCCATCGCCGCCGAGGCCCGGCCGAAGTCGGGCCCGGTCTACCGCAGCGGCCAGCGCACCCTGCGCGACGCCGACGAGATCGCCCGCGACATCCTGGCCCCGTAGCCCGTAGCCCGTAGCCCGTAGCCCGTAGCCCGGAGCCCGTAGCCCGCAGCCCGCAGCCCGTAGCTCCGGAGCCGCTCAAGAGTGGACATGTCCTCCGGCGCGCCTGCCTCCAAGAGTGGGCATGCCCTCCCCTGGGGCCGGGCAGTGGACAGTTGGTGCTTATGTCCAGTGCTGCGGGCCAGGGGAGGGCATGTGCCGTGGTGGGGGACCAGGAAGTCCGGGCTAAGGCATCAGCCCTTGAGGCACTTCCGGTAGGCGGCCATGGCTGTCCCGTAGTTCACCTGGCCCACGAGATCCCCGGGCCTGGTCGGCTTGACCGGCGGCGTGCACTTCGGCGGGACGGGGACGCTGGCCGCGACCTTCACCGCCGTTTTCACCACAGTGCCGGATTCGACGGCGGTAAGCACCAGGGTGCCCGTGCCGGCGGCGGCGCCAGCGGGAACCAATACGCTCACGTTGGCGGCGCCGGCGGTCACCGGTACCGTGCCCAGGCCCGTCACGGTGCCGGCGGCGTCCGTGAACTCGGCGCGCAGCGAGGCATTCACCGGGCTGCCCAGCGAGGTGAGGTCCAGCTTTGAAACCGCCAGTGTGATGGATTCGCCGCCCTTGACCTCGGCCGCCGTCGTGTTCACGACAGCCACGGAGCGGCGGGCGAAGTCCGGCGAGACCGGGTTGTGGTTCTGCAGGTACTTGATCCAGGCGTCGCGGTCCACGAGCCCGGAGTCCTTGGTGCCCGCGCCTTCCTTGAAGATGCGGAAGTTGTCGCCGCCGGTGGCCAGGAAGTTGAACGTCCCGATCCGGTAGGACTTCGCCGGGTCGAGAAGTGCACCGTTGACCCGGATCGAGGTGATCCGGTCACCGGCGGCGCGGGCGGCGTCGTAGGTGTAGTTCACGTTCTTGGACAGGCCCAGCTGCTGGTAGGCACGGCTGGGAACCGTGCCGTCCGGGTTGGTCTGCCACTGCTGCTCCAGCAGGGTCTTGAACTGCGCACCGGTGAGGGACGTGGTCCACAGATTGTTCACGAACGGCAGCACGGCGTTGGCCTCGGCGTACGTGATGGTGCCGTCGGGCGCGTAGTACAGCTCGTTGCGCAGGCCGCCAGGGTTGACGACGCCGATTTCGGCGGCGCCGAGGTCCGGCGCCTTCAGCGCATCCACCAGGGAGTCTGCCACCAGGTTGCCGAGGGTGGACTCGCTGGCACGGTCATCGCGCACAGCCGGGGAACCGGCGAACGCCGTCGTGATGTCCGCCGTGACCTTGCCGACAGGCTGGTTGCCGACCACCGCGGCGTCGGCCAGGGCCTTGTCCACGATGGCCTTGACGGCCGCGACGCGCGGGTACTGCGCCACAAGATCGGCTGCCGGCTGCGCGGCGCTGGTGGTGCGCTGGACGTTGCCGGCCTTGTACCCGGTCACCGACATGGTCCTGGTGTCGATGGTCAGCTGGATCTGGCCGATGAACTCGCCGTAGTTTCCGGTCTGGACGATCGGGCGGGTCTTGCCCGTGGGCTGGCCCGCCGCATCCAGGACCGGGGCGTCCCACGCGTACTGCTTGTGGGTGTGGCCGTTGAAGATCGCCGCCACATCCGGGGTGACCTTCTGGACCATCTTGGCGAAGGGGCCGCCGGCGGCGATTTCCTGCTCCAAAGTGGCGCCGTCGGGTGCGCCCGACCCGGCGCCGTCGTGGTTCTCCACGATGATGACGTCGGCGAGCTTGTCCGCCTTGATCTTCGCCGCGACCCGGTTGATCGCGTCGACGGGGTCACCGAATTCAAGGTCCGCGATGCCTGACGGCGTGACCAGGGACGGCACCTCCTGCGTAACCGTGCCGATCACGGCGACCTTCACGCCGTTCATGTCCAGGACCGTGTATTCCGGCAGGACCGGGGTGGTGGTGCCTTTGGCGTAGACGTTGGCGCCCAGGTACGGGAACTTGGCGTTGGTCCCGCCGGCGGTGACGCGGTCGCGCAGGTCAGCCCAGCCGCCGTCGAACTCGTGGTTGCCCACCGCGGAGGTGCGCAGCTCCAGGGCGTTCAGCACGTCGATGGTCGGCTGGTCCTTGGCGATCGCCGAGGCGAACAGCGAGGCGCCGATGTTGTCGCCGGCCGAGATGAACGCGGTGGCGCCCGGGGCGGCAGCGGTGCGCAGCTTCTCGATGGTCCCGGCGAAGAACACGGTGTTGGAATCGATGCGGCCATGGAAGTCGTTGATGCCCAGGAAGTTCAGCTCAACGCTGGCCGGGGTGACGGGCAAGTTCAGGCCCACCACCACGGGATCGTGGTCGCTGGCGCGGAACTGGTCCGGAGCGTAGTAGTCGGTGACGTTGTTGTTGTAGCGGCTGTACTCCAGCGCCACGGATTCCACGGAGTTGATGTTCCAGATGTCCGCGCCGGTGACGGCGGCGTTGGCCGCCGGGGAGGCGAGGATGTGGTCCAGCGAGCCCACGAGGCCGCCGAACAGGTAGGAGTGCTTGGCGGACCCGTCGGCGTTCTTGGCCTTCTCATCCTGGTTGACGTACCCGGCGCCCGTGAGGACGTTGATCGGATCCTCCTTGGCGTAGGAGTTGAAGTCACCGATCAGGAAGACGTTGTCCGTGCCCTTGGACTTCTGCAGTTCGTCGGCGAACGCCAGCAGGGACTTGGCCTGGGCGGTGCGCGCCAGGTTCGAGGCGCCCTGGCCCTTGTCGGTGTCATCCGGCGTCGCGGCGGAGCCCTTGGACTTGAAGTGGTTGGCGATCGCGATGAACTTCTTGTCATCGGCGGCGCCGACCGGCTTGAAGACCTGGGCCATCGGCTTGCGGGCGCTGGCGAACGCGACCGTGTCGTTGTGGATGATGGATTCGCCGATCGGTTCGGCGGCGGCCAACTTGTAGATGAACGCGGTGCGGATCATGTCCTCGTCCGCCAGCGGGGGTGCGTTGGCGGGCGTGCGGACGTAGTCCCAGATTCCCGGGGTGGCGATGTTCAGGGCATCCACGAGCTTGGCGAGGGCGTCGTCCCGGTTTTTGCCGAACTGGGCCGAGTTCTCGACCTCCATGAGCGTGACGACGTCGGCCCCGGACTTGGAGATCGCCGCGACGATCTTGTCCTGCTGCCGCTTGAAGTTCTCCGCGTTCGCCGCGCCGCGGACGTCGCAGCCGCCCTTGACCGTGATGGGGTTGCCGTCCCGGTCCGGGTAGAACGTGCAGCCGGAGATCTGGTCGCCGGTGGTGGGGAAGTAATTCAGCACGTTGAAGGAGGCAAGCTTGAGATTGCCGCCAACCGCCGCGGGGGTGTCCGCGCGGGTGGCGCCGAAGCTGGCCGGCTGGACGGTGTCCGCGTTGGCGGCCGTCAGCTGGGTCAGGGGCTGGAACTTCCAGGCATTGTTCGCGTAGCTGAGCACCACGTTGGTTTTGAACGTCACCGGCGCGCCGACCCGGACGTGATCGGCCGTGGTCAGGTACGGGAGCGCCTGGGCCTTGGTGGCGGCGTCCTTGAGGAAGTTCGTGGTGGCGCCGTCGTCGAGCTTGATGCCGCGGGCGGCGTTCGCCGCGACCGTGGCGGTGTACTCCGCGGAGCCGAACGGCGCGACGGCGGTGGGCTGCGCCAGCGCGGTGGTGCCGCCGGCCAGGCCGATCTCGCCGTACTGGTTCAGCGAGAAGTTGTCCGCCACGGTGACGGGGCCCTGCGGGGTGAGCAGCATGCCTTCGAGGGACTCACGGAAGGCCTCGTCGGCGGGCAGGGCGAAGCCGGTGGCCTTGACCTCGGGGGCGGCCTCGGTGAGCTTCTTCAGATCGGCCGCCGCGGCGACGTTCAGCTGGGTCATGCCGAAGAATTCGCTGACTGCGCCGGTGAGTTCGACGTAGTCGCCGATCCTGACGGCGTCGACTGTGGACGGCGAGTAGACGAACACCGCGTCCGACGCCGCGTGGTTGGCCGGCGTGAGATCGCCGCCTGTGCCGGGGGTCTGGACGTAGTAGCCGGCGAAGCCGCCGGTGGGGAACGTGGCAGTGACCCTGCCGCGGGTGGTGACCGAGGATCCTGCCAGCGGGCTTGCGGTGCCGTTGCCCTGGATTTCGGCAATGGTCTTGGCGGCCGGAGGCGTGCCCGGCCCCGGGTCCACGGGGCCGGCAGCGCCACTGGCCGCCGTCGGCGTGATGGCTGCGTTCAGTGCGAAGTCGGCGGCGTTGTTGTTGGTGTCCCCGCCGTTGCTGCGGTTGATGCTCTTGACGTCGGTGTTTCCCGACGGCGCCGCGGCCGCCTGGGCCTCGAAGGTGTTCGAGGTGCCGTAGCCGAGGAGGTCCGCGACGTTGGTCGGTTCGATGACCGAGCCTGTCGGCAGCGGGTTGAGTGCTGTGGCCTGTTTGGCCAGCACGATCGTGCCGCCGCCACCGGCCGGGTTGAAACCGGTGGCGGTGGCGTCGGCGGCCGGCAGGTCGGTGCCGGCCGTGCCGTTGCTGCCGCCCTTGAGCAGGTAGTAGCCCTTGGCGGGAATGCTGCCCGCCAGGGCTGCCACCGAGCTCGGCGCACCGGTGCCCGGGGCTGAGCGGTACTGGAGACTCCAGCCCTCCAGTGAGACCGGTGCGTCGGAGCCGTTGTACAGCTCGACAAACTTGTTCTTGAAGGCCGCGCCGGAGCTGCCGCCGCTGAGATAGGCCTCGTTGATGACCACCGGCGAGGTTCCGGTTGCTGCCGGCAACGGTTCGGTGGCGTTAGCCGGCACGGCCGCCGCCAGTGGAGCTGCTATCAGCGCCGCCGACAGTGCTGAGCCCAGCGCTGTTTTCCAGGGTGTTATTTTCATCCGCTCTAACTCTCATTAGGGTGCCCCGGGTAAAGGGCAGGGTGCAGTGCGTCCGCAGGGTGCAGCGGACAGTGGCCGGCCAGAACTCCTGGTCAAGTCGTGCCGGGCCCATCCAAACAGGGGTGAATGAACAACGTATGGACTAAACGTGCATTCGGCGGGACGCCCCCCAGCGGGACGCGCCGCAGCCTTCCCGGAGCGGCTCGAAAGCCCCGGGCGATGGTGACTGGTGATACGGGTGAGCGGTGTCCGGGTGCCTCCACCGGACGCTCCACAGCAGAATACCGGCCAGTAGCCCTCGGGGAAGGCTCTGGCCGGTATTTCCTACAACAATTTTTGTAATTAGGTGGGAAGAGCTCTGGCGTCCTGGCCGGTTAGGCGTCCGTGGCGGACTGCCCGCCCTGTCCGGTGTCGGCCACGATCTTGAACATCGCGCCCGTGGGGTCGGTCAGTGTGGCGAGCCTGCCGAACGGGGTGTTGTCCGGCCCGTCGATGACCTTGGCGCCGAGGGACACTGCCGTCTCGATGGAGGCGTCGGCGTCTTCCACGGCGAAGTAAACCTGCCAGTTGGACGGGACCTCGGCGGGAAGGTAGGCAGACGCGTCCATGATCCCGGCCTTGGCCGCCGGGCCCGCGCCCAGGGTGGTGTAGCGGAACTCCGGGGTGTCGCTCATGACGTCGGTGTCCCAGCCGAACACGTCCTGGTAGAACTTGACGGCGGCGGCGTAGTCCTTGGCGTGGAGCTCGTGCCACGCCGGGGCACCGGGCTCGGCCGCCAGTTCATAGCCCTTCATCTCCGCCGGCTGCCACACGCCGACCGACGCGCCCGTGGCGTCGGCGATCATCGCCATGCTGCCCTGTTCGGGGACGTCCATGGGCGGCATGTAGACCTGGCCGCCGTGTTCCGTTGCAGCCTTGACGGTGGCGGCGGCGTCCTCCGAGCGCAGGTACGTGGACCACATGTCCGGCCACGCGGCCTGATCCTCCTGCTTCTGCATCAGGCCGGCGACGGACTTGCCGTCCTTCCAGGCGGTGATGTAGCCGCCGTATTTTGCTTCGTCGCCGGTCTGGTACGTCCAACCGAACAGCGCACCGTAGAACGACTTGGCCTTCTCGGCATCGGATGTCATGAGGTCGATCCAACATGGTGCGCCGTTGGAGTGCTCGGGTGTGGGCATGGAGGCTCCTGCTCTCTGTGGGGGCCGTTGACGTGCGGCCGCCGGACTCTGGTTTGTGTGGAGATGGGGTGGTGGAGACACAGAGAGACTATGACGGGGCACGGACAGTTTCAACAGGTGGGTCGAGCGAGGGGTTGGGGCAGCGGCCAACGCCGGCGTGTCGTTGACTCTGTACCCAACCATGGCCACCTTGATGCCCGACGCTGCAGTGTCTAGCAATTTGGCCAGATTGTGAGAGGATACGACCACGCCGCATGCCAATGGCGGGGTGTCGCATTAATGTTGCTCGAATGCGAGAGGTGACCATTGAACACTTCGCTAACAGTCCTGCAGTCTTTCCCAGCGCCGCGATCCACGACCAATCCCTATTTGGTGCAACTGGCCGGCGGCCTGCAAGAACTGCCCGATATCAGCGTCATTAACTTCAGCTGGCGCGCTGCTCTCTTTGCCAAGTACGACGTCTTCCACATCCACTGGCCTGAAATCTTGGTCAGCGGTCATAGTCCGCTGAAAAAACTCGGGCGACAGGTGCTCACGCTGGCTCTCCTCGGGAGGCTCGCTCTGGCTAGGACGCCCATAGTGCGAACTGTCCACAACGTAGAGCTACCCGAGGGCATCTCCGTCCGGGAGGTGTTTCTCCTCCGCCTTATTGACCGCAAAACCACGTTTTACGTTCGGCTGAACTCGAGGACGCAGCTGCCGACGGACCGGCCCAGCGCCACGATTCCACATGGCCACTATCGTGAATGGTTCGCCGACTTTCCGAAGGCGCAGCAGATACCGGGTCGCATAAGCTACGTCGGCCTGATCCGGCGCTATAAGGGCGTTGAGGACCTGATCACGTCGTTTAGGGCAACGGCGGACACCCACCCCGAGCTATCACTTCGGTTGGGGGGTAAACCCTCCACCGGGGAGCTGGGGCAAGCCATGACGGCCTTGTCGCAAGACGACCCAAGGATAAGCCTCAATTTGCAGTATGTCTCCGACGCGGAGCTCGTTGACACCATCTCGAGCTCGGAACTCGTGGTCCTCCCGTACCGATTTATGCACAATTCCGGCGGAACCCTGGCCGCCCTGTCTTTGGATCGACCTGTGCTGGTTCCGGCCAATGACGTCAACCAAGCGTTGGCCGTCGAAGTCGGACCGGGATGGGTGTTTCAGTACACCGGGGCGCTAACGCCCGAAATAATCCTTCAAACGTTGTCGTCAATTGCAGCGGAGGGTCGCCGCAGGCGCCCGGACCTCTCTTCGCGGGACTGGGAAGCGGGCTCGGTGGCCCACAGGGAGGCCTATGAACGGGCGCTTGCCAATGGTGTTGGCCGCTCACCGCAGCCGCAGAATGCGGGCCACCCGTGAAACAACAGACGCTGCTCGTCGCAGTGCTGACGTATCGACGCCCCGCAACACTTGAACGGGGCCTCGCAACCATGCTCCGGCATGTTGAGAAACTCGCTCGGGACACGGACCGGGCGATTTCGCCCAGTATCGTCGTCGTCGACAACGATCCGGCTGAAAGCGCGAGAAGCACAGTCATCGGCTTTCATTCCGACCTGATCCGGTACGTTCCCGAGCCGGTACCCGGCATATCGGCTGGTCGAAATCGAGCATTGGACGAAGCCGCCAACCATGATTTGCTCGTCTTCATCGACGACGACGAGGAGCCTCAGGAACTCTGGCTGGAGCCGCTGCTGGACACGTGGCGGCAGACCCGTCCAGCCGCAGTCATGGGAAGAGTGGTTTCGCAGTTTGATGCTGAACTTGATCCCTGGATTGCCGCTGGTTCTTTCTTCCGCCGCCGGAGGCTGCCGACCGGGACGGTGGTGCCGGTGGCGGCGGCGGGCAATCTCTTGCTAGACATGCGCCAAGTCCGGAAAGCCGGTGTACGTTTCAACAATAATTTCGGTCTCTCAGGAGGCGAGGACACTCTTTTCAGTCGGTTGCTTGTGCGGGCGGGCGGAACGATTCTCTGGTGCGACGAATCGGTGGCGACGGACTTCGTTCCCGCTGATCGCACGACCCGGAACTGGGTTCTCCGAAGAGCATGGAGCCACGGAAATTCGGCCGCATTGGTCGACATCCACTCGGCGGAAAGAGCCATGCAAAGGGGGGTGGCGCGCCTGATGTCGGTTTTCCGCGGCATACTGCGAATGTGCGGCGGGTCCTTGCGGTTCGGCTTCGGGACGCTCATGGCATCCCACCGCCATCAGGCGCGAGGATTGCGGACAGCCTACCGCGGTGCAGGGATGCTCGCCGGGGCGATTGGAGTCGCCTATCTTGAGTACTCGCGCGAAAGACGCTCGCAGACGTGGTTCAGGCGGCCAGCCGTCCGCCGGCCGGGGAATAGCGGATGAAGCACCTGGCGCGGGTTGTAGTTCGCGCAGCCAAGCCCATCATCCGCGCACATTCAGGTTTTGTCGGCTCGGTCGTGGCCGTCGACACGGCGGTCCGGAATATTGTCCTGACCTATGACGACGGCCCAGAGCCAGGCGGGACAGACAGCATCCTGAAGGTGCTTGATGAACGGCAGTTGAGCGCCACGTTCTTCGTGCTGCTCAGCCGAGCACGCCGGCATCCGGGCTTGCTGGGCGAAGTCGCAGCTGCGGGCCATGAGATAGCCCTCCACGGACTTGACCATCGGCGGCTCACTGGCTTTTCTTTTCGTGAAGTTGCTCAAAGGACCAGGGATGGCCGCGCCGAGCTCGAAGATTTGATCGGCAGCCGGGTCGAGTGGGTCCGTCCGCCATACGGCCGGCAGACATTGGCTAGTTGGCGCGCGGTCCAGTCCGCCGGGCTTATGCCCGTCATGTGGGGTGCCACGAGTTGGGATTCCAGGGAGATGCCCCAATCCGACCGTATCCGCAAGGCAATGACCGGTGCGGTCCCCGGGGCTATCCTCCTTTCGCACGACGGTCACGCTGGCCCGGCAGACGGGGTCGACGACGGACCCTCACCATCGCTGGACAGGGGAGAGCTAACCGCCGGGATCGTCGATGCGTGCGAAGATCGCGGACTGGGTGCCTGGTCGCTGCGGGATTCCCTGCAACACGGAACTCCTGTGCGCGCTGCATGGTTCAAGAAGTAATGCTGTGGCCAACAATCCGGCCAAAGATGCTGACTGAATAGACGAGTATAGGCCGGCCCGAACGATCTTTCGATGGTTCCGCGCTTACCTTCAGCCAGGGGTGCACAGGACCCATAGGGGCTAAAGTGGCCTGGCCGGAGCGAGACGCTACAACCGACGTCGCAGCACCGCCACCACTAGGAGTTCAATGAGTCTGCGTTACGCACTGCTGGCCATCCTCGAGGCCGACGCGATGTCTGGTTACGACCTGTACAAGCACTTTGAGGCCTCGGTCGGCCATGTCTGGTACGCGCCTGACTCCCAGATTTATCCCGAACTGCGCAAGATGGAACGTGAATGGCTCCTTGAGGGGGAGGAGATGCCGGGCGGGCGCTCCGGAACCAAACGCCGTTACCACATCACGGCGTCAGGGAAAGAGGCCTTTGCGGCCTGGATGAACACACCCAACACCTATCAGCCTGAGCGCGACCAGGTCCGCCTGCGTGCGACTTACATGGAAACCGCGGAGCCCTCGGCAGCTCGGGCACAGCTTCGGGCGCATATAGAGCACCACAGTGACCAGATCCAAGGATGGGAGAAAATCCTTTACCAGATCGACTCCGGCGCCTTCCCCATACTTAACCGTCGGCTCGAGAAAATGGCACCGGAGGACCGAGAAGGTACCCGGGCTTTCAAACGCTATGCCTACGAGGGGCTGATTCTCGATTCTGAAGCCGAAATTTCCTGGGCGCACCGGGGATTGCGGCTGCTCGACAGGCTTTACGGAGCGGAAGCAGGCGCCTGAGGCTAGGGGCACAGCAACCACTCACCAGCTGCGGAACCGTGCCGCGCTAACCAGGGGCAACAACCTCCATCGCGGCCTGGACGCAGGACAAGAAGGATTCAGCTGGGCTGAATCCGTTTCCTTTGCCGAGGAGAAACCGGAACGGCCGGCCTACCAGCCGGCCGTTCTTGTCCCGTCACCATTGTCGCAAGGCATGGACACCGGTCAGCCCGGAACGTTCCGGGGATCATTGCCGTAGCTGTTCTTGGCACCAATAGCCAGTCAGAGCCGGCGCGGGAATGCCGAGCGTCGGCCGTACAGGGTGAGCAGCAGGGCGGTGATGCCGAGGGCGATCATGACGACCGGGAGCACCAGCCCGTCGAATGGGGTCAGGAGGAGCGCGCCGAGAATGCCTGCGCCGAAGATAGCCAGGTTGAAGGCGACCGGGAGGAATGCATTGGCGACGTCGGCGTTGTCGCCTCCGGCGGTGGTGAGTGGTCCCTGGACCTGGGCTGATGCGCCGCCGAAGGTAAGGCCCCAGAGCGCGGCGGCGATCAGGATGGCCATTGCCGATGCATGTCCGATCAGCAGAATGAGTCCGGAAGCGACGAACACGGTGACGCTGAGGTGAAGGAGGGGCCTCGGGTGGCGGTCCAGCAGCGCACCGGTGACGGCGACCCCGACGACGGACGCGATGCCGTAGACCAGCAGGACCAGGCTGGCGGAGAGGCCGGTGCCGGTGGCCCGGAGGTAGGGGGCGATGTAGGTGTAGATGGTGCTGTGGGCGAGCATCCAGGCGACGATGACGGCCAGGATGACGGCGACGCCGGGGATTTTGAACACCCGGCCCAGGGGGAGCCGTGACGCCCGCGGTTGGCCGGCGGCGTCGGGGACGCACCCCAGGATCAGCGCAGCCACGATGACCCCCAGGACGGACAGGGCACCGAAGGACCAGCGCCAATCGAAAGCTGTTCCGATCCAGGCGCCGAGTGGGGTGCCGAACGCGAATCCGAGGGGCGCCCCGGTGGACACGATGGCCAAGGACAACCCTGCGTGCCGGGGCGGGCTGATGCGGCGCCCGTAAGCGGCGAGCATTCCCCAGATGATTCCCGAGAACGCGCCCGCAAAGAATCGTGACACGAGTGACAACGTCACATCGGGTGAGACTGCGGTGACCGTGGTGGCAAGCACGAGACCGGCGATACCGCCGAGCAGCAGCGGCTTTCGTCGCATGCCACGCGTCAGCATGATCGCGGGGATGGTGACGATGACCGTTCCGAGGGCGTATGCGCTGACCAGCAGACCCACCGTACCTTCGCCGGTGTGGAGGCCGGCGGCAATGACAGGAAGCAGGCCGGCAGGCATGGTCTCGGTGGCGACGAGGATAAATCCCATGGCGGCCAGGACCACGAGTGCGGTCAGGGGCAGTCTTTGCTGTGCGTTGTCTTCTTGTTCTCTGTTTTCTTGTGCGCTGCCCTCTGGTGTGGCGTCGACCAAGGCACTGGCTTCCTGTGCCGGTGTTCGGGTGGGGGCGGTCGTCATGCGGGTCCTTTCGTGGGTGGCGGCAATGCCTCAGCGTTGGGGTTGGTCAAGCGTGGCTGCGTAGCCACCGGAAGCGGCGCCTCGCCCGACGTCGTCGACCGTTCCGCAGGCCGGGAAGCACAGTCAACGCTCTGGCCAGTCAAGCCCGATTTCCGCGGGCGGGGGAGTCCCCGGTGAGACGTGTACCGGGAGGGAACCCCTTGTTTGGCCGCAGCGATTTACCCTTGATGCATGGATAACCGGGGTGAAGTGCGTGAGTTCCTGATGTCGCGCCGTGCACGACTGACGCCGGAACAAGCGGGCCTTGCGGCAGGCTCGAACCGACGGGTGGCCGGATTGAGGCGCAGCGAGGTTGCGGTCCTCGCCGACGTCAGCGTGGAGTACTACGCCAAGCTGGAGCGCGGTTCCATCGCCGGTGCGTCCTCGTCCGTGCTCGAATCCATCTCCCGGGCCCTCCGGCTTGACGACACCGAGCGTGCCCACTTGTTCGATCTGGCCCGCGCCGCAGACGGCATCCCGACCTCTGGACGGTCGCGCAGGCGCGCGACCGTCCAGGCAGGGGCGCGTCTGAGCCTGCAGTGGGCGCTGGAAGCGATCACCGAGGGCGTCGCATTCGTTCGCGACCCGTACCAGAACCTGCTCGCGACGAACGCGTTGGGCCGGGCGTTCTACTCTCCGGTGATCGGGGACGGCGGCCGCACCCCCAACTTGGCGCGGTTCCAGTTCCTCGACCCCGCCTCGCGCGACTTCTACCCCGACTGGGACTTGTTCGGCGAAATGTGCGTCGGCATCATGCGCGCTGAAGCCGGCCGCGACCCCCACGACCGCACCATGCAGGACCTGGTCGGCGAACTGTCGACCCGCAGTGAGACGTTTCGGACACTGTGGGGCGCCCATAATGTGCGGACTCACGGGTCTGGCACGAAACGCTTTCACCACCCCGTGGCCGGCGAACTCACGCTGGCCTACGAGGAACTGGCGATCACCGCGGAACCGGGCCTGGTCCTCTTGGTCTACACCGCCGAGCCGGGCTCGCCCTCAGCGGAACGGCTGCACCTCCTCGCCAGCTGGAGTGCAAGCGACGACGCCACGATCGAACGGCGCCGGGCAACCAGCTGAAGGAGGGAAAGTTCCGTGCCGCCAGAGAGCGTGTTACCCGGCGCCGGAGTTGCCTTAGACGTAGTTCAGGCTGACGAGCAGCGCCTTGAGCTGGGCGTATTGGTCTGTTGCCATCCAGGCCTTAGCGGCGGCCCGGGTCGGGAACGCGGGGTTGTTGAAAAGAACACTCGTGGTGAGCCCTCCGTTCCCCGTTGCAAGGAGCCCGCAGCTTGAGGTGACGCCTTTGCCCTGCTCCAGGTATCGAGGATCGCGGAGACCCATTCCGTAAAAATCGCGGGTCGAAGAGGATTCCACGGCGAACCCAAAAACAGGATTAGTGCCGTCTGGTGCGGTCATTCCCGGAGCCTGCGCCTTATCGAACACTTCGCGGGAGGTGGGCGCAGCTGCACAACCAGTGGTAAAGCCATTTTGTAGTGAGAGCAGATCGTTGCCGGCGCCGTCGGAAACGATCGCTTCAACGCCGGGGACGGTTCGGGCAGGCGGGAGGACCGTGCGCACGGTCCAGGTCGACGGATACGTGAAGGAAATGTGGCCATCCGGGAAAGTGAACGTCTTCCGCGCAGGTGCTGCAGGCTTCGCTGACGGGGCAGGCGCCGCCACCGGGGGTGCCGCGCTGGCGGTCGGCGCCACCGGTGCTGGAGTGGCGGTTGGTGTGGCCGTCACGGTCGGCGCGGCCCCAGCCGTGGCCCCGGTGGTCGAGCGCGGAGCGGCAGCGGCAGGATCAGTTCCTGGCCGTGATGCACATCCGGCAAGGACGAGGCTGAGAGCAATGCCCGCCATTGTGACATGCGCGTAAAACCCGGTGCGGTTGAGACCCACTTTTTGTTCCCCCAATATTTGCGACGGCGGGGTGATTATCCCGCTCGAGACCTCAGTATCAGGTATGCGGCCGGAAGTTATTGTCAGGTCTGGAAGACGGTGCAGAACCGTTACCTTGGGCTGCCAGTTGGCCGCCAACACGGCCAACATTGACAGCAGATGATTCTTGGGCCGGTCGGGAGTTTCACTCCCGGGGCGGAGACGAGTAAGGCCGGCCGGAACGATCTTTCGATCGCCCCGGGCCGGCCTCTGAACCGCGCAAGATCTGCGCTCCCGCGGAAGGTAAGAGATTCGAACTCTTGGTACGGGGTCACCGCACACTGGTTTTCAAGACCAGCTCCATCGGCCGCTCGGACAACCTTCCCTAACGAGTAGTCTTTCATAGGCAGTCGGCTGCAACAAAAACCAAAAACACGGTGCGCTTGCGGACGCGTGCAGCTCCCCGCCATATTCTGGGGAGTGATGTTGATCGGACCTGGCGATCGCGGCGAACGTGCGCGGAGCCAGTTAGGAATCGGGAGTGCTCCATGAAGGCTGTCTATATATCAGAGCCCGGCGGACCCGAGGTCCTGGAAGTCCGTGAGGTTCAGGCTCCGGTGGCCGGCCCCGGGGAGGTGCTGATCGACGTCGTGGCCGCGGGCCTTAACCGTGCCGATGTCCAGCAGCGCAAGGGCTTCTACCCGCCGCCCCCGGGCGCCTCCGAGGTCCCCGGGCTGGAGGTCTCCGGCCGGATCGCAGGGTTCGGTCCGGGCGTGACCAAGGCGTTTTCCGTGGGGGACAAGGTGGTGGCGCTGCTCGCCGGCGGCGGCTACGCCCAGCAGGTGGCCGTGCCCGCGGGGCAGGTCCTGAGGATCCCCGACGGCGTGGATCTGGTCACAGCGGCGTCGCTGCCCGAGGTCGCGGCGACGGTCTATTCCAACCTGATCATGACGGCGCAGCTGCAGCCGGGCGAAACTGTCCTCATCCACGGAGCCACAGGCGGAATCGGCACCATGGCCATCCAGCTGGCCAAGGCCGTTGGCGCCCGCGTGGCCACGACGGCCGGGAACGCGGAAAAAGTCGGCACCGCCAAAGCCTTCCTCGGGGCGGACATCGCCATCAACTACGCGGAGGAAGACTTCCCGGCGAGCCTGCGCGCGCAAAACGGCGGAAAGGGCGCGGACGTCATCCTCGACGTCGTCGGGGCCAAGTACCTTGAGAAGAACATCGATGCGCTCGCCGACTACGGACGCCTCGTGGTGATCGGGCTGCAGGGCGGCGCGAAGGCGGAACTGGACCTTGGCCAGCTGCTGCAGAAACGGGCCGCCATCATCGCCACCGCGCTGCGTCCCCGCCCGGTCGAGGAAAAGACCGTGATCATGAACGCCGTCCGAGACGCCGTGTGGCCGATGCTGACCGATGGCAGGATCCGGCCCCTCGTGGCCAAGAGCTTCCCGCTGGACCAGGTCGCTGCCGCACACACCTACTTCGACTCCGGCGACCACGTGGGCAAGGTCCTGCTGGTCATGTAGCGGGGTGCCGGATCCGGCCTGAAACCGCAGGTCCGGGCCGACTTATTCCGTGCGGGGCATGCGCTGTTTTGCGGCAAGGACACCAAAGACGATAGCGTGGTTCCATACGCGGTATACACGCGTCTTGGGGCGCGTGTATGCTGTGTGATTTCGTGACTTAGCGATTCCGGGGGCGCCATGTCTATCCGTCACAGTCTCCTCGCCCTCTTGCAGGACCGCCCGCGCTACGGGTACCAGCTCAGGACCGAATTCGAGGACCGCACCGGGTCCTCCTGGCCGCTGAACATCGGACAGGTCTACACCACCCTGGACCGGCTGGAACGCGACGGGCTGGTCCGCAAAGACGGCGGCGACGGCGACGGGCACGTCATCTACAGCATCACCACGGCCGGCCGGACCGAAGTCGGCTCCTGGTTCACGGCCCCGGTATCCCGCGCGAATCCGCCCCGGAATGAACTGGCCATCAAGCTCGCCCTCGGCCTCACAATTCCCGGGACAGACGTCGGCGCCATCATCCAGGCCCAGCGGACGGTCTCCATCCGCGCGCTGCAGGACTACACCAAGTCCCGCCGCGACACGGCCGCGCTTCAGCGCCCGGCCGACACCGCCAGGCTCCTGGTGCTGGATTCCCTCATCTTCCAGACCGAAGCCGAGGTGCGCTGGCTGGACCTCTGCGAGGCCCGCCTCGTGCAGCTCAGCAACCTCCGGGCGTAGCCGGGCCGACCGCTCGTCGCGCAATCCACACCGCCGGGCGCAGGGACCCGACCGGGACCCGCCCGCATTGGTAGGGTGCCGGAGGGCAGTTCTGTACCGGTGGACTGCCCAGCTGGGTTTCTCAAGGAGGAGACATGGGCACAATGCCAGATGGCACACAACGCGAAAGCACAAACAACCTCACGCAGGGCAGCGCGCGTGGCACCGCGCAACTCGACGACGGGGTCGTCCCGGACCCGTCCCTCCCGCCGACGTCGGTGGATGAGTCGGTCCGCGACGCCGCGGACCGCGCCTGGACGCCCGCCAAGATCGCGCTGTGGGCGGCCATTGCGCTGCTGGGCGGGATCGCCTGGTTCATGCTCGCCATCATCCGCGGCGAGACCGTCAATGCCATCTGGTTTGTGTTCGCCTCCGTCTGCACCTACCTGATCGGCTACCGCTTCTACTCCAAGGTCATTGAGCGTTACCTGACCAAGCCCAACGACCGCCGTGCCACCCCGGCCGAATACAAGGCCGACGGCAAGGACTACGTCCGGACGGACCGTAACGTCCTCTTCGGCCACCACTTTGCCGCCATCGCCGGCGCCGGCCCCCTGGTGGGCCCGGTCATCGCGGCCCAGATGGGCTACCTGCCCGGCACGATCTGGATCATCATCGGCGTCGTCCTTGCCGGCGCCGTCCAGGACTACCTCGTCCTGTTCTTCTCCATGCGCCGCGGGGGCCGGTCCCTGGGCCAGATGGCCCGCGAGGAACTCGGCGTCATCGGCGGCACGGCCGCCCTCGTCGCAACCCTGCTCATCATGGTGATCATCGTGGCCATCCTCGCCCTGGTGGTTGTCAACGCCCTCGGCGAGAGCCCCTGGGGCGTCTTCTCGGTGGGCATGACCATCCCGATCGCCCTCTTCATGGGCGTGTACCTGCGCTTCATCCGGCCGGGCAAGGTCATGGAGGTGTCCGTGATCGGTTTCGTGCTGCTCATGGCCGCCATCATCGGCGGCGGCGCCGTGGCGGGCACCGAATGGGGTGCCGCGTTCTTCCACCTGGACAAGGTCACCATCGCCTGGGGCCTCATCATCTACGGCTTCATCGCAGCCATCCTGCCCGTCTGGCTCCTCCTGGCCCCCCGCGACTACCTCTCCACGTTCATGAAGATCGGCGTGATTGTGATGCTGGCGCTGGCCATCATCGTGGTCCGCCCCGAAATCACCGTGCCGGCCTTCAGCGAGTTCGCCGGCCGGGACAACGGTCCCGTGTTTTCCGGCGCCCTGTTCCCGTTCCTGTTCGTCACGATCGCCTGCGGCGCGCTGTCCGGGTTCCACGCGCTGATCGCCTCCGGCACCACACCGAAGCTGATCGAGAAGGAGCGCCAGACGCGCCTGATCGGCTATGGCGGCATGCTCATGGAATCCTTCGTGGCCATCATGGCCCTCGTGGCCGCAATCTCCATTGACCGCGGCATCTACTTCGCCATGAACGCCCCCGTGGCGCTGACCGGCGGGACCGTCGAGACCGCGGCCGCGTGGGTCAACAGCCTGGGCCTGTCCGGCGTCAACATCACGGCCGGTGATCTCGCGCAGACGGCCAAGGACGTCGGGGAGCAAAGCATCGTGTCGCGTTCGGGCGGCGCGCCCACCCTCGCCGTCGGCCTTGCCCACATCATGCAGCAGTTCATCGGCGGCACCGCGATGATGGCCTTCTGGTACCACTTCGCCATCATGTTTGAGGCCCTCTTCATCCTCACGGCCGTCGACGCCGGCACCCGCGTTGCCCGGTTCATGCTCCAGGACTCGATCGGCAACTTCGTCCCGAAGTTCAAGGAACACTCCTGGCGCCCGGGTGCCTGGCTCTGCACGGCCATCATGGTGGCCGCATGGGGCGCGGTCCTGATCATGGGCGTCACCGACCCGCTGGGCGGCATCAACACCCTGTTCCCGCTGTTCGGGATCGCCAACCAGCTGCTGGCGGCCATCGCCCTCTCGGTCTGCCTGGCCATTGCCGCCAAGCGCACCGCCCCGAAGTACCTGTGGATCGTGGCGGCGCCGCTGGCGTTCGCCGCCGTCGTGACCATCACGGCGAGCTTCTACAAGATCTTCTCGCCCGTTCCGGCGGTGGGCTACTTCGCCAACAACGCAGCCTTCGCCAAGGCTCTGGCGGACGGCAAGACGTCCTTCGGAACCGCCAAGACCCAGGCCGCCATGGAGGCCGTGGTCCGCAACACCATGATCCAGGGATGGCTGTCGATCATCTTCGTGGTGCTGAGCATCGTCGTCATCGTCACGGCTGTGATGGCGACCATCAAGGCCCTGCGGAACACGGCCGCGGGGCTCCCCAACGCCGAGAACGAAGACCCCGCCCGGGCCTCCCGTGTCTTCGCCCCGGCAGGGTTTGTCCCCACAGCGGCGGAGCGTGACCTCGTGGCTGAGTGGAACCAGCTCCCGGCCGGCGACCGGCTCGAAAAGTCCGGGCACCACTGATGCGGGGCCGGGTGTGAACGCGGTCCTCGCGGGGTTCCGCGGGTTTGCCGGGTACCTCGGCGGTGTGCTGGGCGCCGATGCCTACAAGAAGTACCTGGAGCACCATGAGGCCTCCGGGCACACCAGCAGTCCCCTCACCGAGCGGGAGTTCTGGCGTGACCGGACCGACCGGCAGGACACCAACCCGCAGGGGCGGTGTTGTTGAGGCGGTGCTGCTGAGCCGGTGTTGTTGAGCTGGTGCTGCTGAGCCGGTGCTGCTAAGCGGGTGCCGCTGGGCAGCTGGCCCGGCCGGGCCGGGGGAGGGGCGGCGTGGGGCACAGCGGTGTCCGACGCCGCCCCTCCGCTCCTGGCGGACGCCGGGTCCGGGGCGCCCGGCGCGTGAGAGTATGAAGCCATGAGCGATCAGCACGACACTCAGCCCCGCGCCCAAACTGCCGACGACGTGCCCGTCGAAGGCACACCCGTGGATGACGCCCTGCCCGGGACGCCCCTGGCGCCACCGGCTGCAGTGCCGCCCGGCCGCGCCGGTGGATCCGGTGCCGGGCCCAGGCCGCCCCGGGGCAGCGAACTTCAGGACCTCGTGGACCAGCCCGCGAAGGTCATGCGGATCGGCACGATGGTCAAGCAGTTGCTGGACGAGGTGAAGTCCGCGCCCCTGGACGACGCGGCCCGCGTCCGGCTGGCTGAAATCCACGACCGGTCCATCAAGGAACTCGAGGACGGCCTGGCCCCGGAGCTCGTTGAGGAGCTCGAACGGATCAACCTTCCCTTTCCGGAGAACGCCACCCCCTCCGACGCGGAACTGAGGATAGCCCAGGCCCAGCTGGTCGGCTGGCTTGAGGGGCTCTTCCACGGCATCCAGACGGCCATCGCGGCGCAGCACGCCGCCAGGGAGCACACCTACGCCCAAATGCAGCTGCGCCAGCTGCCGCCCGGAACCGTGATCGCGCCGGGCGTCATCATCGGGGAAAACGGCGAACCGGTCCGCGCCGCCGCGCCGCGTCACGGCGCGGAGTCCCCCGAGCCGCCCGAACCCGCGGACCCTGACCATGGCCCGGGCCAGTACCTTTAGCGCGACCTTGGGCTTCTTCAGCGCAGCACGGCAAGGCCGCAGGGACGACGCAGAACTTGGCAAGGGGCTCTGGCGGCGCGCCCACGACCGGTTCAACCGCGGACTTGACCGCTACCACCAGGTCCTTGAGGGGGTCGAAGACGAGGCCCTGTACGGCGAGCTCGTCGAGATCGCCAATCAGCTCTCCGCGCTCGCGCCCCGGGTCCGGCAGGTCTGCGTGGAGGCCCAGCGGCGCTTTCCCAGCAATGGATTGGATATCCCGGGGCCGCTGGCAGGGGTCCACCGCGCCCTGTCGACGGCTGGCAACTCCCTGGCCATGACGGCTGAGGCGGCCGCGATGCTCCGGCTCGCAGTGGGGCCGGTCCCGGCGGGTGCCGCGTCGGTGCGCCGGCGCGCCGATTCCGTGCTGGAACAGGTCCACGACGCCGAGCGGCGGCTTGCGGAAGCCGACGGCGGCGGGCCGACGCCAGCCTGAGCCGCTACGCGAATTAGTCTCTTGCACAGGCCCGCCCCGGCATGGCTGGGGTTCCCGATATTTCCCGAAATCCCCGGGTATTCCCGGTTACGCGCCTAGCTTAGCGGCGGCCTGTCGCTGGCCGGAGGGCGCCGAAGTTGGCAGGATACTTATATGACTTTTTCACCGGAACTGACTTTCAATGACGGCAACACCATCCCCCAGCTTGGCTACGGCGTGTGGCAGGTTGAAGATGACGTGGCCGAAAAGGTGGTTGTCCAGGCGTTCGAGGCCGGCTTCCGCCACATCGACACGGCAAAGATCTACGGCAACGAAGCAGGCGTAGGCCGCGCCATCGAGCGTTCCGGCCTCAAGCCCGAGGAAATTTTCATCACCACCAAGCTGTGGAACGCGGACCAGGGCTACGAGTCCACCCTGAAGGCGTTCGAGGAATCCATGGAGCGGCTCGGCCTCGAGACCCTGGACCTGTACCTGATCCACTGGATGCAGCCCAAGCAGGACAAATACGTTGACACCTGGAAGGCCCTCATCGAGCTCCAGAAGCAGGGCAGGGTCAAGACCATTGGCGTCTCCAACTTCACCAAGGAAGGCCTGCAGCGCCTGATCGATGAGACTGGCGTAGTTCCGGCCATCAACCAGGTCGAACTGCACCCGTTCTTCAGCCAGGCCGACCTGCGCGAATTCAACGCGTCCAAGGGCATCCTCACCCAGGCATGGTCGCCGCTGGGCCAGGGCGGCGAGCTCCTCGAGAGCCCCGTCATTGCCCAGATTGCCGCCAAGCACGGCGCCACCCCGGCCCAGGTTGTCATCGCCTGGCACCTGGCCATCGGCAACGTGGTCATCCCGAAGTCGGTGACCGAGTCCCGGATCCGCGAGAACTACGCGGCCCTGGACGTCAGCCTCGACGAGACTGACATCCAGGCCATTAACGGGCTGGACCGTTCCGCCGAAGATGCTGGCCGGATCGGTCCGGATCCGGCCGTCTCCGACTTCGCCTAAGCACCTCCCATGACGCCGGCAGCCAGCCGGCGATCACACAGGGCCTTCACCCCGCACGGGGTGGAGGCCCTTCGGGCGTCCGGGACCTTCCCGCCGTTCGGCCCCTTCCCTCCGTCCGGGTCCGTGACCGGCCAATCCCACACGCTCGGAGAAAGACGGCCCGGACACAGGCGCCGGTCCCGAAAGTCTCGGGAGTCAGGCGGCGGCCCGGCGCTCTTTCGCCGGAATTGCATCGACCACGGCCCAGCCGTCTTCGCCCGCAACGCAGCGGCTGGCGAAGCGGTCTGCGGCGGCAGCGTCATCGAAGCTCTCGGTGCGGATCCGGCCGCAGTCGGTGTCCAGGTAGGTGACCGCGAAATACAGTGCGCCGTCCTGTGCGTCGTTGAAATCCGCCTCAAAATCTGACTCGATATCATGGCGGAAACTCTGCTGGAAATTCTGGTTGTTCTCCATGATTCCAGTGTGCGACTGACCTCCGACACTAAGACTTCACTCCTCCGGCGTGTTGCCGAGCCGCAGCACCCGTTCCCGCGCCAGGACTTCCTTGCGGCGCTGGCGGTCGGCGGCCCGTGCCGTCTGCTGCGCCAAAGCCGTCGCCAGCTCGTGATTCTTCCGGGCCGTTTTGAGACCGGCTTCTGCCGCGTCCAGACGCCGCCTGAGCTCGCGCACCTCGTCGGCCAGCAGGGTGGTTTCCGCCGTCACCTCCGCCAGCTCCGCGGCCGCGCGGCCTGCCTCCTCGTCGGCTTCCGCGGCGGCCACTTCGGCTGCCTCCAGGGCGGCCCGCGCCCGTTCCACCGCCGACGGCGTGGGCGTCATCCGTGCCGTGCCGACGGCCCGGAGGCGGGGTTGTTCCGTTGTCGGCTTTCCGCCGGCAGTTGTGCCACGCTGTGCGGTCCGGTCCGCCGGTTCTGTCCCGCCGGCGCCGGGCGCTGGTTCTGTCCCGCGGACGCTGGCCGTTTCAGGCGCGGCTCCAGTGCCGGGCACCGTCGCCGCATGGCTCCCCGGGACAGCCACTGCGCCGGCGAGATCGACGACGTCGACCCCGTCCGCCGAGAGCGCCCGGAGCAGGCAGCCGCTTTGTACGGCGGCGGCGGCCCCCGGATCGGCGGTGGCGGCCCGCAGGGTCTGCTCCACTTCCGTCGCGACGGCGGCGCTGATGGCCCGTCCGTGCCGGGCCGCCAAGGCCTGTGCCGCCTTCACCGTGCTGCCGAGGAGCTGGCGCCGCTGCTGGGCGAGGCGACGGAGGTCCGCTGCATCCAGGGCATCCTGTGCGGCCTGCATCGACGTCCCCAGCGCAGCCAGCTCCCGCAGGATTTCGGGGCTGTGCGCCGCCAGCATGTTCACCGCCCACGCCGCCACCGACGGCTTGGGCAGGGCACGGACTGCGGCCGCCAGGGCACGCTGCTCGGCGGCGGTGACGCCCGCGGAACTGACGTCTTTGGCCGCCGCCGTTCTAGCAGCCACGAAATCCCCGTAGGGCAATGCATAGAGCGGTCCGGCAATGCCCGCTAGTTCCCGCGATCCCATGCAAGAATCATAGGAGTCTGGCCCCGCCGCGAGTTCGCTGCCCCATCATCAGACCCGGTGCCGTCACGTTCTGGAGGAGATTTCACTTGATCGAAATTGGTGGGCTCCCGGCCCATGTCCTGCTCGTCCACGCCGTAGTGGTATTAGCGCCCATCGCAGGTCTTGCCGCCATCGTTTATGCCGTGGCACGGCGCTGGTGGGGCTACTTGGCCTGGCCCCTGGGCGTGTTGTCACTGGGGCTGGTGCCAGTAACACTCCTGACCGCGCAGGCAGGCGAGCAGTTGGAGAAAGTCCGTCCGGCGTCGGCGGTGGTCCACGAGCACGCCCAGGAAGGTGACGTACTCAAAGTGCTTTCCGTGATCTTCTTCGTCCTGGTCGCGGCAATGTTGATAGTCACCTACGAGCCCTTTGGCCGGCGCCTGGCGTTCCTTGGCGGCCTTCGGAGCAACCGGATTGTCCGGGGAGCCGTCCTGATTGCCGGCGCCCTCGCGGGGGGCTTCTTCATTTACCAGAGCATCATCACGGGACATTCCGGCGCGGCCTCGGTCTGGGCGCGCTAACTCAGCCCATCCGCGGGCCCTTGGCCAGGTGATGCGTGCCGGGCCCGGTGCAGCGTGACGAGCAGCAGGACGAAGGCCGTTGCCTGCAGTGTGGCCACGGCAGCGATGGGCACCGGCCGTGCGCCGTAAAGTGACCCGTACAGGGCGCCGCCGGCCAAGGCGCCGGCGCCCTCGAACGCCGCGAACACCCCGTACGCCGTGCCCTGCCGGGGTTGGGGCACCAGATCGGCAACCAACGCCTTGACCGTGGAGTCCTGGATGCCGGTGGCGGCGCCCCAGACCAGGACGCCCGCGAGCACGAGCCCGGCGCTCGGCGCCAGGGCCAGCACGGGCACCCCCATAATCAGCACGGGAAGTGCCAGGAGCACGGCCGCCCCGGCGCGGTCGTACAGGACGCCACTGGCGAGGGCCCCGACGGCGCCGGCTCCCATGGCGCCGGCGTACAGCAGCGGAACCACCGGGACGGGGACGGCCACGTCGGCCGTCAGGTGATAGGCGATGACGCCAAAGGCGACCAGTCCGGCGCTCCAGAAGAACCCGGCCAACGCGAACAAGATGAAGTCGCTGGAGAGCGCCGACGGCGGCCGCCCGGCGGGTTTCCCGCGGGGCGGCTCCGGCAGGTCGGAGGGGTCGGCCGCAGGCCTGTCCGCGCCGGGATCACGGACGCGGCGGCGCAGCCAAACGAGAATCGCCAGCGCCGCCGCCGCCGGAATGATGAGCACCGCAAAGGCTGCCGGCAGTGAGCCGGTGGTAACCAGCACCGCCGAGACGAGCAACGGGCCCAAGAGCGCCCCGGCCAGATCGAGGGACTTGTGGACGGCGAAGCCGCGGCCCCGGCCAACCGGCCCGGCAACGGTGGCGAGCAGCACGGTTTTCGCCGGGCTGCGGACGGCTTTGCCGACCCTGTCCCCGATGATGAGCACGGCCGCCAGGGCCATCCCGGCGGTCCCGGCGAACGGCGTCAATGCCAGCAGCGGGACGCACACCGCCGTCAGCACATAGCCGGCCATCGTGAAAGTCCAGTACTTCCCGGTGCGGTCCGCCCAGGGGCCGAACACCAGCCGGAGTCCCTGGGACGCGGCTTCGGCGGCGCCGGTCACGAGGCCGACGAACAGCGCGGACGCACCGAGCTGGGCCAGCAGGGGACCGCCGAGCGGGCGGGCGCCGTCGGACACCATGTCCGCGGCGAGGCTGACCAGGCCGAAGCCGACAACCGGGCCCCACAGCCGGTGCCGCCAATTCCCGGTTTGGCCGGACCGCGACGGCGGGTATTGCTGGCCGGCTGGCATCCTGCGCCGGGGCCGTTCCATTTCCTAAGGCTGACGGACGGCCCGGAAAAAGACAATACGCAGGTCAGGGGCCTGTCGCGGGGTCGAGGCGCAGAAGGAAATATTGGCCAAAGAGGTTCTTTCTGGGCGGCAGCTTGGTACTTTTTGAGAGCCGATCCGTATTGTGCGGGCCGGGGGGACCCACAATGACGGACTGAAAGGCAACACACCCATGAGCTCGGACGGCACCCACCGGCACCCGCCGGAAGGGGCCCTCATCCTCGGTGCCGCCCCGCGCGCCAAGAGCCGCACCAACCAGGCCGCACCTGCACGCCATTCTCACGGAGGAACTGTGAAACCGTTTTCGAATCCCCCACTCCACGCCGGGGGAAGGCGCCCGAGCCTGACTGCCACACTTCTGAGCATCGCTGTGGCTGCCGGACTGGCCCTCACCGGCGTCGCCGCGGCCTCGCTTCCCCTGGCCTCTGCCGCCACAACGCCGCCGCCCACCGGCTGGCTGCACACCTCTGGCGCGAGGATCCTGGACTCGAACAACGCCCCGTATACGATCAAGGCCGCGTCCTGGTTCGGCATGGAAACCACCGACTGCATGCCGCACGGGCTCTGGGGAACCCTGACCATCGACGAGGCCCTGGCCAACATCAAATCGATGGGATTCAACACCGTCCGCCTTCCGTTCTCCAACGAGTGCCTGGCAGCGGCATCCATCAAGGGCAACCTGAACTACTGGGCCAACCGCGCCTACGCGCTGGAGGGCAAGACGCCCCTGGTCCTGATGGACATGGTGATCGCCCGCGCGAAGGCCAACGGCCTGCAGATCATCCTGGACCGGCACCGGCCGTCCTCTGCCGACCAGTCCCCGCTCTGGTACACCTCCGCCTACCCGGAGTCGAAGTGGATCGCTGACTGGCAAATGCTCGCCGCCCGCTATAAGAACGATCCCACCGTCATCGGCGCCGACCTTCACAATGAGCCTGCCGGGGCGGCGACGTGGGGCGGCGCCGCGGCCACCGACTGGCAGGCCGCGGCCACCCGCGGCGGCAACGCCGTCTTGGCCTCAAACCCCAACCTGCTGATCATCGTTGAGGGCATCGAGAACCAGGGCAACGGCACTTCCACCTGGTGGGGCGGGGGCCTGGCCGACGTCAAGAACAAGCCGGTCACCCTGGCCACGCCCAACCGCGTGGTCTATTCCCCGCACGACTACCCGGCGTCGCTGTTTGCGCAGAAGTGGTTCAGCGACCCCACCTACCCCAACAACCTGCCGGCCGTGTGGGATGCCAACTGGGGTTACATCCAGAAGCAGGGCATCGCCCCGGTTCTGCTCGGGGAGTTCGGGACCGTGCTGCAGACCACGTCGGACAAGCAGTGGATGGAGAAGATCGTCTCCTACCTCGGGACCAATTCCATGAGCTTCGCGTATTGGGCGTTCAACCCGAACAGCGGCATTACCGGAGGCCTTGTCCAGGCGGACTGGCGCACCCCGGAGGCCGCCAAACTGGCCGCGCTCGCGCCCATCCTGAACGGCACCCCGACGCCGACCGTCACCGCGACGCCGTCGCCGACCGCAACCGCAACCGCGACGCCGACGCCGACCGCCACTGCGACGCCGACGGTATCGCCGACCGCCACGCCGTCGCCCACGCCCACGGCGACGCCGACCGCCACGCCGACGCCCTCGCCGTCTCCCACCCCTACATCGGGCGCGCCGATCAGCGCGGTTTGGAAACTCGGTAGTTCATGGACCGGCGGCTACGTGGCCAATATCGAGGTCACCGGCCTCCGGGCGGCGGCCGGTTGGAGCGTGAGCTGGCCCGATCCGAACGTCACCCGGGTGGCCAACTCCTGGGGCATCAGCTGCACGGTACTCCCCAAGGTGTCGGTGACCTGCAGCGGCTCGGACTGGGCCACCAAGGTCGCCGCCGGCCAGAAACTGTCCGTAGGCCTGCAGGTGGATTCGCTGAAGGCTCCCGTGAACCCGGTGCTCACCCTGAAGTAGCCGGCCGTGCAAGGACGCCCTCACCGCGCAACGTGTTGACGAGAAGCAGCTTGGAGCCGCGGCCACAGCTGCACGTGAGCGACTCCATGCTCCGGCCTGCGCGGGCGCGGAACGGGGCGCGGGTAATCTGGTCATTTTCGCCGCACTCATGATAGGCATGAACATCTCCCGCTCCGCCGCCACCAAGTCCCTGACCGTCCTTGCCGGCCTGCTTCTCGCAGGCTCCCTCGCCGGCTGTGATGCCGCAGCCCACGTTGGCGCCAAAGTCGCTGACGCCGTGCACAGCGCGGCCGCGTCCCAGGCTCCCGGCACCGGCACCGCGCACCCGGGCGAGGCCGCCGCGGCCGTAGCCCAGCTGGCGTCCATCCCGGTGAAGGGCAAGGCCCCAAAGACCGGGTACAGCCGCGGGCAGTTCGGTCCCGCCTGGTCCGATGTGGACCACAACGGCTGCGACACGCGCAACGACATGCTCCGCCGTGACCTCACCGACGTGACGACCAAGCCCGGGACCAGGGATTGCGTCATCGCCTCCGGCAAGCTTGCCGACAAATACACCGGCAAGACCATCACCTTCACCCGTGGTGAGAACTCGGCGGACGTCCAGATCGACCACATTATTCCCCTGTCGCTGGCCTGGCAGACCGGCGCCCAGCAGATCAGCGCCGGCCAGCGCCTCCAGCTCGCCAACGATCCGCTGAACCTGATGTCCGCCGACGGCCCCGCGAACCAGCAGAAGTCAGACTCCTCGGCCGATGCTTGGCTCCCGGCCAACAAGGCGTTCCGGTGCGAATACGTCGCCCGCCAGACGGCCGTGAAGGCCAAGTACAAACTGTGGATGACCCGTCCCGAGCACGACGCCATCGCCGGGATTCTCGCCACCTGCAAATAGCGGCACCGCATCTCTGAGGGTTACCTTCGTCTGCGCCGCCTAAACCGCGCCCAACCCGCGCCCAACCGCGCCCAACCCGCGCCCACACGTCCGTCTCGTCGAGCAGCTTCCGTCCCTAAGGACGGCACACCAAGGTGTCGGCCCGTTCTGCTCCCTGACCTGCGGAAACATTCCGGGATGCCATAGTGCCCACGGGACGAAAACGCCGGTAGCATGACAGCCGGGGGCCCGCTGGGGTGCCCGGTATTGGGGGAACCATGGCACAACCGCGCCAGCTACTCGGCAGCAGTCCAAGCTCCGTCATCGCAGGCCGTCACCGCCTCGAGGTCCACAACGCGCAAGGCCGCGGAGCCGAGCGTGCCCAGACCCATGTCCAGCCCCCGCCGAGCCAGGCGCCACACTTCAGCGATTCCGCCGCGGCCGACGTCCCCTGACCCTCCCGGATCCACCCGCCACACCAGTGAAGGAGCATCACATGTCAGATCCGCATAATTCTCAGCAAGGCACCGGCCGGCAGATGTGGCCCAGCGAGCAGCCCCGGCAGAACCCAGGGTGGGCGCCAAACCCGTACGCCGCTGCGGCGTACCCGGCTCAGGGATCCGGGCCCGTGCCACTCTGGGCACCGCTCTACGGCGCTTCCCTGCCAGAGGCCGCGTCGCGGTTCTTCAGGAAGTACGGGACGTTCTCCGGCCGCGCCAGCCGGAGCGAATACTGGTGGTGGATGCTCGTCTCCGGACTCGTCTCGATCGTCTTGAACGTCATCATGCTTGCCGGTGGCGCGGCCGGCGCAAAACTGGGCCCCAACGGCGCCAGCGTCCCCGGCCCGGCCTATATGGTCGGGCTGATCCTGGCAGCCGTCTGGTTCCTGGCAGTCATTGTCCCGTCGCTGGCCCTGACGGTCCGTCGCCTCCACGACGCGAACTTCAGCGGCTGGATGTACCTCATCGTGCTCATCCCGTTTATCGGCGGCATCATTCTCCTCGTCTTCACGCTGCTGGAATCAAAACCCGAGGGCCAGCGCTTCGACGTCCCCGCATAAGCATCCGGTCGCACCCACTGACCCCGCACGAACTACAAGAAGGCCCTGCCGCCCTCGTGGGCTGCGGGGCCTTCTTCTGCCATAGGTGTGCCCTGGCCCTATGCGGCGCCGTACGGCCCCGTCCCGCCGCAACCAACAAAAAACCCGGGTTATAGGACAAAACGTGTGTATGGATTGGTCCTGCTTCCCAGTGACGGCGGGGCAAATCAGGGGTAGCTAAGCTTTGAAAGCTTAGGGTGGCTGGGGTGCTTGTATATCTCTGACATGTCTGGTTTGCGGACGGGCGCTGGTCCGG